>WFUT01000215.1 GCA_015484845.1 Desulfobulbaceae bacterium
CCGCCGCCCCCGCCGCCCCCGGCGGCGCCGGGGGCGGCATCACCGGCCGGGGCAGCGGAAAGTTCCTTGTTCATGAACCGCTGCAGGGCCTCCCGCACCGTCTCCCTGGCCAGCCCTTCGTACACCCTGATGCCGGAGGCGTCCAGGGCCGCCCGTGCCTTGGGACCGACACGGCCGGTGAGAAGGGCCTCGGCCCCGTGATCGGCGATGAGCTGGGCCGCGGCGATCCCGGCTCCCTGGCGGGCGGCGGCCGAACTGTTCTGCACGGCCTCGACGGCCATGGTCCCCGTGTCCACGATGAGCAGCCACGGCGCCCGGCCGAAAGAGCTGTCAGTGATCGAATCGAGTTCCGGACCGGAAGCGGTTATACATAATTTCATGGCAGATCCTCCTGCTCAATGACTGGTGGTTGACGAGGAATGCCGTCCCGGATGAAACGGTCACTCCGCTCTTTTCTGACTGTTTTCCCCGCTCCGGGTAAACCGGACCAGGAGGGCGGACAGGTCCATGACATCGGCGCCGGCCCGGCGCAGGTTGGCATGACAGATGGGGCACATGGTGACCAGGGGCCGACCGGTGGCCTGCAGCTCCGCCAGCCGCCGCCTGCCCACGGTCAGGGCAAGCGCCGGCGAAACCGACTCGGCCGGACCGCCGCAGCAGGAGGTAAACGGCCCGGCGCTGTTCACGTCTGCACAGCGCACCCCCAGCCCGGCCAGCAGGGTGCGGGGCACCTGCGACAGTTCCAGGTAGCGGCCGTAGAAACAGGGGTCGTGCAGGGTCACCTCGCGGTCACCGTTGCCCTGCAGTCGCGCCAACTCGAAATAGGTGCGCACCTCGGGGCGATAGCCGGTGTAGCGTGGATAGAGTTCGCGCAGGGCCCAGGTGGTGTGGGGATCGACGGTGATCAGCCGCTCCACGCCCGCCTCCTGCAACCGGCCGGCCACGCGGCGGGCATGGGCGATGAAATTCTCCCGGTCACCCAGGTCGTAGAGCAGGATGCCGGAATAGCCGTCCAGCTCGGGCCGGTAGGCAAAATCGACCCCCGAGGCCTGCAGGATCCGGGTGATGTCCATCAACACCCCGGCCGCGGCGCTCCTGTCCTCTTTGGCAGTGGCCATCTTCAGGACCGCGGCAGAGAGGAAACGGGGTACCCGGCGGCCGAAACGGATCCTGTCCCCGGCCGGCGTGTCCTCGTACTTCCCGAGCAGGCCGGTTGCGGCATTGATGGCAGGCACCATCTGGTACATCATGCCGGTGAACAGCAGGTTCGCCCCCTGCCGGGGCAGGTCCGCCCCCTTCCACCAGCCATTGATGCTCCCTGTCGACAGGCCAAAGGGGTTGCCGGTCCGGCGGACATTTTCGGCCAGGAGATCGATGATGATTTTCGGATCAAACATTTTTTATTCCTCCCGCCAGGCGGCAAGGACATACCGTTTCAGGCCGAGGATGATCTCGCCCGGGTCGGCCTGCCTCGGACAGGTGCGGCTGCAGAGGCCGCAATGGAGGCACTTCCAGAGGTCCCGGCCCGAGGCAAGGATCCGCTCCCTGGCCCCGATCTGGACATAGCGGATCAGCCGGCGGGGAAAACTGTCATCGACAAGGGGACAGATGGCGACGCAGGTACCGCAGTTGAAGCACTGCAGGGCCGTGTCGTCACCGTACTCTTTCAGTTCCTCGGCAAATTCGGGGCTCACCACGGTCATTGTTCCTCTCCGCCGGATTGTCTCGCGTTATTGGCCAGCCGGTAACGGAACCAGCCGCCATCCTTGGCACCCTCCACCACCTCGCCGTACCGTTTCAGGGTGGCCAGGTACCACATGACCCGGGAGACCTCGATCCCTGTGCCCTCGGCAAGCCGGGGCGGAGTCGCTCCCTCGCCGTCCGCGGCCAGCTGCTCCCTGATCGCCTTCAGCTCGGCCTTCTGAACCTTGACCTGCTCGGCCACCTCCCTGATCCTCTCCTGCCGCTTCTGCCGCAGCCGCTTCAGGGCCTCTTTCACCGCCTGGTCCGGCTGTTGTGCCTCGCCCATGGATCCGTTCCTCCTTGCTTATGCGTTGTCCGGGATGTCGGCAACGATCATGTCCACCATGGCCTCGTACTGCTTCAGGCTCCAGCCCTTGAGGTCAATGGCGCCGGTGGGACAGACCGCCACGCAGGCTCCGCAGCCGAGGCAGCGGGCAGCAATGACCCGGGCCTGCCTGGCGGCGCCCTCTTCCGTCTCCACCTCGACCATCTCCAGGGCGCCGTCGGCCAGGCAGGCCTGCAGGCAGTCGCCGGTGCCCCGGCAGAGGGCGGGATCCACGTCAGCGACAAAGGGATCGAGCTCCACGTAGCCGCGGCCCAGCAGGGAGGCCGCCTTGACCGCGGCAGCGGCCGCGCCGTTGCAGGCCTCGCCGATGGTCATGGGCGCCTGGGCCGTCCCGGCCAGGAAGACCCCGGCCACCGAGGTCTCCACGGGCGCCAGCTTGGGATGCACCTCCTGCAGGAACCGGTCCGTTCCAACGGGCAGCTTCATCATGGCCACAAGTTCGTCGATGTCGCCCGCCTCCATGCCGGTGGCCAGCACCACCAGGTCCACGCCCATGCGGACCTCCTCGCCAAAGGTAAGCCCGTCCCGCACCGTGAGCCGGAGCGGGAAATCCCCTGTTTCCCCGCCGTCTCCCGGCTCGACCAGCGGCGGCGCCTCGGCGGTGAAGCGGTGGAAGAGCACGCCGCTCTTCGAGGCCCGCTCGTACAGCTCTTCCTGGCCCCGGCCATAGGTCCGGATATCGCGGTAGAGGTCGTGGACCCGGGTGCCGGCAAAGAGTTCCCGGATCCGGCAGGCCGCGTGCAGGACCGCGCTGCAGCAGGTGCGGGAGCAGTACTCGTTGAGCCGCCCGTCCCCGTCCTCCTCGTGGATGCCGGGGATCTGCCTGGAGCCGACGCAGTGGATCATGGCCACGGAACGGATGGTCCTGCCGTCCAGGACCAGGCAGTCACCCGATCTTTCAGCGGCGCTGAACAGGCGGATAAATTCGGGCAGGGTCACGACCCCGGCAAGATCACCGTAGCCGTACTCGCCCCGGCGCGGCCGGTAGGACCTGAAGCCGGTGGCCAGGATCACGGCACCGGTCTTGATGGTCAGCTCGGGCGGGTTGCCGCCGACCACGCCGTGGAAGGGCACGTAGCCGTTCCGGTCTTCGGCCGGCCCTGCCAGCACCGGCCTGACCCTGAGATCGTAGTTGCCCACGTAGCCGTCAAAACCGGCCAGCCGCGTGCTGGTCATCACGGTGACGGCCGCGTGTTCCAGCACCGCTTCGGCCAGCTCCGAGACCAGGTCGGCCGCCCTTTCACCCGTTGGCGCCACGCGGTCGAGCCGGGCCGCGTGGCCGCCGAGATACGGTGACTTCTCGATGAGCACCACCTCCAGGCCCCTGTCGGCCAGCAGCCTGGCCGCGGTCATGCCGGCGATACCGGCGCCGATCACGGTGACATGCCGCCTGGCCTCGACATGGATGGGATCAAGGGGTTCCAGCAGCCGCGCCTTGCCCACGGCGGCGGCCACCAGCTTTTCCGCCTTGGCAGTGGCCTTGTCGCCGTGCAGGACCCAGCTCACGTGCTCGCGGATATTGGCATGCTCATAGATGTAGGGATTGGCGCCTGCCCTGGCGATGGCGCTGCGAAAGGTCGCCTCGTGCAGGCTGGGGGCGCAGGAGGCCACCACCACCCGGTCGACGATGCCCTGGCGCAGGTCCTCGATGATGAGTTCCTGGCCGGGATCGGAACACATGAACATGTTGGTGCGGGCAACGGCCACCCCGGGAATCCTTTCCACGTCCGCACGGACCTTTTCCACGTCCACGTGGTCGGAGATATTGCCGCCGCAGTGGCAGATGTAGACCCCCACCCTGTCCGATTTCCGTTGTCTTGATCCACTCATGATCTCACCCCTGCTGCCGAACCGCAGCCAGGTAGTTGGAGGCCGCCATGGCAGCGGCGCCGGCCTCGGCAATGGTATCGACAATATCCTTGGGTCCCGAGGCGGCGCCGGCCACGAAGACCCCTTCCAGGTCCGTGCGCACCGGCGAGAGCGATGGCCGCACCGTGCGGATGAACCGGTCCGCGCCCGTGGACACCCGGCAGATACCCTCGGGCGACCAGTGCGGCACCACGCCCATGGACAGCACCACCAGGTCATGGTTGTCCACGCTCACCCCCTCCCCCTCCTGGGCCTCGTAGTGCACGGCCACCGTGCCGCCCTCCAGGCCCTGCAGGCGGGCGACCTTGCCCTTGACGAACTGGATGCCCATGGCCTTGGCGGTCTGGTAGAACTGCTCGTATCCCTTGCCAAAGGCGCGGATATCCATGTAGTAGATGACAATGTCGGCCAGGGGCAGGGCGCCGGAGAGGAGCATGGCCTGCTTGATGGCGTACATGCAGCAGAAACGGGAACAGTAGGGCACACCCATGCTCAGGTCGCGGGAGCCGGCACACTGGACAAAGGCGATGGAGTCCGGCTCCATGCCGTCCATGGGGCGCAGGACCCGGTTATAGGGGCCGTGCGGGGCCAGGATCCGTTCCATCTGCAGGGCGGTGATCACGTTGGCAATGGTGCCGTTGCCATACTGCGGCCTGTCCCCGGGGCTGGTCATCTCGAAGCCGGTGGCCAGGACAGCGGTCCGGGCCGTGACCGTGAACTGCCGCGGCTGCTGGAGATAATCCACCGCGCCGGTGGGACAGGCCCGGGCGCAGCGGCCGCAGAGCATGCAGTGCTCCGGGTCCAGGGCCGCCACCTGGGGAATGGCGTTGGAAAATGGAATCCTGATCGCCTTGGTGCCGGAAAAGCCGCCCTGCTCGGGATCAGGCACCAGGACCGGGCAGGCATACTCGCACTTGCGGCAGCCGATGCACTTTTCTTCATCCACGTACCTGGGCCTGGCTGTCACCCGGGCGGTCACCGTGGTGTTGTCGCGTTCCAGGGACTGCAGTTCGCACCAGGTGAAGATGGTGATGTTGTCGTGATGCGCGGCCGAGGCCATCTTGGGCGTGGTGATGCAGCTGGAACAGTCCAGGGTCGGAAAGACCTTGGACAGGCGGATCATCTTGCCACCGATGGAAAGGTCGCTCTCGATGATCACCACCGAGAACCCCTGGTCTGCCAGGTCGAGCGCCGCCTGCAGGCCGGCGATACCGCCGCCCACGACAAGCGCGTCACAGGTGATTGTCCGGCCGGATGTCATGTTCTTCTCCAGAGTGGTTGGATTACCGGGCCCGCTCCTGCCCAATGCCGTGGCAGGCCCTGGCGGTGGCCCGTATTCCGTCACGGGCTCTCCTGGTTGTTCCCCTGCCCGGCGCCGTCCTCCGCACAGGCGTCCCCTGCTCCTGCTTCCTGCGCTCGCGGCGGCCCCAGCTCCTGCACAATCTCGTTCATCTGGTTCACCTCCTTGAGAAAGGCCCGGTTGCAGACCGTGCAGATGGCGGTGAGCCGCAGGCGGCGGATATCCAGGCCCTGCTCGCGCATCATCCGGTAGACCCGGTCGATACGGTCGGCCAGGGCCTTGTAGGCCCCTTCCCAGGGACACTCCTCGCCACAGGACATGACAATGATGCCGCTGATTCCCTTGGCGAAACAGTCCAGGTAGAAGTGCTCGGGAAACATCACCGGCGCCCGTACCCGGAGGATATAGGTGTTGGCCGGATAACCGGAATGGGCCTGGCCAACGGAATCAGCGCCCGGGTAGGCGCAGCTCTCGGTGGCCAGAATAAGGATCTTTCCTTCAACGTCCCGGCAAGCCATGGTCATCTCCCTGTGGTCAGTGGTTGGCAGGCGGCAGGGCGGGCCCGCGCACCCGCGCGGCCCGACCCGCGATGTTGTCACCGGGACCGCCCCCGCTGCGGCGAGGAGCTCGGAAAATCCCGCAGCAGGGGCGCACCGGATATCTGTCTGCCCGGATCCTGCAACCTGCAACTTCGAAGTGCAGGATTTTATGGTCCCTAAATCCTGCACTTCGAAAATGAAGAAAAAAATTTTCCTTTGCCGTATCAGCGGATTATACGAACGTGATCGTTTTTTTCGACGCACTGATCGGGTGAAGGATTTTTTTCTTCATTTTCTCGCCCTTCGGGATTGGCAATTTTACCGAATCTGCTTCGTTATCAAGGGCTTGAAGTATTCGTATACGTCTGCACCCTTGATGCCTCGCATCTCCGGCAAAATTGCCAATTGCAGGATTTAGGTGGTCTACTTTTTCCGCCGGACAAAATGCTTGTCGTAACCATCCGCCTCCAGGTAGCCGAGATACTCGTGGCCCACCTTGTCCGCCCAGGCCTTGAGGTCGATCCGGGTGCCCTCGTCATTGGAATAGACCTCCATGACCTCGCCCACCCTGACCTTGCCGATCCCCTTCTTTGCCTCCAGGAGCGGTCCCGGGCAGGCACTGCCCCTGGAATCAATGGTGCTGGCAACCTCGATCGTCTTCAGATCCACGTCTGACATGGCCCTACCTCCGGTAAAGTTTCAGTTGAACTCTTCTTTCTATCTTGTTGTATACATGCTATTTAACAAACAACACCATCTCCAGCGTCACGGCCATTACCGGTGCCGTTTTTCGGCCTGGATGACCGCAGGGGCTAGAAACTGATTACCTTGTCCGCCTCCAGGATGCAGTCGTTGACCACGGTGCCCGTGGTGGCCTCCACGCCCTCGATGAGCTGATCCGTGCTCACCTTCCTGGCCTTGATGCAGGGCAGGCAGACCAGGATCCTGCCCCCGCCGGCCAGGAAATCGCTGATCAGCTTGTCCAGGGGCAGCCGCTCCGGCGAATGAACCGTGCCGGCATAGCCCTTGTAAACCAGCCTGGTCGCCTCGCCGAACACGATGACCGTGACATCGTGCTCCATGGAGACGCCGATGTTGGCCAGGGCAAAGGCAGTCAGTACCCGCTCTGCCTGTTCGCCGGCATTGTTGAGGATATACAGCAACTTCTGTTTCTCTTCCGACATGCTCCACCTCTCTTTTATCGTGCATATGCACATAAATTAGGCAAAAAAAATCTCCACCGCTCCCTTTTGCCACAACCGTTGCCCTGTGGCCGGGGATCGCCCCGGACCGCGACCTGTCACGATACCGCCCTGCCGGCTACTGCCGCTCCTCCTCGAACACCAGTGCAGCGCCCGTGGTCAGGGCCTCGGCGACCTTCCGCCGGGCCGAGGTCAGTATCCGCTGCACTGTTCCCCGTGAAACTCCCATCTTCTCTCCGGCCTGCTCCTGGAACATTCCTTCCAGGTCACAGAGCTTGAGCGCCTCCAGTTCATCCCGGTACAGGGGTATCTGCTTCAGGTCCGGCAGGGAGATACCGGTGGGCTTGAACGCCCGCCCGCAGAATCTTCCCTCGCAGCGCCTGATCTTCTTCGGTCGTGGCGACATGGGCCTCTTGCTGCCAGGGACAGACAAGAGGGGCTCCCCTGTCTGTCAGGAAATCTTGTTGAGTGGTGTTTTCAGGTCGCTGGCAGTATACCATGGCGGCGCCCTTCTCTCAATGACAGTTGCCGTGTCCCTGGCAGGCCTGCTCCGGCCTGATCTCCGGGAACTGGCCGGCAACCAGGCCGTCGACCACCTCGCCCACGCGCTGCACCCGGTCCCTGTCGGCGAAATAGACCGTGATGCCCACCTCTCCGAAACCCTGCAGGGGGCGGGCACCGATGCCGCCCACCACTATGGCGCCGACGCCCTGGTCGCGGAGGAACTGGACCGGGACCATGCAGCCGCCGGCCCCGTGTTCCTGGTTCTCCACGCAGGTCACACCGGCGATGGCGCCTTCCCTGATGTCAACGATGGTAAACAGGTCACAGTGGCCGAAATGGTCCGAACGGACGGCCTCGAGTCCGCCCGGATGGTTTGACGGCACAGCCAGTCGAAGTGAGTCGATCATTGGTATCTCCTTGTTCCGTAATGCGATGTATTTACAGGCCGGCGTGGCTGGACCGGACCCGGCCGCAACCGCGACAGACCATGAAAACAGGGGGCAGAAAGAGGCCATTTCCCTTCAGGCCGCCGCGGGCGGGAACCGCCCCCTGCCCCGATTCATTGTGAGCATATGCCCATAATATGCAGGCCGGTTCGACTTGTCAAGGCATGGGCGGAAAAAAACCACGGCCCCGTGATCTCCCCCTGCTGCGGGCAGGTCTGCAACCTGGGATCCTGTGCACTTCGAAAATGGAAAAAAATTGCCCTTGCCATGGACAAGGTCCCTGTTATCAGGTACATTGCATGATTGATTCGGTCATGGAAACGGGCCCGGCCCCACAATACAATCAACCGTTATTTCAGGAAGTTGCATGCGTCTTCCTCCTGGGATGGCGAGGTGCGGCCCTGCCCGGGCAGCCGCCCCGGGCCCATGATCCTGTGCGCGATTTTTCCAGTATCCAGTCACCGCCACGGCCACCGGCCCGCTGGAGCCACCAAACCGTGCTTTGCCTGTCTGTTCCAGCCGTGCTGGTCGCCCCCATACGCTCATGAAACCAACCCTGTTCCGACCGGGCATCCTGCTCCTGCTCCTGGCCCTCATCCTGCCCCTGCCCGCCGCCGGCAGCCAGGACAAGACGCCCACCATCACGGATATCATCATCACCACCTCGGCCAGCGACCTGCTGCTCTTTGCCACGGTAAAGAACTCCTTTACCCCGGAGATGGAGAAGGGGGTGAAAAACGGCATTCCGATCAGTTTCAGCTTCAAGGTCGAGCTGGACAAGGTACGGAATTTCTGGCCCGACGCCACCCTGGTCGAAAAAGAGATCGTGCACCGGTTGACCTACGACAGTCTCAAGGAGGAATACAGCGTGGAGCTGGCCGAGAAACATCGAACCGAGGTCACCCGCTCCCTGGCCAGGGCCGAACAGCTCATGTCCGAGCTCAACGGGCTCATCGTCATCGCCCGCAAGAAGCTGGTGCCCGATGCCTCCTATGTCCTGCGCATCAAGGCCACCCTGGTCAAGACCACCCTGCCGCTCGGCATGCACTACGTGCTGCCCTTCACCTCCCTCTGGGACTTTGAAACCGACTGGCGGACCATCGAGTTCAGGTACTGATCCCGCCACCGGGCAAACACCGCATGCTCACCGCTGAACAGAAAAAAAAGAAGCAACGGCTGATCCGCTACGTCATCGGCTTCTGCGCCCTGCTGATCCCGCTGCTTGGCTACATCCAGTCCAGCCTGCTCAAGGGCGACTTCAACCTGCCCATCTCGAGCACGGTGCTGATCTTTGCCCTGATCAACATCAACGGCCTGCTGCTCCTGCTCATGCTCTACCTGGTCCTGCGCAACCTGGTGGAGCTGATCTTTGAACGAAAACAGAAGATCCTCGGCTCCAGGCTGCGCACCCGGCTGGTCATCTCCTTCATCTCGCTCTCCATGGTGCCCACGGCGATCCTGTTCTTCGTGGCCCTGCGCTTTGTCTCCACCTCCATGGACTACTGGTTCAACTCCAATGTTGAGGACTCCCTGCAGGCCTCGCTCAAGCTGGCCCAGTCCATCTTTCACGACACGGAGAAGCGGGCCGAGAACATGGGCCGCCAGATCGGCATCCTGCTCGAAAACGGCACCCTGGCCATGGACCCGGCCGCCCTCAAGACCCTGTTCACCAGGGCGGTGGAGATCGCCCCGCCCGGTGCGCCCGATGCCCTGACCCTCATCGACTCGGCCCAGAAAAAACTGGTCTCGGTCCGCGGCCCGCGCCTGCTCTCCATCGTGCTTCCCGAGATCCCCAGCGAGGCCCTGCGCCTGGCCCATGACAAGGACCAGCCCGAGGTGCTCAGCCAGAAGACCGGCGTCGGCGAGCTGATCCAGGCCATCGTGCCGGTGCGGTTGCACCAGGGCGGCAATGATCCCCTCTTCCTGGTCGCCTCGGTGCTGATCCCGTCGGACCGGCTTGCCCGCATGCAGGCGGTCTCCGACGGCATCACCGACTACCGCCAGCTGGTGATGCTCAAGGCGCCCATCAAGCTGAGCCTGATCATCATGCTGATCATCATCACCCTGCTGATCATCTTCGGCGCCATCTGGTTCGGCTTCTACATCGCCCGCAGCCTCACCGGCCCCATCAACAAGCTGGCCCAGGCCACCCGCCGGGTCGCGGACGGCGATCTCGACTTTGTCCTCGAAAAGGAGTCCGACGACGAGATGGGCCTGCTGGTCGATTCCTTCAACCGGATGACCGCCGACATCCAGGCCTCGAACCGGCAGCTGGCCGAGGCCCACCAGGCCCTGCAGGAGTCGACCATGGTCTCGGAACAGCGGCGCCGCTACCTGGAGACGATCCTGGAGAACGTTGCCGCCGGTGTCATCGCCATCAACGAGAACAACGAGATCACCACCATCAACCGCTTTGCCGAGGAACTGCTCAAGATCGAGGCCACCTCCTTTCTCGGCCACGATTTCCACCAGGTCCTGGGCCGGCCGCATGTCCAGATCATGGACCGTTTCCTGGAGGAACTCAACGCCTCGGGCAAGCACTCCATCGAGCGCCACCTGCGCCTCACCGTGCGCCGGGGCGAGACCCTGTCCCTGCAGGTCAACATCACCCGCATGGTGGATGAACAGCAGCAGCCCATCGGCTATGTCATCGTGTTCGACAACCTGACCAAGCTGGAGAAGGCGCAGCGGCTCGCGGCCTGGCAGGAGGTGGCGCGGAGGATCGCCCACGAGATCAAGAACCCGCTGACCCCGATCCAGCTCTCGGCGCAGCGGTTACGAAAACGCTACCTGGACCGGATCACCGAGGACCGCGAGGTCTTTGACCAGTGCACCCGGACCGTGGTCAAGCAGGTGGACGAGATCAAGCGGCTGGTCTCCGAGTTCTCCGACTTTGCCCGCATGCCGAGGGTAAAGAAAAAACCGGGCAACCTCGCAGAGATGGCCAGGGACACCCTGGTCCTGTACAAGGAGGGCCACAAGCACATCACCTTTACCCTGGACGCGGACCCCGACATTCCTGTCTTCTCGTTCGATCCCGTCCAGATCAAGCGGGTCCTGATCAACCTGCTCGACAATGCCGTGGGCGTCATGCCCGAAGGCGGCGAGATCACCATCACCCTTTCCTGCAACCGCAAGGAGAACACGGCCCGCATGACCGTTGCCGACACCGGCCCGGGCATCACCGAGCAGGTGAAACTGCGCCTGTTCGAGCCCTACTTCTCCACCCGCAAGTCCGGCACCGGCCTGGGCCTGGCCATCACCCACACCATCGTCACCGAGCACAACGGCACCATCCGGGTCCTGGACAACAAGCCGACCGGCACGGTCTTTACGGTTGAGCTGCCGCTGGATACCTGATAAGATGGGGCACCTGCGCCGGCGGACGATCCCCGGCCGAACAGAAACGCCCGGTCACGCTCCATGGCAGGGCCCCGGCGCGCCGATCCGGCGGACGGCTGCCGGGTCCGGCTTCGCATTGCCGGGACAGGACAATCAATGTCAAAAAAAATCCTGATCATAGACGACGAGGACTCCATCCGCGATTCCCTGTCCGGCATCCTGGCCGATGAAGGGTTCACCCCCCTCACCGCCTCGTCGGGCGAGGACGGCCTCGCGCTCCTGGAACGGGAAGAGGTGGACCTGATCCTGCTCGACATCTGGATGCCGGGCATGGACGGGCTGGAGGCCCTCCGCCGCATCCGCGAACAGAACGACGTGCCGGTGATCATGATCTCCGGCCACGGCACCATCGAAACCGCTGTCCAGGCCACCCGCATCGGCGCCTTTGATTTCATCGAAAAGCCCCTCTCCTATGACAAGATCATCCTGGCCATCAACAAGGGGCTGCACGTCGCCCACCTGGAACGGGAGAACCGGCTGCTGCGGGAGAGCACGCCGCACCGGCCCGATATCACCGGCAACTCGCCGGTGATCACCCTGCTGCGGGAGGAGATCGAGCGGGTGGCGCCCACCGATGCCTGGGTCCTGATCCGCGGCGGCCACGGTACGGGCAAGGAGCTGGTGGCCCAGACCATCCACCGGCTGTCAAAGCGAAGCAGAAGGCCCATGATCGAGGTCAACTGCGCCGCCATTCCCGAGGACCTGATCGAGTCCGAGCTGTTCGGCCACGAAAAGGGGGCCTTTACCGGCGCCACCGCCAGCCGCCAGGGCAAGTTCGACCAGGCCAACGGCTCGACCCTGTTCCTGGACGAGATCGGTGACATGAGCCTGAAGAGCCAGGCCAAGGTCCTGCGGATCCTGCAGGAACAGAAATTCGAACGGGTGGGCGGGTCCAGGACCATCCGGGTCGACGTCCGCGTCCTGGCCGCGACCAACAAGAACCTGGAACAGGAGATCGAGGCCGGCAACTTCCGGGCCGATCTCTTCTACCGCCTGAACGTGGTCCCCATCCAGGTGCCGGACCTGCGCGAACGGCTCGATGACATCCCCCTGCTGGTGGAGGACTTCCTGCAGCAGTTCCGTAACAAGGGGCTGGGTGAAAAAAAGTTCTCCGACCAGGCCATGGCCATGCTCATGGGCCACTCGTGGCCCGGCAACGTGCGCGAGCTGCGCAACGTGGTCGAGCGGCTGGTGATCATGAGCCCCGGCCCGACCATCGGCGCCGACGACGTGGCGCGTTCCCTGGGCGTGTCGCACGGCGAGAGCGCCGGCGGCCGGGCCGCACAGGGACAGTACCTCAACCTCCCCTTCAAGGAGGCGCGGAAACAGTTCGAGTATGACTACCTCAAGGCCATGCTCCAGGCCCACAACGGCAACGTCTCCCAGACCGCGGAACAGATCGGCATGGAACGAAGCCACCTGCACAAGAAGGTCAAGGCCCTGGGGATCGTCCTGGACTGATCCCCCTGCCGGACAACACGACACCACAGCAACACAAGAGGTTCTCCCATGGTTTTTCCCGAGTACCGCCCCCGCCGCATGCGGCAGACCGAAACCCTGCGCGCCATGATCCGCGAGACCCGCCTGGTCCCGGAACAGATGATCTATCCGCTCTTTGTCATGCCCGGCAAGAACCGGCGCGAGGAGGTGCCGTCCATGCCCGGCGTGCACCGGTTGTCCGTGGACATGCTGGCCGCCGAGGCCAGGGATTGCCTGGAGGCCGGTATCCGCTCGGTTATCCTCTTCGGCCTGCCGGAGAAGAAGGATGCCATGGGCTCCGGCGCCTATGCCAGGGACGGCATCGTGCAGCGGGCCATCCAAGAACTCAAGGACAAGGTTCCCGGGCTGACCGTGGTCACCGACGTCTGCCTGTGCGAGTACACGGAGCATGGCCACTGCGGCTGCCTGGTCGGGGACGAGGTGGACAACGACACCACCCTCGAGCTGCTGGCCAAGACCGCGCTCTCCCATGCCCGGGCCGGCGCCGACATGGTGGCGCCCTCGGACATGATGGATGGCCGGGTCAGCGAGATCCGGGCCGCGCTGGACGAAAACTCCTACCACATGATCCCGATCATGTCCTACGCGGTCAAGTATGCCTCGGCATTCTATGGCCCGTTCCGTGACGCGGCCGACTGCGCGCCCCAGTTCGGTGACCGGCGCAGCTACCAGATGGACCCGGCCAACGCCAGGGAGGCCCTGCGCGAGGCGACCCTGGACGTGGACGAGGGCGCCGACATCCTGATGGTCAAGCCGGCGGTGGCCTACCTGGATATCATCAGCCGGCTCCGGGACGAGTTCGACCTGCCCGTGGCCGCCTACCATGTCAGCGGCGAGTATGCCATGGTCAAGGCAGCGGCGGCCAAGGGCTGGATCGACGGCGACCGGGTCATGGCCGAGACCCTGCTCTCCATCCGCAGGGCCGGTGCGGACATCATCATCACCTATTTTGCCAAGGACATGGCCCGCTACCTGGCCGAAAACGGCTGACCGGCGGCAGGAACAACGGCCCCGCGGCCGCCGGGTCACTGCCCGGCCCGCAGCCGCCGGCTGCGGGCCGCCATGCGGGACGGCAGCGGCGAAACAGCACCGACGGAGGATGAACAACGACCATGCGGCCCGACGCACCCTTCTACCCGGAATGTTTCCGCGCCCTGCAGGAATCCCCCTTCTGCCGCGGCCTCAACGAACAACTGCTCGAGGACATGCTGCGGCTGTTCATCCGCAGGACCTGGTCCCGCGGCAGCCGGATCATGGAAGACCGGCACCAGGATTCGTTTCACATCCTCATCCGCGGCCGCATCGAGCTGACCAGGATGCACCCGGAGACCGGGCGTAAGATCACCCTCTGGTTCCTGGGGCCGGGCGACGGCTACGACATCATCTCCCTGCTTGACGGCTCCGGCCATGACATCATGCCCGTGGTGCTCGACGAGGTGGAGACCCTGACCACCAGCCTGAAAACCATGCGCCAGTGGATCTTCATGCACCCGGACTTCAACCGCAGCTTCCTGCCCTACGTGGGCCGGAGGATGCGGGAGCTGGAAAACCTCTCCACCGACCTGGCCCTGCATGACACCATCACCCGCCTGGCACGGCTCATCCTCCACCACGTCGATCCCGAACGCCGTTCCCATGGCGGTCCGGCCTACCCGGTGCGGCTGATCAATGATCTTTCCCACGACGCCCTGGCCTCCATGGTGGGCTCGGTGCGGACAGTGGTAAACCGCCACCTGCAGCAGCTCAAGAAGCAGGGGGCCGTGGATTTCCATCGCGGTCACCTGGCTGTCACCAACCTGGAGGCCCTGGCCGCCCAGGCCGGGCGCTACCTGCACAGGATCAACAGCAGGCATCCGCCGGAGCAGTAACCCCACTTCCTCTCCGCACCCGCCCCAGCGC
>WFUT01000216.1 GCA_015484845.1 Desulfobulbaceae bacterium
ATCATCGACTTCTGCGCCCAGGCCCTGCGCAACATCACCATCGGCCTTGGCGGCAAGATGGCCGGCATGACCATGCAGTCCAAGTTCGCCATCGCGGTCTCCTCCGAAATCATGGCCATCCTCTCCATTGCCACCGATCTCAAGGACATGCGAGAGCGGATCGGCAGGATCGTGGTTGCCTACGACAAGCAGGACCGGCCCATCACCACCGCCGACCTGGAGGTGGACGGCGCCATGACCGCCTGGATGGTGGATGCCATCAACCCCAACCTGATGCAAACCCTGGAGGGCCAGCCGGTCATCGTCCATGCCGGTCCCTTTGCCAACATCGCCATCGGCCAGTCCTCGGTCATCGCCGACCGCGTCGCGCTCAAGCTGGCCGACTACAACATCACCGAGTCGGGATTCGGCGCCGACATCGGCTTTGAAAAATTCTGGAACCTCAAGTGCCGCTACTCCGGCCTCAAGCCCAACTGCGCCGTGGTTGTCGCCACCATCCGCGCCCTCAAGTGCCATGGCGGCGCGCCCATCCCGGTTCCGGGCAAACCCATGCCCGAGGAGTACAACTCCGAGAACGTGGCCTGGGTCGAGGAAGGCTGCAAGAACCTGATCCATCACATCGAGACGGTCAAGAAGGCCGGTATCAACCCGGTTGTCTGCATCAACGCCTTCTACACCGACACCGACAACGAGATCAAGGCCGTGCGCAGGCTGGCCGAGGGCGCCGGCGCCCGGGTCGCCCTGTCCAGGCACTGGCAGTACGGCGGCGAGGGCGCCCTGGAGTTTGCCGATGCCGTGGTCGACGCCTGCGAGGAACCCAACGACTTCAAGTTCCTCTACGACCTGGACACGCCGCTCTCCAGGCGTATCGAGCTGATCGTCAAGGAGGTCTACGGCGGCGACGGCGTCTCCTACTCGCCCGAGGCCCAGGCCAAGCTGAAGCGGATCGAGGCCGATCCCGAGATGAAGGAGATGGGCACCTGCATGGTCAAGACCCACCTCTCCCTGTCCCACGATCCCAAGCTCAAGGGCGTGCCCAAGGGCTGGACCCTGCCGGTACGCGACATCCTCACCTACAAGGGCGCGGGCTTTGTCGTGCCCGTGGCCGGCGCCATCAGCCTGATGCCCGGCACCGCGTCCGACCCGGCCTACCGCCGCATCGACGTCGACGTGGAGACCGGCAAGGTCAAGGGACTGTTCTAGGCCGAACAGGAGCCATTGCCGCTGCCTGCCCCGTTCCGTCGTCATGGCGGGAGGGGGCAGGGCAGAAGCATCCTGGTCGCGGGTCAAAAGAGGAATCCTCTTTTGACCCGCTTTCTTTTTTATAGTACTATACCATAGTGTGGCTACCTTACTACGGCCCACGCCCGGCAACCCTTTTACCAGTTCAGCCTTCATGCCCAAGCAAGCCGCCAGGAAACCGACTGCCAAGAGAAGCTCCCTCAAACGGACGGTGAAAGACCAGTCCGGGGCCGGCAAGCTCAAGATCGGCGAACTTCTCTCCAAGGCCGGTTACATCACCGCCACCCAGTTCGAAGAGGCCAAGGCCGTCCAGAAGAGGACCGGCAAGCGGCTGGGCCAGATCCTGCTCGAAAGCGGTGTCATTGAACGGGACACCATCCCCAACTTCCTGAGCAGGATGCACAACTACACCCTGGTGGTGATCGAGGACGAGCCGCCCAGCCCGGAGGCCCTGGAGCTGGTGCCCTACGAGCTGGCCAAGCGGTTTCTCGCCTTTCCGCTCCGGGTTGTCGGCAACACCCTGCAGATCACCATGGCCGAGCCCACCGACTCCATCGAGGTGGAGGAACTGCAGGATATCGTGCAGAAGGGGCTCAATGTCTGCGTCTCCTCGGCCAGGGACATCATCGACGCCTACAGGAAGTACTACAAGATCGACGACGAGGAGTACAACTCCTTCTTCCAGTCCGGCCAGGAGGAGGCCGAGGAAGAGGAGGTCGAGGTCACCCAGATCGATGACTTCGGAGCCCTGGTCTCGGACGCGGCCGAGGATTTCGAGATCGAGAGCGCGGCCGAGGACGAGAGCGCCTATGACCAGTTCTCCGCCTCGGACGCGCCCATCATCAAGCTGGTGAACGGCATCCTGGTCAAGGCGGTGCAGGAAGGGGTCAGCGACATCCATATCGAGCCGTTCGAGAAGACCATGCAGGTCCGCTACCGCAAGGACGGGGCCCTGTTCAAGTCCATGAACCTGCCGCTGACCATCAAGAACGCCCTGGTCGCCCGGATCAAGATCCTGGCCGACCTCAACATCACCGAGCGCCGCGTGCCCCAGGACGGCCGCATCAAGATGCGCATGGGCCGGAAAAAGGCGGTCGATTTCCGTGTCTCCACCCTGCCCCTCCTGCACGGCGAAGGCATCGTCCTGCGTATCCTGGACAAGAGCTCGCTCAACGTCGACCTGACCAAGCTCGGCTTTGAGCAGAAGACCTTCACATCTCTCAAGCGCTGCCTCAGCCGGCCGCAGGGGTTGCTCCTGGTCACCGGCCCCACCGGTTCCGGCAAGACGGTCACCCTCTACTCGGCCCTCAACTCGCTTAACAAGGAAGACATCAAGATCCTGACCGCCGAGGACCCGGTGGAGTTCAACTTCAAGGGCATCAACCAGGTCAATGTCAACCAGGAAGTGGGCATGACCTTTGCCGCCGCCCTCAAGGCCTTTCTCCGCCAGGACCCGGACATCATCATGGTCGGCGAGATCCGGGACATCGAGACCGCGGAGATCGCCATGAAAGCGGCCATGACCGGCCACCTGGTCTTCTCCACCCTGCATACCAACGACTCGCCGGCCACGGTGGGCCGCCTGGTGGATATCGGCATCCCGGCCTACCTGCTGGCCTCGTCCCTGACCATGGTCCTGTCGCAGCGGCTGGGCCGGCGGCTGTGCACCAAGTGCAAGGTGCCGGCCAACCATTCCAGGGAGGAGCTGCTCAGTGCCGGTTTCCGGGAAGAGGAGATCGACGACCTGCAGCTCTTTGCCCCCAAGGGTTGCCCCGAGTGTAACGGCCTCGGCTACCGGGGCCGGGTCGGCTTTTGCGAACTGATGGAGGTCACCGACGAGGTGGCCAAGGCGATCCAGGCCGAGGTCTCAGAGGAACAGCTCCGCAAGGTGGCCATCCAGGAGGGCATGTATACCCTGCGCGAGGCGGCCCTGCAGAAGGCCCGGGAAGGCATAACCAGCCTGGAGGAGGTGCTGCGGCGCACGGTGGTCCACGAGGAGAGCCTGCCGGCCTACCTCGTCAACCCGGACGTGGAGGAGTACGAGGACGGCGACGTGATCATCCAGGAGGCCAACAAGGACAAGGACTTCTTCAAGCTGGTGCGCGGCAAGGTGGCTGTGCTGCGCGGCGGCAAGAAGATCGCCGAGATCACGGAGCCGGGTGAGTACTTCGGCGAGATGGCCGCCATCCTCGACGAGCCCCGCTCCGCCTCCATTGTCTCCTCGGGCCGGTGTGTCATCAAGCGCTACCCCGGTGACAAGCTCTCGGAACTGATCGAGAAGTATCCCGACGTCTCCCGCCATCTCTTCAAGACCCTGGTCGGCCGCCTGAAAAAGACCGACCGCATCGTGGTCCAGCTCGCCGGCGGCGGCAGGACCAGGCCCCAGGTCGTCCGCCGGGCCTGAGGATGAAAAAGATCTCCGTCTACATCATCGCCTACAACGAGGCGGACAAGATCGGCGCGGCCATCGATTCGGTGCTCTGGGCCGACGAGATCGTGCTTGCCGACTCGCACAGCCAGGACAATACCGCCACCATTGCCGAACAGGCCGGGGCCCGGGTGGTGCAGATCGATTTCCGGGGCTTCGGCGACCTGCGCAACCGTGCCATGGCCGCCTGCAGCCACGAGTGGATCTTTTCCCTGGACGCCGACGAACGATGCACGGCCGGGGCCCGTGACGAGATCCTGGCCACCATCAACGGCCCCGATCCCCTGGACGCCTACTACATTCCCCGGCGCAACTACTTCATGGGCCGCTGGATCAAGCACTCGGGGTTCTATCCCGACTACCGGCAGCCGCAACTGTTCAGGAAAGGGACGCTCGTCTTCAGGGACGACCCGGTGCACGAGGAGTACCGCATCGTCTCCGACCGGCCGCCGGGCTACCTGGAAAGCCCCATCTGGCAGTTTCCCTACAAGAACCTGGAAGAGGTGGTGCACAAGGCCAACAAGTACTCGTCCCTGGGCGCGGAAAAGCTCCGCCAGCGGGGCCGGAGGGCGGGAATGGGCATGGCGCTCGCCCGTGGCGCCTGGTCCTTCTTCCACATGTACATCCTGAAACGCGGCATCCTGGACGGCTGGCCCGGCTTTGTCATTGCCCTGGGCAACTTCGAGGGAACCTTCTGGAAGTATGCAAAACTGCACGAGCTGCAGGCCGGCTGGGCGCCACCGGCCCAGCCCCCCCTGAAAAAACCGCAAGGCACCTGATGTCCCTGCCGGCCCGGGGTGACCGGTCGTCCTGCCCGCGTCCCCGGTCGTTCCTCACCCCAGGGCCCCCTCCTCCTGCCGGCCCGGGACACCGTTCCCCTCCAGGTACTGGTCAATGCCCCTGGCGCACCAGGAGAGCCTGTCCCTGATGGTCCGTTCCAGGATACGGTCGTTCTCGTCCAGGCGGGCACGATCGTTCATGGGATGCCAGAGGTGGTAGGCCAGGGCGTTGAACCTGACATTCTGCCGCCTGATCCCGGCGTTGAGCAGCCGGACGGTGAACTCGGAATCCTCCCTGCCCCAGCCGACAAACTCCTCGTTAAAGCCGTTGATGGCAACGGCGTCCTTTTTCCAGAAGGCGAAGTTGCAGGTCTTGATACCGCCGATCCGCCTGCTGCGAAAGGAAAAGAGCCGCGCCAGGACGTTGGAGCGAAAACAGTTCTTCCGGTTTTCCACCCTGCGGGTGCAGAAACCGGCATCGAGCCCGCCTGCACGCAGGATCTCTTCCGAGAGTTCCCGGTTGAGCAGCACCCTGGTCCCCTGGACGAAATACCCCGGCCTGGCGAACTTGCAGTGATCGAGCACAAAGTGTTTCTCCAGCAGGATATCACCGTCGACCAGGATGATGTAATCCCCCCTGGCCCGGGCAATGGCCCTGTTCCTGCTCCGGGCCAGGCGAAAGCCCCTGTCCCGCTGCCAGCAGTGGATAACAGGGATCCCGGCCTCCTCCCTGATCCGCGCCACCACGCGGGCGGTATCAGGCCCCGATCCGTCGTCGGCCACGATGATCTCCAGGGGCAGGCGTTCCTGGACCAGGGCGCTGCGCAGGGAGAGCTCCAGGGCCTCTTTCCAGTTATAGGTGGTAACGATCAGGCTGACACGCATTGCTCTTCTCCTGTCCCGGGACCGCCGGCAAGCAGATCCTGTACCGCCGCCAGGACCTGGCTGACCGTGATCTCTTCCATGCAGCGCAGTTGCCGGCACTGCCGCCGCCGACAACCCAGGCACTCCACTCCGGCGGCCCGGACGATGCAGTGAGGCACCCCGTAGGGCCCGACCCGCTCCGGGTGCGTGGGACCGAACAGGGCCACCACCGGCCGGCCGGCCATGGCCGCCATGTGCATGGGCCCGGTGTCGAGCCCCACGTAGAGCGCACTGCGCCGGATCAGGGCCACTGCGCCGGCCAGGTCCAGCCTGCCGGCGGCATTGAGCGGCGGGGTGTGCATCATGGCGGTGATGGCGGCAATAAACTCCCGATCCGCATCCGTGCCGGCAAAGACCAGGCGCACCCCTGTGCCGTACAGCTCATCCGCCAGCTGCGCCCAGTTGCGGGCCGGCCAGAACTTGGTCTGCCAGCGGGCCGTGGGGCTGGCATAGACCAGGAGGTCATGGCCGCTTACCCCGTGCTGGGCCAGGAAACGGTGGACATCTTCCTCGTGTTGCCTGTCGCAGGAGAGAAAAAAATCCTCGTCTTTTACCCTGCAGCCCAGGTGACGGCAGAAAAGGAGATTCCTGTCCACCGCGTGCACCACGTCCCTGGGCACCTCGATCCGATCATCCTGGAACAGGGGGTTCAGTTCCCGGGCATCGGCAAACCCGATCCGCACTCCCCTGCGGCAGGTCATGCCGAGCAGGCCGCTGCGAAAGGAGGCGTGCAGGTCCAGGACCAGGTCGTAGGGTTCACGCCGGAACAGGCGGCGCAGGTCCCGCAGGGTGTCCAGGGTGGCGCTAAAGGCCCGCAGGTAGGCAAGGCGGCCGGCCTGTGGATCGCTGGTCGAGGGGATGGTGATGGGATATACCCGGTCCACGGCATCGTCCTGCCGCAACAGGTCCGCAAAGGCGCGCTGCACGATCCAGCCGATCCGGCAGCCCGGGAAACACCGCTTGAGGGCATGCGCCACCGGCAGGGTGTGGATGATATCGCCCAGGGAGCTCTGCTTGATGATGAGGATCCTCTTCCCGGCCAGGTTCATGGTTCAGGCCCGCTCCCTGGCAAACCGCCTGATCGCCTCGACATGCTGGTCAATGAGCAGACCGTTGCGCCGCGCGAAACCAGGAGGGACGCGCATCTTTTCCAGGCGTTGGATGGCCGAAAGCAGGGTGCGCGGTTGGTTGTCGGCCACCACCACACCCTCGTCCGGTGCCAGCAGCTCGGCCGCGCCCACGCCGCGGGTGACCAGCACCGGCGTGCCGCACTGCAGCGATTCAGCGACAACCAGGCCAAAGGGTTCATAGCTCGAGGGCAGGACCACGTAATCCACTGCGCTGTAGAGGGCGGACAGGTTGTCTATATAGCCGAGATAACGGACATTGACCGGGGCATGGTACCCGGTCATGGCCTCGCCGGCCACCAGGAGCTGGAACCGGTCCGGGTCCAGGCGGGCAAAGACCTTGACCAGGGTGTGCAGCCCCTTGCGCCGATGGCCCAGGGAGGGAAAGAGCAGGGTCATCCCCTCCTGCCGTATATCGTATTTCCGGATGGTCTCTTCCCGCTTTCCGGCCGACACCTCGCGGAAGCGACCAGTGTCCAGCGGTGGATAGAGGACCCTGATCCTGTCGGGATCGGTTGCCGGGTAATGGCGCAGGATATCTTCCCTGATCGAACGGGAATGGGCCAGGATGCAGGGCACCCCGGCCAGCATCCTGGACTCGAAGCCGATCTCCGCCTTGTCGTGCAGGCGGCGGTAGGGATTGCGCCATCCCGCCCGAAGCACGGATTCCGGATGCACGCCGCCGATGACCGCGATGTCCTGGCAGGCGGTCCTGGTGAGGCTCAGGGAGAGATCATAGTCCCGGCGGTTAAACCGGGTGTTGCAGCGATGCAAAAACCAGTATTTCCGCAGCCGCCTGGGGAGCGGAAAGAGGTTGCTCCTGTGCACGGTACACGGAAAGAGGCCGGCCACCTGCGGATCCACCTCGTAGGTATGGACATGGACCTCGTCGCCGGCACCGGTGAAGCCGCGCAGCAGGGCCAGGAGGTAGGACTCCATGCCGCCGCCCCGGCTCAACTGGTTATGAATGATGGCAACCTTCATCTTCCCTTCCGCTGCCCTGGCCGGAGATATTGCCCGTATATCCGCCGTGTCACCTGGTACTTCACCAGTTTTTCCAGCAGGTCTTGCCGGTCCCGCGCCAGGGCCAGGGAAAGACGCAGACCCGGGATGCGCCAGGTGGCCTGGAGCCAGCGGGCCCGCGCTATCCTGCGAATGGTTTCCTGCCGATAGTGGTGTTGGAAGAAGAGGAGTTCCGCCCGGATCTTGCGGGCAAACACCCGCTCGGCAGGCGCGCGCCGCTCACTCTGCCCCTCCAGGTGCACCACCCGGGCCCGGGAGATGAAGCCCAGCGGATGACCGGCCTTGCGCATGCGCAGGCCCAGGTCGATATCCTCGCCATAGAGAAAAAAATCCTCGTCAAAACCGCCGATCGCCCGCAACAGTTCACTCCGGCCGACCAGGCTTGCCCCCAGCAGCCAGGCGATCCTGCCGGGCAGCCCGTCCAGTTCGTCGCGCACGTAGTGGTGGCCGGGATAGTCGTATTCCACCGAGGGATGCGGCCGCATGTCTGGCTCCAGGATCGCGGTGCCGGCAAGGCCGGTCTCCGGGTGCGCGGCCATATAATCGAGGATCGCGGCAAAGCAGCCCGGCTGCACCACGGTATCGGGGTTGAGAAACAGGACCATGTCGGAGCGGCAGCGGCGCAACCCCTGGTTGCAGGCGCGGGCAAAGCCGACGTTTTCCCTGTTGGCAATCAGTTCAAGGTCCCGATAGCAGCGGTGGCGCAGAATGTCAACAGTTTCATCGGCCGAGGCATTGTCGATGACGATGATCTGGCGCGACGCCGCCTCCTGGGCCAGGACAGACTCGACACAGGCCGGCAGCAGATCAACCGTGTTGTAGCTGACAATGACCACTGACAGGTCCGGCTGCACCATCATCACTCCGGCAGGTTCTGTTCCTGGCTGGCCGCCGGGGGTGGCAGCTTGTAGAACACGGCGCCCAGCAGGGAAAAGAGAAACCCGGTCTCGTAGACGACCAGGTAGGACTCGGTGAGCATGATGGTGAGAAAAAACACGGGAAAGGCGAGGCGGATCCGCTGCCAGCCATCGCGGATCCTGGCGGCCTGGCGAACCTGGACCGCAAAGAGGGCCAGGAGCAGGACCAACCCCGGCAGGCCGAACTGGCAGAGTACCAGCACGTACTGGTTATGGGGATTGTCCGTGGCCACCATGGCCGGGGATCGGCGCCGGTTC
Organism: Desulfobulbaceae bacterium; assembly: GCA_015484845.1. GTDB lineage: Bacteria > Desulfobacterota > Desulfobulbia > Desulfobulbales > Desulfobulbaceae > DRKI01. Next base: position 8,699 of record WFUT01000216.1, read on the forward strand.
ACCTGCGCGTAGGCATCCTGGAAATCGCCGGTGCCGACGCCGAACAGGGGGTGGGCCCTGATAATCTCCAGGGAATTGCGCCAGAAGAGAAGACGCAACCCCACCGAGGTATCGGGATTCACCTCAAAGGCGGCGATCTCGCTGCGCACCTGGTCCACCCGCTGCCGGAACATGGGGCTCAGCCGGTAGGCGGCGACAAAGGAGATCGGCAGCAGCACGAGGCAGAGCAGGACGGCGAGCAGCAGGTGGCGGCGCAGCCCCTGGATGAGCAGCAGCGCCATGAGCACGAAAAAGACCAGCTGGCCGGTCCTGCCCTCGGTAATGAACATGTCCAGGATCATCAGGGCAGCCAGCACCGCCAGGCCCAGGCGGGCCGCCCTGCCGCGGCCGCCCCACAGGATCTCGTGCAGGACCAGGTAGATGGCCAGGGCCAGCATGGGATTGTAGACCACGTGGAAGGTGCCGTGGGTCAGGTGGGTTGGCGTGATGTCCGAGTAGTGGAGCAGGCCAAACCAGGCCAGGTAGGTGAGGAGCACGGCCACGCCCATGCCGGCCACGAAGGCGGCCACGTAGCGGCGACGCCAGTCATAACGGACCGTGGTCAGAAAGACCGGCATCAGGGCAAGCTTCCACTGCTTGTTGAGCATGGCCATGCCGCCGGCCATGTTGTCGGTCCAGAGCAGGCCGACCAGGTACAGGCCCAGGTAGGCGAGCAGGGCCAGGCAGACCGGGTTGGCCATGATCTCGCGTCCCTTGCCGGCAAAGTTCCCCTCCACCAGCCAGAGCAGCAGGATGAGGAGGGCTGCGACCGAGATGACCGAAGTGGAGAGCGGCAGGCTGAAGGCCAGCAGCAGGGGCAGCCAGCCGTTGACCGTGGCGGCGCCGCGGCGCAGGGTTGTCAGGCGGTTCACGATATCCCCGGGAGACGGCATGCGTTACTGGTCATACTGCATCCGGTGCAGGACTTCATATTCACCACCACTGGCGAGCAGTTCATCATGGCTTCCCTCTTCCACCAGGTGCCCCTCCTTCATCACCACGATACGGTCGGCCTTGCGGATGGTGGAGAGGCGGTGCGCGATGACAATGGTGGTCCGGTTCTGCATCAGGTTCTCCAGGGCGCGCTGCACCTGGCGCTCCGATTCCGTATCCAGGGCCGAGGTGGCCTCGTCCAGGACCAGGATGGGCGCATCCTTGAGCAGGGCGCGGGCAATGGAGAGCCGCTGCTGCTGGCCGCCGGAGAGCCGCGTCCCGGACTCGCCCACCAGGGTCTCGAATCCCTCGGGCAGCTCGTTGATAAAATCCAGGGCATAGGCGGCACGGGCCGCCTCGATGATCTCCTCCATGGGACAGTCCCTGCGGCCGTAAGCGATATTGTTGCGCACCGTGTCGTTGAAGAGAATGGTCTGCTGGGTCACTAGGGCGATCTGGCCGCGCAGGGAGTGCAGGGTCACGTCCCGGACATCATGGCCGTCGATCAGCAGCGCACCGGCAGAGACATCGTAGAAACGGGGAATGAGGTTGGCAAGGGTGGTCTTGCCACTGCCGCTGGGGCCGACAATGGCCAGGACCTCGCCACGCCGGATGCGCAAGTTGATGTCGTGGAGCACCGGCTCATTCTTCTCGTAGGCAAAGGAGACGTGGTCAAAGGTGATCTCGCCGGCAAAGGGCGGCAGCACAACCGCATGCCTGCGTTCCCGCACCCGGGGCCGGACGTCGAGCAGGGAGAAGATCCTGCTGGCCGAGGCCATGCCCTGCTGGATGGTGGAATTGATCTTGCTCACCCCCTTGATGGGCTCGTACAGCATGACCAGGGCGGTGAGAAAGGACATGAAGGTACCGGGTGTCGAGTTGCCCTTCAGGACCTGGACACCACCGAACCAGATGATCATGGCCATGCCGACGCCCCCCATGAACTCGATCATGGGATGGGACAGGCACCGGTAGCGGGTGTCCCGCATCAGGATCTCGAACAGGTCCTGCATCTTGGCCGCAAACCGTTTCTTCTCGAACTCCTCCATGCAGAAGGCCTTGACGATGCGCGCCCCGCCAATGGTCTCGTGCAGGAGGTTGGTGGCCTCGCCGACGTTCTTCTGGTAACGGGTGGAGATGCGGCGGAACTTCTTGCCGAACACGACAATGGGCACGCTGGCCATGGGCAGGAAGATGAGCGACATGAGCGCCAGGCGCCAGTCCATGAAAAAAATCACGCCAAGCAACGAGATAACTGAAAAAAAGTCACGCAGGATCCGGATCAGGGCATGGGAAACCGCCCCCTGCAGCAGGGTGACATCGTTGATGATCCGGGAGATCAGCTCGCCCGTAGGCCGCTTCTGGAAAAAGGTCAGGTCAAGTTCGTTGAAGTGAAAGTAGATCCGGTTGCGCAGGTCCCGGATCACGCACTGGCTCACCCATTCCAGGAGATAGGAGTAGACGAAGTAGACCACCCCCTTGACCAGGAAAAGCAGCAGAAGGGCGAGCGGCAGCAGGTTGAGGAGGCGGGCGTCCCTGTTGACGAATATCTCGTCAAGCAGCGGCTTGACCATGTAGGCCTGGGCCGCGTTCAACCCCGCCACCACCACCATGCCCACCATGGCGATGACCAGCTTGCCCAGGTAGGGACGCAGAACGCCGTACAGGCGGGTGATGATTTCCCTGTTGCTCATACTCTCCAGCCGCTTTCGGGTTCAGGGGATCGCGATCCATCCAGTGATGCACCGGCAGGACCAGCCCGGACCGACTCAGATTCATCGGCCGGCATGATCACGGGCCAGTGTTTACTACATTTGCCATGAAATCGCCAGAACCATCCTGTTTCCCGCGGCCGGGACGGCAGCTACTAGACAGTGTCTGTCCAGAAATGAGAATTCGTTCGAGTTCAAGGAGCATAGAAAAATAAAAATCGCAGCATATTAAGCATATGTGAGCATTTTTATTTTTCGTAGCGACACAGAAATCGGGCGAAAAGGCCATTTATGGACAGGCACTAGACAAGCGCGCCGGTATAATTGCCTTCCATTGCCGGCGGCAGCCGGCCGGTGCCGCGCAGCAGGGCGGACAGGGTCTCCACTTCCCGCTTCAGCGGGCCGCCGCCAAGGTCCAGGACCAGGTAATCGACACCGGCCCGGAACAGTTCGTTCCTGAACCGGAGCAGGGAAAAGGGCAGAGTTGAACGGGCATGGGTGAGGCCATGGTCCCGGTCAAGGACGAATCGTTCGCCGCGGGGGCTGGCAAACTCCTGCCGGTAGCGGAAATGCTCCGCCTGCAGGCGGGCGGTGAAGAGCGGCGGCCGGCCATAGGCCAGCAGGCCGATCTTCATTGCCGTCCCGTCGTCCCGGCGCTGCCGGCGCCGCAGCACGGCCCGGAAGCTGGCCAGCGCCGAGGTCAGGTTCGATTCGTCGGTCTCGAGGGCGAACTGGACCCCGGCCAGGCCCAGCCGGGCAGCGGCGGCAAGCGCGGCGCTGTTCAGCATGTTGAAGGTGTAGCCGCCATGGAGCCGCAGTCCTCCCTGCCCGGCCGGCCGTGACATTGTCGCGGAAAAGAGGGCCACCTGGCTGCAGTGGCCCAGCTCAAACTCGGAAAAACCGTTTTCCAGCAACATCCTCACCTGCGCCGCGTACCAGTCGAGATCCGCCTCCTGGATCACGGGCGGCAGGCACCAGACAAGGGGAACGGGCGTGGATGGCCCGCGCCTGTTTGCTTTCCCGATCTCGGCCATGGTCTCCCGGTTGAGCGGCAACAGGATCCGGGCCGGGCGGACCGGCAGCCTGCGGCGCACGGCCTGCAGGGACCGGAGCCGCACCCACCAGGTACCGACCTGTCCCCGTTGCCGTTGCTGCCTGCTCCCCCCGGAGCGGGACCGGCTGCTGCCGGCCGCGGACCTGCCGCTGCCGGCAGGCCGCCACTGCAAGGCGTCCAGGACCGTTTCCACCCGGCCCCGGTCCGGTGTCACCCTGTCCCTGGCCATGCGGCCGGGACGGACCCGCCTGCCCTGTTCCCTGCCCTTGCGCGAACCGACATCGACCCGGAAGAGGAGACCGTGAAAACCCCTGGCAAAGGCGGCGTCACCAGGCATCACGATGGCCGCTGCCTGGCCGGCCCGGGCCCCTTTCACGGTCTTGCCCCCCACCAGCAGGGTATGAACGGTAAATGCCCGGCGCTCGCCACTGGCCTCGTCGTGAAGGCGCAGGCGATCTCCCACCGCCACGTCACCACGCAGGCGCAGGTGCAGCACGGCCTTGCCCCTGCGTCTCTCCAGCCGATCGACCCTGCCGAGCAGCAGGCCGGTGTTGCCGGAGACAGCCGGGGTCACGACCTGCGCCGGCCTGCTGTCCAGGAAGAATCCCGGCGTCCGCCGGCGGCCCATGGCCTCGTCCAGGAGACGGTGTGCCTCGGCCAGCACCTGTTGCCGGCTGTCGCTGTCCGCGCCGAGGCTGTCCAGGACCAGCCGGTAGGCGCGCACGGTCTTGCGGACGTATTCCACCGAGCGAAGGCGTCCCTCGATCTTCAGGCTGGCGATCCCCAGCCGCTGCATGGCCGGCAGCAGGTCGATGCCGCAGAGATCGTTCATGGAAAAGAGATAGCCGCCCTTGCCCCTGCTCCGGCCGCTGCCCCGGCCGCCGCGGCCGCCATGGCCGCTCTGCCAGGAGTAACGGCGGCGGCACGGCTGCACGCACTGGCCACGCAGGCTCGACCTGCCGCCATGGAGGCTGGAAAAAAGGCAGAGGCCGGAATAGCTGAAACACATGGCGCCATGGACAAAGATCTCGAGTTCAGCACCACCCTGCCCGGCGACCTTGCCGATCTCCTCCATGGTCAGTTCCCGGGCCAGGACCACCCGCTCAAAGCCCATCCCGGTCAGGCGTCGGGCTGCCGCCGAGTTGTGCACGGACATCAGGGTAGAGGCATGCAGGACAAGCTCCGGGAAGTAGTGCCGTACGAGGTGGAGCAGCCCCAGGTCCTGGATGATCAGGGCATCGGGACCAAGACGGGCAAAGATGGAGAGCGCCTCCACGGCCCGGTGCATCTCGTCCTCCCTGATGAGGCTGTTCATGGCGATGTAGAGCTTTCGGCCCTGCTCATGCGCCTGCCGGATCATGGCGCCGATCTCGGCATGGGAAAAATCCCGCGCCAGGGCCCTGGCGTTGAAGGCGGGAGCACCGACATAGACCGCATCCGCGCCCTCGGCCAGCGCCGCCTCAAAGGCGGCCATACTGCCGGCCGGGGCCAGCAGTTCCATGGACGGCCGTTCTGCAGCCGTCCCGCCCTGTCCGCGTGGAGCCATAAAGAAAGACCCTCTGCGATCTCAGCTGCCAGTTGAAAGATATTTTCGTGATTCTCTGGACAAACTGCAAAAATAATCACGCCTGAGTTGACCAAAGGGACCCGGAAAACAACCAACCTCGGGGTGCTTGCCTTCCCGAGCTGTTCCTCTCCTCCCTATCCCCTCAAGACAGCTCAATTATTGAATAATCAACCGGGTACGACAGGCAAGCGCAATTTTAAACGTACTTGACCCGCAGCCCCCGGCTTTTTGGTTACATCCAAAAACAACAATGCTATAATTTGGTTACAACCAAATTATTTCTACGG
>WFUT01000217.1 GCA_015484845.1 Desulfobulbaceae bacterium
GAAACGGTCGATCCTCGAGACCCGCCTGGCGCCCTTTCTCATCTTCCACGACCCGGTCATGACCGAGGCCCTGGCCGATGTGCCCCGCTTTGCCGCCCTGGACGAGCCGGTCCTGGTCCAGGGCGAGACCGGCACGGGCAAGGAACTTGTGGCCATGGCGGTGCACCAGCTCAGTCCCAGGGCCGGCGGCCCCTTCATTGCCGTCAACTGCGGCGCCATTCCCGAGACCATGCTGGAAAGCGAGCTGTTCGGCCACGAACGCGGTGCCTTCACCGGCGCCTCCAGCCTGCACCGGGGCCGTTTTGAACAGGCCTCCGGCGGCACCCTGTTCCTGGACGAGATCGGCGAGATGCCGCTCCAGTTCCAGGTCCGGCTGCTGCGGGTCCTGGAGGAAGGCACCATCCACCGTATCGGCGGTGAACGGCCCATCGCGGTCGACGTGCGCATCGTGGCAGCCACCCACCGGGACCTGCACGAAGAGGTGGCGGCCGGGCTCTTCCGCCAGGACCTGTTCTACCGCCTCGACGTGCTCCAGGTACGGCTGCCGCCGCTCAGGAAGCGGCAACAGGACATCGTCCCGCTTGCCTGCCACTTCCTGCTCCACTCCCTGGAGGAGATGGGACGGCCACAGCGCTGCGTCTTCTCGCCCGAGGCCGAGCACCTGCTGCAGGCCTGCCCCTGGCAGGGAAATGTCAGGGAGTTGCGCAATGCCATGACCCGCCTGGCGGTCCATATCCCGGAGGGAATGCAGGAGATCCCGGCCGACTTCCTGCAACGGTTCCTGCCCCGCGCCGACCGGGCCGGGAACCCGGCCGGGGATGGCACCTGGATCCCGGCCGGCGCGACCCTGGCCGAGGCAGAGCAGATCCTCGTCGATGCCGCCCTCAAACGCTGTGGGTTCAATCGCAGGGCCGCGGCCAGGCAACTGGGCATCGGCGAACGGACCCTGCGCCGCAAGCTCAACGAACGATAGCCTTCTTCGGGCCAGCAGCCGGGCGGCGGCCAGAATGGCCGGACCGGCCGGATCAAAAGCGGCCATTCTGGCCGCCCCCGGATTCCCTCTCCTTTGTCCACAATACGTAATTTACTGTTTTCACGACGAGTTAGACAGTGGCACGCCCCTTGCTGAACCATGGAGCAGTGGAACGAATCACTGCAAATCCAACCAAGGAGGAATGTCATGAAGAGACTTTCGTCATTGCACCGGGCCATGGTCTGCCTGGTGACAGCCCTTGCCCTGCTGCTGGCCGGCCCGGCCATGGCCACGGAAAAGACAGGGAACACGGCAGCCGGCAAGGCGAGGACGCCGGTGGAAAAAGAGGTCAGGAGCAGCAGCAACAGGCAGGTCAGCAAGGAACGCGCCGCCATCATCAAGGAGGCGGTGGACGCGCTGGCCCAGACCCGGAAGGCCCTGGACGCCATAGAAAAGAAGAAAAAGCAGCAGGCCCTGGACGCCCTGGCCACGGTCACCGGCAAGCTGGAGATCGTCCTGGCCCGGGAGCCGGCCCTGGCCAACGCTCCCATTGACGTGCGCGTGGAGCAGTATGATCTCTATGCCACGGTCGATGCAGTCAACAAGGCGGTCAACAAGGCAAGAGACCTGCTCGGTGACGGCAGGGTGCAGCAGGCGCGGATGATCCTGTCCGGCCTTGCCTCGGAGATCGACATCGTGGTCACCTCGATTCCCCTTGCCAGCTATACCAACGGCATCAAGGCCGTGGCCAGGCTGGTCGGCAACGATAAATACCAGGAGGCTTCCGACGCCCTCTATGGGCTGCTCTCCACCCTGGTCGTCACCAGGAACATCATTCCCCTGCCCATCCTGCGGGCCGAGGAACTGCTGAAAAAGGCGGACAAGCTCGCCGAGACCAAGGGACGCAGCGACAAGCAGAACAAGGAACTGGCCTCCCTGCTGGACGGTGCCCGCGACCAGATCAGGATGGCCGAGGCCCTGGGCTATGGCGACAGGAAGGAATACAAGGACTTCTACCGCCAGATCAAGGAGATCAGGAAAAAGACCCAAGGCGGCAGGTTCGGCAAGGGCTTTTTTGACAAGCTGAAAAAGTCCCTGCATGACTTCAGGGAGAAGATCTTCAACCACACCAGGAAAAAATAGCAGAAGCCGACGCCCGGGATCATCTCCGTGGCACCGACCTGCGGTGTCACGGGGGATCGCGGTGTTGCCGGGACCGGGGAGGGACCCGGCACGGGTGGCCATATTTCCTACAGACACGAGGAGGGAGAGATATGAGCGAGCAGAAAAACACAACGACAACCGGCAACAGCGCCGATCTTCGTGCGGGAATGGTTGTGGTGAACCTGGAAGAGCTGCCCCGCAAATGGGGCTGGCTGCTGGCCCTGGGCATCCTGATGCTGGTGGCCGGCAGTATCGGCCTCTACATGACCGTTGCCGTCACCCTGGTCACGGTCCTTTTCTACGGCGGCCTGATCATGGCCGGCGGCATCCTGTCCCTGCTCCACTCCATCCGGGCTCGGGAAGAGAAGTGGCAGGGCCGGCTGAGCCATGTCCTGCTGTCCCTGCTCTACCTGCTGGCCGGCATCTTCATCCTGGTCAACCCGGTGGCCGCATCCGTGGCCCTGACCCTGCTGCTGGCAGCGCTCTTCATGGCCATGGGCATCCTGCGCATTGTCCATGGTTTCCAGTACCGGAAAAGGGGCTGGAAGTGGGTCAGCCCGGTGGTGGTCGGCCTGGTCGACGTCATCTTCGCCCTGGTCATCGCCTTCAGCTGGCCGGTCTCCGGTCTCTGGGTCATCGGTCTCTTTGTCAGTATCGAGATGCTGATGAACGGCTGGATCCTGACCTTCACCGCCCTTGCCGCCCGCCGGCTGGCCAGGGAGTCCTGAGCCGTAGACCCGCTCCTGCCGTGATGCGGCAGGAGCCGGCAGGATCCTGGTTTTATGGTTTAAAAATCAAGGGAGGTTGGCTATGGTAATGGGAACAAAACAACTGCAGAAACTGTTCTGCAAGGCATCGGGGCTGGAAGTCGACAAGAGCGACATCAAGCGGCTCGGCGATTTCATCGGCACCCGGTTGCGCGACCTGCTGGTCCTGGGCCAGGTGAGCGCCAGCGTCAATGGCCGTGACATCATCGACTATCACGATATCCCCATCACGGCCGGCCTGCAGCTCGCCATCCGGGAGTTCAGGGAGCTGAACGAGGAGCTGTCCGTGGCAGCGATCCTCGAACAACTGGCAACCATGCCGCCGCTGCGCATGGGGGTCTCCGACATGCTGGAGCAGAAACTGCCGGAACTGGTGGGCGGCATCACCGTGAGCCTGGCCAAGGTCTTCAAGGTCATCAACCCGGAGATGAAGAATCCCGGCAGCCGCGAGTGGGAGCAGGTGGAGGAGATCTACCGGATCCTGCTGTAGCCAGCGGTCACTGGCGGCGCCGGGGCAGAGGAGAGGAGGGAACCGCCGGACGTGACGGAAAACCACGACAGCAAGGATATCGGTAACCATCCCCAGGTTGCCGTCGGTTTCCTGGTCGACACCGGGGAGAGCAGGGAGATCCAGCTCCGCCTGCAGTGGCTGCAGGATACCATCTGCCGGGACCTGGAGCGGGATTTTCCCGAGTTCTCCTGGTCGTTCCGCCTGATCCTGCGCCGGGATTTTCCCCGCGAACGGCCGCTGGACCCCCTGGTCCTGCTCGAATTCGGCTCCGAGCTCAAGATCGAGTACCGGCTGGACTTTCTCCTGGTCCTGACCTCCATGCCGTTGATGGCACGGTTCGACCAGACGGTGAACGGCGTTCCCTCCAACATGCTGGAGACCGGGGTGGTCTCCCTGGCCCGGCCGCTGGAGAACCTGGAGCCCGAGCGGGTGGACCGGGCCATCCTGGCCCTGTGCCGCCACGTGCTGGGCCATCTCTGGGGGCTGGACCATGACGAGCAGTCGGTCATGCGGCCGCGGGAATCCTGGACCGGTGACGAACCCCTGCAGTGGAGCGCCGAGGAAAAGGAACAGATCCGCACCTACCTGAAGGACATCGCCGATCCGCGCCTGGAGGAGACCGGCCAGGCCGCCGCCACTGCCTGGCGGTTCTACGGCCAGGTCCTGCGGCGGGAATGGCTGTCCCTGGCCCGGGACATCATCCTGTTCCGTTCCTGGCGGATGGTGCTCCATCTCGGCCGGTTCACCGCCGCCACCGCTGTCTCTGTCATCTTTCTCTTTCTCAGCGCCGAGGCATGGGAGCTGGGCGCGGCCATCCGCTCGGCCTGGCTCGACCTCATCCTGGTCGCAGTCCTGCTCCTGGCCACCCTGTCGATCTATTTCGGCCAGAACCTCCAGGAGGTGGGCCGTGCCGACCGGATGATGGAACAGGCAGCCCGTTCCCGGATCGTGCTCTTCGGCACCCTGCTCGTGGGCATGGTCTCCTTCTGGATCAACCTGTTCCTTGTCTCCCTGGGGATCATCTTCCTGCTGCCCGAAAACGTCCTGGCGGGCTGGGCCGGGCTGGCCGGCCAGCCCCTGCCCATGGTCCATTTCTCCAAGCTGATGGCGACGTTCGGCATCCTGGCCTCCTCCCTGGGCGGCAACCTGGAGGAGGAACACGATCTCAAGGCGGTCCTCATCTATACCGAAGAGACCTGATCCATGCGCAGGCACGTCTTTGAGCTGCTGAACCGGCGCTTCGCCACATCCGGCTGCAACCAGGGATGCCGGATCTTCATGGTCGCGCTGATCTTTGCCAGCTCCATGGCCCTGGTGCTGACCACCGAGCCCTCGATCATGTACCGTTACCGGCAGCCGCTCTTCATCACCGAGGTCGTGGCCAGCCTGATCTTCATGATCGAGTACGTCATGCGCCTCTGGAGCTGCCCGGAACAGGATCCGGCCGGGACGCCGCCTACCTGGCGCTGCCGGATCCGCTACGCCGGCTCGTTCATGGGCCTGGTGGACCTGCTCTCCTTTCTGCCCTTCCTGCTCGTCCTCTCCGGTGTCACCGAATCGCCCGGCCTGATGCTGCTCCAGCTCACCCGCCTGTTCAAGCTCACCCGCTACTCACCGGCCTTTGACCTGCTGGCCGATGTCCTGCACGACGAGATGGAATCACTGCTGGTCTCGGTGATGCTGATGTTCGTCATCTTTATCTTCGCCTCGGTGGGAATCTACATCTTCGAGCACCAGGTGCAGCCCCGGGCATTCGGTTCCATACCCAAGGCCATGTGGTGGGCCATCGTCACCCTGACCACCGTGGGGTACGGTGACGTGACCCCGATCACGGTGCAGGGCCGGATCTTTGCCACCCTGATCACCGTGGTCGGCGTGGGCCTGGTCTCCCTGCCCGCAGGTATCATCGCCTCGGGCTTCACGGAACAGCTGCGCATGCGGCGGGAACGGTTCCAGTCCGAGGTGGAGCAGCTGATCCGGGAGGATGGCGCATTGAGCCGCGAGGACATCAGCCACCTTGAACAGGACCGCCAGGAGCTGGGGATCAACCGGGACAAGGCCGACCTGATCATCAGCCAGGTGCGGCGGGAACAGCGACTGGCCCAGGGAAGGCAAACCGGAGCGGAACCGGGGCAGGAAAAAGAGAAGTAGGCCAGGGACCCCCACGGCCCGGCACGGGTCCGTGCCACGCGGCGCGCCCCGGCGCGGACGGAGCGCTCAGTCGTCGCGAAAGTCCTGTTCCCAGTCGCGGCGCAACTCGGCCAGCCGGGTGCGCCAGGCCTCGGCATCGCCGTAATCGAAAAATTTTTCCATGTGACGGTGGGCGTCCCGCACCCGGCGCGCATGCTTGATCGGGCACCAGAACTGCTCTGTCCGGCCGGCCACCTCCCGGACATAGGCGATCAGGCCGTTGCTGTAGCCGCAGTAGACACAGTTGAACTTCTCGATGGCATTGAGGTATGCCAGGGCGTGGCGGTCAACGACCAGGTAATCGCGCCGCCGGACCAGGGGTATGCCATAGATCCTGAAACAGATCTGCTGGTAGAGCATGACGGCCACATCCAGCAGGACCAGGGGCACGATCAATGCGTAGATCACCGGTGCCGAGAGGATAAAAAGCAGTGGCGCCGTGCGCAGGTACCGCCAGATGGCCATCCGCTGTTGCCGCTGCCAGCCGCGGATGCCGCGCTCAAAGACCACCCGTCCCTGGCGCAGGGTGTACCGAAACCGGCGCCGTTTCTCCTCCAGGAGCCGGTCCAGCTCCTGTTCCAGTTCCTCTTCCGCCCTCCGCAGGCGGGCCAGAATCTCGTCAAGGCGTCTCTTGTCTTCCATGGTCTCCAGGAACCTTTTCCGCAAGGTCCCTGGACCGGGAATTCCCGGCAGGGAGACTTCCGAAACACTGGTGATGACGCCCGCCTCACTTCTCCGGGGCGCCGGGTAATCTCCTGCTGCCGGGCAGGCGGCCGTCAGCCGGCGGCCCGGGCCAGGGCCTGCTCCAGGTCACCGATGATATCGTCGATGTGCTCGATACCGATGGAGAGCCTGATCATGGACTCGGACAGGCCGGCCTCGGCAAGCTGGCTGTCACTGAGCTGGGAGTGGGTGGTGGTGGCGGGATGGATGGCCAGGGACTTCGCATCACCGACATTGGCCAGGTGGGAGAAGAGCGCAAGCGACTCGATGAACTTCTGCCCTGCCTGCCGGCCCCCCTTCACGCCAAAGGCCACCATACCCCCGAACCCGTTTTTCAGGTAGCGTTTTGCCGGCGAATCCGCATCGGCCAGCCCGGGATAGGCAACCCATTCCACCGCATCATGACCGACCAGGTACTCAGCCACGGCCATGGCATTGGCGCAGTGGCGCTCCATGCGCAGGGCCAGGGTCTCCAGGCCCTGGAGGAAGAACCAGCAGTTGTCCGGGGAGATACAGGCACCGAGGTTGCGCAGGGGCACCAGGCGCATGCGCAGGGCAAAGGCGACCGGGTTGAGATCGCCCAGGTCGTGGGCATAGCGCAGGCCGTGATAGCTGGGATCGGGCTCGTTGTAGAGGCTGAACTTCGGATCAGTCCAGTCGAAGCGGCCCGAATCGACAACAATACCGCCCAGGGCGACACCATGGCCGCCCATCCACTTGGTCAGGGAATGGAGCACGATGTCGGCGCCATGCTCCAGGGGCCGGAACAGGCAGGGCGGGGTGAAGGTGGAGTCCACGACCAGTGGCAGGTGGTGCCTGCGGGCAATGGCGGCCACCGCCTCGATGTCGGTCATCTCCAGGCCGGGATTGCCGATGGTCTCGCAGTAGAGCATCCGGGTCCGCTCGGTGATGGCCTGCTCGAAGTTGGCCGGATCACGGGGGTCCACCAGGTTGACCTTGACCCCCAGTTGCGGCAGGATGGTGTCGAACTGGGTATAGGTGCCGCCGTAAAGGTTGTTGGCCGCCACCACCTCGTCGCCATGGTCGCAGATATTGATCACGGTATAGAAGATGGCCGAGGTGCCCGAGGCCAGCGCCAGGGCGGCGGCACCGCCCTCCAGGGCCGCTACCCGCTGCTCGAGCACGTCCTGGGTCGGGTTCATCAGCCGGGTATAGATATTGCCCAGCTCCTTGAGGCTGAACAGGTTGGCGGCATGCTCGGCATCCCGGAACAGGTAGGAGGAGGTCCGGTAGATGGGGACTCCGCGCGACAGGGTCTCCTGGTCCACGGTATGACCGGCGTGCAGGGCCATGGTCTCGAAATGGTGTGCAGACATATTCTTTTCTCCTTCTGAAAGTCAATGGTTCCCGCCTGAATCCCGCTCGTTGACGCGCATCTGCGGCCAATGTGCCGACTGCAGCAGGGATGAGGTCCCGGTGATTTCCCGGCACCCGCGACAGGGGGTCCGGACGTGACGGTGCCCAGGCCGGAGCCCCGGCCGGAAACCGCTGTCGGATATTGCCACATCGTAGCACCAAACTCGATACATGGAAACCGGAAGATCCGCAACCCAAATCCCGCACTCTGCCAATGAAAAAAATTTTTTTGCCGTCTCAGCGGATTATACGAACGTATTCGTCTTTTTCAACTCACTGACCATGTGAAGCATTTTTTCTTTATTTTCCCGCCCGCAGGCATTGGCAATTTCACCGAATCTGCTTTCTTGTCAATGAATTGAAGTATTCTTACATGATTGTCCCCTTGATGCCCCGCATCTCCGGTAATATTGCCAATCGCAGGATTGAGGTTACAGGAAATGCAGATCGTTTCCATGGGAGAATCCAGGAGGTGCCGCCCGGACCAGGAGAACTCTCCTGTGCTGGGCATTCTTAATGGTTGATGATCGCCGGCAGGAACATAGGCCAGGAAAAACACGAATGCGAGTCCTGGGAGGTTGTCCAGTTACCAAAGGCAGAACTTTTTTTAGCGATGAAGGCGGCAAGGGTTGAGTCTACCTGGGTAATCAAGTGGTTATGCCCAAGATTAAGACCGGAACCGTCTAGCAAATGTATCAGGTTTGTCAGGGTCGCCGGCACCCTGCCGCAAAGATTGTTGGTGCGAAGATGAATTATTTCCAATTGTGTCAGGTTGCCTATAAATGAAGGAATAGGGCCGACTATATGATTCCGGCTTAACCTGATATCCTGTATTTGCAACAGGTTTTTAAAAGATGCAGGAATGGGACCGGAGAGGTTGTTGCTGGCAAGATCGAGTTGTTGCAATTGGCTTAAATTACCGAGAGATCCAGGAATAACCCCGGTGAAATTGTTATGGTAGAACCCAATATATTGCAAACTTGTGAGGTTACCGATGGATGAGGGAATATTCCCGGTAAGATTGTTCTCGTAGAGATCAAGATATTGCAACTGCGTCAGGTTACCGATGGATGCAGGAATGATTCCGGTGAGATTGTTACTGCGCAACTCGATCCTGATTACATGGTCATTTGCACTGGTGCAGGTTACACCATACCAGGTACTGTCACACGGGTCTGTGCTGCTATAATTTTTCCAACCATCATTATTGGTCCAATTTGTCCCGCCAGTCGCATTGTACAGATCGACCAGCGCATTTTTTTCCACCGCAGGAACCGCTGCCAGGGCTGTTTTTGTTATCGATCCGGAAATCAGCAATGGGAAAAAGGCAAGGCCAATGAAAAAAAACCGGTGGAGTGGGCGCATGTTCAACCTCCTTGTGGTGCGTATGGATTCTGACCGGGCTTACCCCGGGTCGTTCTTTCCCTTGCGGCCTTTCTCTCTGGCAGGGGCAAATTGCCTTTGCCGGTTATGACGACCTGATGGATGGTCACCTGCCGGATAACCTGTTCAGTTTTTTCCGCCTTCCTCCTGGTTGAGGCAGGTGATCCGGAAAAATTCGCAGTGCAGCGCCATGACAGTGAAAAACACCCTCAATCCGTCCGGGATGTGCCTGCCGGGCCTTCATGGCCATGAACGTATGCATCCAACATTACATACCTGTAATGTTCCTGCAAGGTTCCGGTAAGGTTGCTGTCATAGAGTAGTGCCAACACCATGGACAGGAACAGCTCACGGGCTGGCCGTGACGCGTCAGCCCGGGAAAGCCAAGCAAGAGGAGACAACATGACCAGTACAGCGAATGACGTCATTGCCATTCCCCCCACGCCGCCCGCGGCAGCGGACCGAAACGGCGCGGCCGGTGGTTCAGAATCCATCCGGGCCATCAACGAGGCAGTGCAGCAGGCCTCGGCCTGGGTGCCGCTCTTGAAAAGCGAGATCGGCCGGGTCATCATCGGCCAGGGACACCTGGTGGACCGCCTCCTGGTGGGCCTGCTCACCGGCGGCCACATCCTGCTCGAGGGCCTGCCCGGCCTGGCCAAGACAATGGCGGTCAAGACCCTGGCCGCCGCCATCTCCACAGATTTCCGGCGGATCCAGTTTACGCCGGACATGCTGCCGGCCGATATCATCGGCACCGAGATCTACAACCCCCGCGATACCAGCTTCGAGGTCAAGCAGGGCCCGATCTTTGCCTCCATGATCCTGGCCGACGAGATCAACCGCGCTCCCTCCAAGGTCCAGTCGGCCCTCCTGGAGGCCATGCAGGAAAAGCAGGTCACCATCGGCGAGACCAGCTTTGCCCTGCCTGAACTCTTCATGGTGCTCGCCACCCAGAATCCCATCGAGCAGGAGGGCACCTATCCCCTGCCCGAGGCCCAGGTGGACCGGTTCATGCTCAAGGTGGTGGTGGATTATCCCAGCATGGAGGAGGAGCGGATGATCCTGGACAGCGTCGACCAGATCGACGCGCCCCTGCATGTCCGGCCGGTGCTCTCGCCCGCCGATATCCTGTCGGCCCGCGAGGCCGTCCAGTCCGTGTACATCGACGACCGGATCAAGGACTACATCGTCTCCCTGGTCTATGCCACCCGCGAACCGGGACACTTCAACCTGGAGTTGGACGACTACATAGAGACCGGCGCCTCGCCCCGGGCCACCATCAACCTCAAGGTGGCGGCGCGGGCCATTGCCTTCCTGTCCGGCCGTGGCTACGTCATCCCCGACGATGTCAAATCGTGCGCCCTGGACATCATGCGCCACCGGATCAGGATCAGTTACGAGGCCGAGGCCGAGGCAGTAAGCAGCGAGGACATTATCCGCAAGATCCTGGACACGGTGCCGGTTCCGTGAGCAGCGATACGCTCCCGGCCAAAGGAAACATGATGGAAGAAAAGATTACCAGGGAGATCCTGGCCAAGGTGCGCCAGGTCGAGGTCCGTACCAGGCGGCTGGTGGACGACAGCCTGGCGGGCAGCTACCACTCGGTCTTCAAGGGGCGGGGCATGAACTTCGACGAGGTGCGCGAATACGTGCCCGGCGACGAGATCCGCACCATTGACTGGAACGTCACCGCCAGGACCGGTACCCCCCATGTCAAGAAGTTCACCGAGGAACGCGAGCTGACCATCCTGCTGGCCATTGACATCAGCGGCTCGGGCCGTTTCGGGTCCGGCCACTGGTCAAAGCGGGAGATGATGGCCGAACTGGGATCCGTGCTCGCCTTTTCCGCGGTGCGCAACGACGACAAGGTGGGCCTTATCCTGTTTTCCGACTTTGTCGAGCTCTATATCCCGCCCGGCAAGGGACATTCCCACATCCTGCGGGTCATCCGCGAGATCCTCTTTTTCCAGCCCCGGAGCAGGGGCACGGATATCAACGGCGCCCTGGACTTCATCAACCGCGTGACCCGGAGGAAATGCGTGGTCTTTCTCATCTCCGACTTCCGGTTGCCCGGCGACTTCGCCGCCACCATGGAGGCCATGCGTCCCAAGCTGCGCATCACCGGCCGCCGGCACGACCTGATCGCGGTCTCGGTCACCGATCCCCGCGAACACCGGCTGCCCGACGTGGGCTGGATCACCCTGGAGGACGCGGAGACCGGCGAGCAGGTGGCCGTCAACACCTCGGACCCGGCCATACGCAGCGCCTATGAACGCCGCAACAGTGAACAGGAGCAGCAGTTGCAGCATACGATACGCGGAACAGGGATCGACCTGCTGGAACTTTCCACCGATATTCCCTATGTCACGCCGCTGTTGAAATTCTTCGGCAACCGGAGAAGGAGGATGAGCCGATGAGGCGGATACACGCACTCCACTGCACCGGCCCGGCCGCGGCCATCCTGCTCGGCCTGCTGCTGGCGGCCGGCCCCGCCCTGGCCGCCGGCACGGCGATCCGGCCCGGCGCCGGCCCGGCGTCGCCCCCTGTCGGGACCGGAACCGTGTACAGCGACATCCGGGACATCAAGGGCCCCATCGAGATCGCCTCCGGCCACCTGCCCCTGGTCCTGGCGCTCTCTGCCGCGGTCATCCTGCTCGCCGGCGGCGCCCTGCTCTACCTGCGCCGGCGGCGGCGTCACGGCCGGGCACCGGCCCCGGCCGCCCACGAGGTGGCCCTGGCGCGACTTGCGCAGGCGCGGACGCTCATGGAAAACGGGGAGGCCGACGAGTTTGCCACTGTTCTTGCCGGGATCCTGCGCTCCTACATCGAGGCCCGCTTCCATCTCCCGGCCAGGAACCGGACCAGCAGGGAGTTTGTCCGGGCCCTGGTCCATGACCCGGCCGTCCCTCCCCTGCTGCGTCAAAACCGCGACCGCCTGCGGGAATGGCTCCACCACTTCGACATGGCCAAGTTCGCCCGTTCGTCCCTGAGCCGCGAGCAGATGCAGGCCATGCTCGACGCGGTGCACGACTTCATCGTCTCGACACGCCCGGACAACACCCCTGCCGCCGGGGCCACCACGCCGACCACAGCGGCCGGGACAACACCCCCTGGCCAGGAGGTGCTGCAATGATCGGTTTTGCCCACCCGCAACTGCTCTGGCTGCTGGCCCTGCTGCCGCTGGTCGCCCTGCTGCGCGGCCGCAGCGGCCCGGCCCCGGCCCTGCTCTTTTCCACCACCTCCGTGGTCCGGGCCATTGCCGGCGCCCGCCGGGCCAGGCCGGGCGGGCCGCTGGGACTGCTTCGCATCCTGACCCTGGCCCTGCTCATCCTGGCCCTGGCCGGACCACGGCTCGGCAACACGACCACCGAGATCAAGGCCTCGGGCATCGACATCCTCCTGGCCGTGGACGTGTCCGGCTCCATGGAGGCACTGGACTTCACCCTGGATGGTCAACCGGCCAGCCGCCTGGACGTGGTCAAGTCGGTGGTCTCCAAGTTCATAAAACAACGGCCCAACGACCGCATCGGCCTGCTTGCCTTTGCCGGCCGCCCCTACATGGTCTGCCCCCTGACCCTGGACCACGACTGGCTGCAGCAGCGGCTCGATTCGCTGAAGACCGGCATGATAGAGGACGGGACCGCCATTGGCTCGGCCATAGCCGCCGGTGTCAACAGGTTGCGCAAGAGCAAGGCCAAGTCACGGATCATGATCCTGCTCACCGACGGCATGAACAATGCCGGCAAGGTGGCGCCGGTGACCGCGGCCGAGGCCGCCGAGACCCTGGGCATCAAGATCTACACCATCGGCGCCGGCACCCGCGGCGAGGCCCCCATGCCGGTAACCGACCAGTTCGGCCGCAGGCGGCTGGTCCGCATGCAGGTGGACATTGACGAGAAAACGCTCTCCCGGGTGGCGGAGATGACCGGCGGCCGCTACTTCAGGGCCACGGACACCAGCTCCCTTGAAAAGATATACGCCGAGATCAACAAGATGGAGACAACAACCAGGATCCGCAAGCACTTCAGCCACTACCGGGAGCTGTTTGCCTGGCCCCTGCTGGCGGCCCTGCTCCTGCTCGGCCTGGAGCTGGCCGTGTCCCGCAGGCGGCTGCCATGAGGATCGGCGATCCATGCCGGCGGCCGGTGGGTCGAAAAATACGAACACGTTTGTCTCATCCGCTGATACGGCAAAAGAAATCTTCATTTTCGAAGTGCAGGATGCAGGTGGCAATCGGCCCGGGCGATCGCGCCCCTGGGCCCGACACCTGGAACATGCAAACCCAACGACACGGAACATCGTAAAAAAAGCCCATGCAACTCCACTTTGCCCAGCCCCTGTGGCTCCCCGTCGGCCTTGTCGCCTGCGTGGCCGCCCTCCTCTTTCTCCGTGCCTCGGCCCGCAGGCGACAGCAGGCCCTGCAGCGCTTTGCCGCTCCCCATCTCCTGGACCGGTTGACCGCCAATGTCTCCGGCCTGCGCAGGCGGATCAAGGACATCCTGGTCATCCTGGCCGTGGCCTGTGTCTTCGTCGCCCTGGCCCGGCCCCAGTACGGCACCAGGTGGGTGGAGGTCTGGCGCAAGGGCATCGACATCCTCATTGCCGTGGATACCTCCCGCTCCATGCTGACCAGGGACGTCAAGCCCGACCGGCTCGAGCGGGCCAAGCTTGCCATCCGCGACTTTGTCAGCCGCCTGCAGGGCGACCGGGTGGGCCTGCTGCCCTTTGCCGGCACCGCCTTTCTCATGTGCCCCCTGACCACGGATTATGACGCCTTTTACAGCTCCCTCAACAGCCTGGACACCAACATCATTCCCACCGGCGGCACCAATATCGCCGCCGCCATCCGCAAGGCCGAGCAGGTCCTGTCCAACGAGGCCAATCACAAGATCCTGATCCTGGTCACGGACGGCGAAAACCTGCAGGGTGACGCCCTGGCCGCTGCCAGGGAGGCGAAAAAGAAAAAATTGACCATCTACACCGTGGGGGTGGGGACACCGGCCGGCGAGCTGATTCCCCTGCCGGGCGGCAAACAGGGCTACCTGCAGGACAGCTCGGGCAAGTTTGTCACCTCCCGGCTCGACGAAAAGATGCTGACCAGGATCGCCGAGGCCACAGGCGGGCTCTACGTGCCCCTGGGCACCATGGGCCAGGGATTTGACACCATCTACCGCCGCAAGCTGGCCCTGGTCCCCAAGGAGGAGCACGGCCAGCAGATGCGGCGGGTGCCGGTGGAGCGGTTCGCCTGGCCCGTGGCCGCCGCCCTGCTGCTGCTGACCGCCGAGTTCCTGCTCCCGGGCAGGAAGCCGGCCTGGCGCCTGCGCCTGCCCATGGTCAGGACCGCGGGCCGGCGGTCGCGGAAAGCCGCGGGCCCGGCCATGCTCCTGCTGGCCCTGGCCCTGCTCCTGCAGCAGCCGGCCACTGCCCGTGCTTCCCGCGGCGAGGAGGCCTACCGGGCCGGCCACTATGACAAGGCGGCCGCCTTTTACGACCAGCGGCTGAAGAAAGACCAGCAGGACCCGGTCCTGCTGTTCAACCGGGGCGACGTGGCCTACAAGGAAAAAAAATACCAGCAGGCCGTCAGCCTCTTCAACCAGGTCCTTGCCAGCCATGACCTCGACCTGCAGGCCAGGGCCTATTACAACCGCGGCAATGCCCAGTACCGTCTCGGCGAGGCGGCCCTGAAGACCGACCCCGGCCAGGCCATGGAGCTGTGGCAGGAGGCGCTCAAATCCTATGCCAGCAGCCTGAAGCTGAAAAAGGATGATGCCGATGCCCGCCACAACCAGGAACTGGAGAAGAAGAGGCTGGCCGAACTGCGCAGGAAACAGGAGCAGAAAAAGCGGAACAACCAGCAAAAAAACGAAAAAAAAGAGAAAAACGGCAAGAAAGGGCAAAAGGGCGGTAAAAAGAACACCCCCGGTAACCGGAAGCAGAAGAAGCAGGACAGGGGCAACGGCCGGCTGTCCTCTTCGAACCAGCAGAAGGGAAAGGAAAAGAAGGGCAACAGGCCTGAAAAGAACAGAAACGGCAACAAGGCAGGGCAGAAGAAGCAACCAGCGGCCGGGCAGAAGCCCGGGGCCGGGAACAAACCGGCCACGGCCGGCAAAAAGAACAAGGGAAGCGGCCGCATCGAACAGCGGCAGAAAACCGCGGCAAAAAAATCCAAGAACAGGAATTCCGGGACCGGCTCCATGGCCATGAACAGGGAAGACAGGAAACGAAGAGCAGAGGGCAAGATGACCCGTGAAGAGGCGATCAACCTCCTCAACGCCCTCAAGGGGGACGAGGGGACACTCAACTTTGTTCCGCATTCCGGCGGCGGCCGGGAAAACGAACCAGGGAGGAACTGGTAATGACAGGCCAGGATCATCGGCATCATGGGAGGATGTGGGCTGTCGTCGTGCTGGCACTGGCCATTGTCACCATGGCGGGCACGGCCATGGCGGCACGGCCCTCGGTCACGGCGTCCCTTGGCTCGGACCGCTTCCCGGTGGACCAGGGGACCATGCTCACGGTCACGGTCACCGGCGATACGGCCTCGCGCCCGGAGCTGCCCCGGGTGGACGGCCTCCAGTTCCTCTACCAGGGCCAGAGCAGCCGCATGGAGTGGGTCAACGGCCGTTTCTCCTCCTCGCTCAGCTATCTCTACCAGGTCCAGGCCGCGCGTCCCGGCAACTACACCATCGGGCCGATCAGGGTCAGGGTAGCGGGCCAGGTTGTGAAGAGCCGGCCCATACGATGTACGGTCCTGCCCCCTGCCAGCGGGGCAACGGGTCCCGCGACCGGCGCCGGTGCCGGCGGGTCGGCCGCGCCACCCGCGGCCGGCACCACCCGGCTCCGTTCCGGCGAAGCCGACCGGATCGGTTTCATGCGCATTATCCCGAAGAAGAGCGCCAGCTATGCCGGTGAACTGGTGCCGTTTACCATCAAGGCCTACTTCCGCCAGGGCATCAGAGTCACTGTCAAGTCGCAGCCGCAGGTGAACGGTGACGCCTTTGTTCTCCAGCTCGACGACCAGCGGCCGCAACAGGACGAGGAAGTGGTCAACGGCATCCCCTACACGGTCCTGACCTGGCACGGCACCCTGTCCGGGATCAAGGCCGGCACCTATCCCCTGGAGGTGGATATCGACACCACCCTGCTGGTGCGCAGGGCCAGGCAGCACCCCTCGTCGATGTTTGGGGCACCATTTTTCGACGATCCCTTTTTCGACGATTTTTTCGGCACCCTGACCCGCAAGGAGATCAAACTGGTCAGCCCCCGCCGTTCGCTCACCATCCGAGACCTGCCGACAAAGGGGCGGCCCAGGGACTTCCGCGGTGCCATCGGCACCTTCAGCATGGCGGTCACGGCCAGTCCGACCAGGACCAGGGTGGGAGACCCGGTGACGCTGAAGATGCGGGTCAGCGGCACGGGCAATTTCGACCTTGTCCAGGCCCCGGTCTTCTCCGGCGGACCGGAGTGGAAGACCTATCCGCCCTCGGAAAAGTTCACGGACAAGGGAAACGGCAGGGGAACGAAGGAATTCACCATGGCCATTGTACCCACCACGGCGGCGATCAAGCAGATCCCGCCGGTCACCTTCTCCTACTTTGATCCTGCCGCGGGCCGCTACACCACCCTGCGCAGCGAGGCCATTCCCCTGCAGGTAACGGGCGGGACACCGGCCGCACCGCCGCCGGTGACAACCGCCACCCCGGCGGCGCCGGCAGCGGGCCGGAAAAGCGCCGCCGCCGGCGCCACGGTATCGGGCCTGGCACCCATTCATACCAGCCTGGGCCACCTGCAGCCGGCCATTGTGCCGCTCTACCGCAAGGCCTGGTTCCTGGCCCTGTGCGGCCTGGCCCTGGCCATGCTGCTGGCGGCGCTGGCCCTGGCCATCCGCCGCAACCACCTGCGGAAAAACCCGCACATCCTGGAAGAACGACGGGCGCGGGAAGAGCTGGCCCGGCACCTGCTGGCCATGAAGGACGCCGTGGAGCGGGACGATGGCGCCCGCTTCCTGGAGACCTCCCGCCTGGCCATCCAGGACCGGGCCGGCCAGGTCTGGCACCGGGAGCCCCGCTCCATCACCTCGGCCGACCTGCGGCAGCACCTGCCTGCCGACTCCATCCTGGTCAGGGTCTTTACGATGGCTGAACACGCCGGCTACAGCGGCGAGGTGCCAAAGGGGAAGGAACTGCGTGAGCTGATGGAAAAAATCAGAACCGAACTGGAAGGACTCTCATGAAGGGCAGATATCTACTGGCAATCACCCTGCTCCTGCTGCCGCTCTCCCTGGTCGTGACCAGCGGGGCGGCACGGGCGGAGAAGGGCGTGACCGCACAGGAGCTGTTTGACGGCGCCAACGCCGCCTACAGCCGGGGCGACTTTGGCACCGCCATCAGGGACTACCGGCGGATCGAACGTCGGTACGGTGTCTCGGCGTCGCTGCTGTACAACCTGGGCAATGCCCTGGCCGCTGCCGGCGATACGGGCAGGGCCGTGCTCAACTACGAGCGGGCCCTGCGCCTTGCCCCGGGCGACCAGGACATCCGCAACAACCTGCGCCGGGTGCGCCGCAACGCCGGGCTCTACCTGGAGGACCAGCCCCTCTACCGGCGGGCCGCCGGCCTGCTGCAGGCGGACCAGTGGGCCCTGCTCGCCGGGGCATGCCTCTTTGTTCTTGCCCTCTCCCTCCTCCTGCCCCTGCTCACGGGCCGCATACCGGCCGCCCTCGCCAGGGGAATCGCCATTGCCAGCCTGCTGGGCCTGGTACTCTCCCTGCCCGCGGCCGTCTACGACTACCGTGACTGGAACGACGGCGTGGTGGTCAACGACAGCGCCAGGCTGCTGATCTCGCCCTTTGCCTCTGCTGCCTCCAGCGGCAGCATAAAGGCCGGCAGGCTGGTACACCCGGAGAAACGGTACGGTGACTACCTGCTGGTCACCGACGAAACCGGGCGCAGCGGCTGGCTGCACCGCTCTGATCTCGCCCTGATCACGGACCTGCCCCGTCAGCACAGATCACGGGCCAGGTAACCATCTGAGCTCAATCCTGCAACCGGCAATCTTGCCGGGGATGCAAGGTATCAGGGTGGCAGACGACAGACCGTTGCAGCTGTCGACAAGGCCCTGCAGGTATGCTAAGGTATCCGGGCTGCACATCGCCTACACCCGGGCGGCCGCATGGAGATGCCGCGCGGATACCCCTGCACACGCCAGTGAATGGTCCGGCTGCCCCGGTGCACCGCTCCACCGGCAACGGCCAGCCACTGTGCTGAAAAGGCACGATTCATGATCCCCCTGCACGACGAAAACCCCACTGTCAGGCCACCGGTCGCCACGGTGACCGTCATTGTTCTCTGCGTGGCCTCGTGGATCTTTCTGCAGGGGATGGGCAGTCCGCAGGCCCTGGCGCGGTCCCTGTGCTATTTCGGCCTGATCCCGGGCAGGATCCTGGGCCTGGCGCCGCCGGGCACCGAGGTCCGCGTGGGCCAGGGTCTCTACTGCGTGATCCACGGCCAGGGCGGGCTCTACACCCTTTTCACCCACATGTTCATGCACGGCGGCTGGTTCCACCTGATCGGCAACATGTGGTTTCTCTGGGTCTTTGGCGACAACGTGGAAGACGCCATGGGGCCTGGTCGCTTCCTGGTCTTCTACCTGCTCTGCGGCCTGGTCGCTGCCGCGACCCAGACCCTGACCGCGCCATCGTCGATCCTGCCCATGGTGGGGGCCTCCGGGGCCATCGGCGGCGTCATGGGGGGCTATGCCCGCCTCTACCCGCGGACCCGGGTTCACACCCTGATCTTCCTGGGCTTCTTCATCACCACCATCGAGGTGCCGGCCATCCTCATGCTCGGCTACTGGTTCCTGCTCCAGCTCCTCGGCGGCCTGCCGGCCCTGGCCGCGGCCGGCGGCGGCGTGGCCTTCTGGGCCCACATCGGCGGATTTCTGACCGGCCTCTTCCTGGTCAGCTTCTTTGTTCGGCCCGATTACTACCAGCCGGCGCCCAGGCGCCCCTTACCCTGAGGCAACCGGCCCTGTCATCTGCCTGCCGCCCCCCTTTCAGGCGCAACCACCGGCAATATCAAGCAGCATCTCCCGGTCCGGCCAGTCGTGAATACCACCGGCGAGGATGACGATCTTGTCCTGCGGAATACCCTTCTTCACGAGAAAGGCAAAGGCCCGCTTGGCACTGGCCTTGCCCCGGGGCCCGATGATAACGACCATGTTCCCGGTTTTCTGGTACATCTCGATCACCGCAGACAGCTTGGCCCGGTCGGCATCGGACTTGACCGGATAGGCCGCGGTACTGAGGGCGCCGTAGAAATGGTGCTTCCTGTAGTCGGGCAGTTTCTGGATATCCGCCAGGATCAGTGGCTTCTTCTCCGACAGCCACTGCTTGAACTGTGTCGCGTCCACATACCGCAGGTCAGTGGCCCAGACGGCCGTAACGCTTGACAGTACAATCCCCATGACAATTGCGGCAATCCATCTTTTCATCCTGTTTCCTCCCAAAAAGAGATCAACATGACCGCACCGGCATGCCAGCCGGCGGCCACATACGGTATACAGCCGATGCAATCGAATCGTTGCAATCGGTTCGCGTAACAGCCCTGCCCGCAGCAACAGGCGCAATCCCTGGCCGGGACTTTTCCTTCCGGCCCCCGGTTTCCGCATCCTTCCTGCCCGCTCCTACAAAGTATACCTCTCCGCGGGAGAGAAATGCAAACCCGATCGTGCGGGATCCCGGATTTTTCCGGGCATGTCCGACCGGGGAAACCGTTGCCCCCCAGGTGTTCGCAGCGATTCCACGGCAAAATTCAAACCTGCACACAGTGGTACACCAAGACGCCGGTTCCGGCACGCGCCGCCTGAAAAAGAAAACTGAAAAACCATGCGGCCCGTTTTTTTTCACACTCCCGGCCCCTCTTCATGGTATAACTTATCAGAACCCATGGAACAAAAACCCCTTGGCGGCGGGGAAGGCGCAGGAGTTACGACCCGGACCGCCGGGGCAGCCTGTCCCCGGAATCTCATCACAGGAACCAGCATGGCAGAAAAAAAGAAAAAAAAGGAAAAAAAGAAGGGAAATTCCTGTCCGATCAAGGTCAAGCTCCTCGAGGGCACGGCCCTGAAGAACAAGGACAAGAAAGCATCCGACAAGCGATGCGCCGTCTGGATCAAGACCTCGCACCTGGAATATGAGATCGAGCTGAAAAAGCTGCAGATCGAGCTGATGAAGCTGCAGAAGCACATGAAGGCCACCGGCATGCGGATCCTGGCCATCTTCGAGGGCAGGGACGCTGCCGGCAAGGGCGGCACCATCAAGCGGATCACCGCCTTCCTCAACCCCAGGAACACGCGGGTCGTGGCCCTTTCCGCGCCCAGCGACACCGAGCGGACCCAGTGGTACTTCCAGCGCTACACCCCGCACCTGCCGGCCGCCGGCGAGCTGGTCCTCTTTGACCGTTCCTGGTACAACCGGGCCATGGTGGAGCCGGTCATGGGATTCTGCACCGATGAACAGCACAAGCGGTTTCTCAAGGACGTGCCGCTCTTCGAGGAGATGCTGGTCAAGGACGGCATCAAGCTGTTCAAGTTCTACTTCTCGGTCTCCAAGGAAGAGCAGGCCAGGCGGTTCGAGGCCCGCAAGACCGATCCCCTCAAGCAGTACAAGCTCTCGCCGGTGGACAACCTGGCCCAGAAGTACTGGGACAAGTACAGTGTCAAGAAGTTCCAGATGCTCAACGAGTCCAACCGCACCCTGACGCCCTGGACCATTATCCGCTCGGACGTGAAGAAAAAGGCGCGCATCAACTGCATCAAGCACATCCTCAGTAATGTCGAGTATGCGGAAAAGCTGCCTGCCGGGGAACTGGCGCCGGACCCGGAGATCGTCATCTCGGGAATCGACGAGATCAAGCACATGGAAAAGCACCTCTTCCAGCCCGAGGCGCTCCGGGGCTAGGGCGGAGACCCGGCAGGAAAGAACTCAGGCGATCCTGCCGCAGCACTTCTTGTATTTCTTGCCCGAGCCGCAGGGGCAGGGAGCGTTGCGGCCGACCTTCTCGGCCTTGCGGCGCACGGGCTTGCGGTTCTCCTCTTCCCCGGCCGACTGTTGCCGGGCCATCTCCAGTTCCCGTTCCCGCTGCAGCCGCTGCTCCTCTTCCATGCGCTCCAGCTCGTCCTCCTGGACGATCTGCACCCGCATGAGGGTCCCCACGGTCTGGTGCCGCACCGACTCGATCATGGACATGAAGAGATCGTAGCCCTCCTTCTTGTATTCATCGAGCGGATTCTTCTGGCCATAGCCCCGCAGGCCGATGCCCTCCTTCAGGTGGTCCATGTTGAGCAGGTGCTCCTTCCAGAGGGTATCCACCATCTGCAGCAGGATCATCCGTTCGAGCTGCCGCATCTGCTCGGCGCCGTTGCGCTCCTCCTGCCTGCGGTAGGCCTCGTCCACGGCCGCGGCCAGCCTCTCCCGCAGTGTGGCCGGATCCAGGTCAATGCGCTCGCTCTTGTTCCAGTCGAGCTGCAGGTTGAAGACCTCCACCACCCGGTCGAAGAAGCCGTCCCAGTCCCAGTCCTCGGACGGCACCTTGTCACTGGCGTACTCATCGACGATACCGTCGACCAGGTCGGCGATCATATCGCTGATAATGGGCTGGACATCCTCGCTCTCCAGCACCTCGCGCCGCTGGCTGTAAATCACCTCGCGCTGCTTGTTCATGACATCGTCATACTCGAGCAGGTGCTTGCGGATATCGAAGTGATGGCCCTCCACCTTGCGCTGGGCGTTCTCGATGGCCTTGGAGATCATGGAGTGCTCGATGGGCTCGTCCTCCTCCATGCCCAGCTTGTTCATGATGCCGCTGAGCCGGTCGGAGCCGAAGATGCGCAGCAGGTCGTCCTCCAGGGAAAGGAAGAACCGTGACGAGCCGGGATCGCCCTGGCGGCCGGAACGGCCCCGCAACTGGTTGTCGATGCGCCGGCTCTCGTGACGGGAGGTGCCCAGGATATGCAGACCGCCCAGCTCGCGCACGCCCTCGCCGAGCTTGATATCGGTACCGCGGCCGGCCATGTTGGTGGCAATGGTCACCTTGCCCTTCTGACCGGCCTGGGCGATGATCTCGGCCTCGCGCTCATGCTGCTTGGCATTGAGCACCTCGTGCGGGATGCCCTCTTTCTTGAGCATCTTGGAGAGCTTCTCCGAGATGTCGATGGAGATGGTGCCCACCAGGATCGGCTGGCCCTTCTCGTGCAGTTCCTTGATCTCGCGGACGATGTTGCGGTACTTGGCGGCCTGGTTCTTGTAGATCACGTCCGGATGGTCGATGCGGATCATGTCGCGGTGGGTGGGGATCACCACCACGTCGAGATCATAGATCTTCTTGAACTCGGCCGCCTCGGTGTCAGCAGTACCGGTCATGCCGGCGAGCTTGTCGTACATGCGGAAGTAGTTCTGGAAGGTGATGGAGGCCAGCGTCTGGTTCTCCTTCTCGATCTTGACCCCTTCCTTGGCCTCCAGGGCCTGGTGCAGGCCGTCGGAATAGCGGCGGCCCTCCATGGTCCGGCCGGTGAACTCGTCGACAATGATCACCTCGCCGTTGCGCACGATATAATCCACGTCGCGCTGGAAGAGGACATGGGCCTTCAGCGCCTGGTTGACATGGTGCAGGTAGTTGATGTTGCGCGGGTCGTAGAGGTTGTCCAGCTTGAGCAGCTCCTCGGCCAGCAGCACGCCCTCGTCGGTGAGCATGACCTGGCGGTCCTTTTCCTCCTTGGTGTAGTGGATGTCCTCCTTGAAGTGGCGCATGATCCGGTCCACCTTGAGGTACATGTCCGTGGACATGTCGGCCGGGCCGGAGATGATCAGCGGCGTGCGCGCCTCGTCGATGAGGATGGAGTCCACCTCGTCGACAATGGCGTAGTTGAAGCCGCGCTGGCAGAAGTCCCGGATGTCGAACTTCATGTTGTCGCGCAGGTAGTCGAAACCGAACTCGTTGTTGGTGCCGTAGGTGATGTCGGCGGCATAGGCCTCGCGGCGGGCCGCGTCGTCCATGTCGTGCACGATGCTGCCCGTGGTCATGCCGAGGAAACGGTAGACCTGTCCCATCCACTCCACGTCACGGCTGGCCAGGTAGTCGTTGACCGTGACCACGTGCACGCCCTTGCCGGAGAGCGCATTGAGATAGACCGGCGCAGTCGAGGTCAGGGTCTTGCCTTCACCGGTCTTCATCTCGGCGATCTTTCCCTGGTGGAGAACAATGCCGCCGATGAGCTGCACGTCGTAGTGGCGCTCGCCAAGCACCCGTTTTGCGGCCTCGCGGACCACGGCAAAGGCCTCGGGCAGGAGATCGTCCAGGGACTCGCCCTTCTCCACCCGCTGCCGGAACTCCACGGTCTTGGCGGCCAATTCCTGGTCGCTGAGGGGCTCCACCGAGGGCTCCAGGTCGTTTATCCGGGCGACAATGCCACGCAACTGCTTGACAATTCGATCATTTTTACTGCCGAAAACCTTGGTCAGTGTCTTTGCTAACATCTTTATCTCCAGAGACGGGGCCTGGCCGGCTCCCGCCGTTATTCATTCCAGCAGGACGCTGGATCGGAGGGATCATCCCTCCCCGGCTGTCCATATCAGCGCTTCCTCGTCGCAGTCGGGAAACTTGGGGCAGTGCAGGCAATCGCTCCATATCTTGTGGGGAAGATCCCGTTTATCACAATCGGCAAATCCGAGTTTCCTGAAAAAAGCGGCCTGGTAGGTCAGAACAAAGACCTGGCCGATCTCGAGACTGCGGGCCTCGTCCAGGCAGGAGTGCACGAGCCGCCTCCCGATCCCCCTGCCCTGGGCCGCGGGGGCAACGGCAAGGGAGCGGATCTCCGCAAGGTCGTCCCAGCAGATGTGGAGGGCGCAGACGCCCAGGATACCGTTGTCCTCGAGGATTATGAAATCGCGCAGATCATCGTAGAGGGAACTGATGGACCGGCCGAGCAGGAGGCCTCTGTCGGCAAACTGCTGCAGAAGGGCATGGATATCCCTGACATCGCTCATGCGGGCCGGACGGATCCGACCGCGGCTCCTCTTTTCATTCGCAGTCGTCATAAACACTATAGTTTACCCGTCCGGGGCCTGGAGGTCAAGGATCACCGCCCCCGGAAGCCGCTGGCGCAGCCGTCCGGCTTCCTCAGTGGTCGCTGCCACGGGCCACGGCCTTCTTTTTCCCCTCCGGCCTGATCACCGCCGCCCTTGCCGGTGGTTTTGCCGCATGGCTGTTGCCGCCGGAGAGCGTCCCGGGCCGGGGAGGCGTGGCAGTGGGCAGGAGGATGGTCTGGCCGGCCCAGATGCCGAGCAGAAACATCCAGAGAAAGAGACAGAAGAGCACAACACCGATCCCGGCCACCCCGGCCAGGCCGAGCTGGAACCGGAACCGTTTCGGCCCCTTTTTCTTTTTCGGCCGTGTCTTTTTTTTCCTGGCCGTGGCCATGGCTGTTCCCGGATGTTGGAGAAGAAAGGGACATGCCGGCCGCCGCCCCGGTTCCCGCCCGTGGCGGCAGCGTCCCCCTGTTGTCTTTGCCTGTTCGGTTCCCGGGGCCGCGGGTCTGCGGGGCCCTACATCCGCGTCGGTGCGTCCATGCCGACCAGGTGCAGGCCGTTTCGGAACACGGTCTTGAGGCCGTCGCAGAGGGTGCGGCGGGCCCGGGTCAGTTCCGCATCGTCGGTGAGGACCTTGTGCCTGTTGTAGTAACTGTGGAACTGGCCGGCCAGCTCCATGAGGTAGAAGATCATGCGGTGCGGCGCCAGGTCGCGGGCCGCGCCCGCGACCTGGGCAGGATACTCGGCCAGGAGCTTGAGCAGGCCATGCTCCTCGGGCTCCTGCAGCAGGTGCACGGGAGCGGAGTCGAAATCTACCGCGGGCAGCCCCTTCTCCGCTGCCTGGCGCTCGATGGAACAGAGGCGGGCATGGGCATACTGGACGTAGTAGACCGGGTTTTCCTGGCTCTGCCGGGTGGCCAGGTCCAGGTCGAACTCGAGCTGGCTGTCGGCCTTGCGCATGAGAAAGAAAAAGCGCAGGGCATCGACGCCCACCTCGTCCACCAGCTCGTCCACGGTGACAAAGGTGGCCTTGCGGGTGGACATCTTGACCTGGCGGCCGCCGCGCATGAGGGTCACGAACTGGTAGAGCACCACCTGGACCCGGGAGTCGTCATAGCCCAGGGCGCGGACCCCGGCCAGGACATCAGGGACCGTGGCGATGTGGTCGGAGCCGAAGACGTTGATCATCCGGTCAAAACCACGCCGGAACTTCTCCCGGTGGTAGGCGATGTCCGGCAGCCGGTAGGTGGGCTCGCCGCTGGACTTGATGATCACCCGGTCCTTTTCCAGGCCCAGGGCCGAGGTCTTCAGCCAGGTCGCGCCTTCTTTCTCGTAGACCAGCCCCTTTTCCCGCAGCCGTGCCACCACGTCATCGATGAGTCCCTCCTCGTAGAGGGTATGCTCGTTGAAATAGGAGTCGAACCGGATGCCGATGCGCCGCAGGGTGGCATCGATATCGGCAAAGATCGCCTCCTGGGCCCGCTGCTTGAAGACGGCGATGTCCGCGTCCACGAGCTGGTCGCCGAACTCCTCCTTGAGGGAGCGGGCGATGTCATAGATGTAGTCGCCCTGGTAGCCATCCTCGGGAAACTCGGATTCCATGCCCAGGAGCTCCAGGTAGCGGGCCCGGGTCGACTCGCCCAGGACCCGCATCTGGCGGCCGGCGTCGTTGAAATAGTACTCGCGCTGCACGTCATAGCCCACCGCCTCGAGCAGCCGGGCAATGGTGTCCCCCAGGATGGCGTTGCGGCCGTGGCCGACGCTGAGGGGGCCGGTGGGATTGGCGCTGACAAATTCGACCAGCACCCTTTTGCCGGCACCGAAATCCGCCCGGCCGAACTTCTCGCCCTGTTCGCGGATCGGCGCCAGCACACTGGCCCATACCGAGGGATGCAGAAAGAAATTGACAAACCCGGGGCCGGCGATCTCCAGCCGCTCGATGACCTCCTCCCGCCCGCCCAGGAGTTCCACAAGGCGGGTGGCCACCTGGCGCGGATTACACTTTTCCCGGCCGGCCACCACCAGGGCCAGGTTGGTGGAAAAATCCCCCTGCCCCTCGTGCCGGGGCACTTCCACGGTATAGTTTCCCGCGGCGGCATCGGTCCAGTACCCCTCGCGGACCCCCCGGGCAAACCCCTCGTCAACCAGTTGCTTGAGTTGTGATCGTATCATATCTCAGGAGACAGAAGCCTGGAAACAGGAGCCGGTCAGTTACCGCCCGCGGCGGGGATAACAGGGCCGCTCCCTCCATGCTCCTGTTGTTCATTGTTGGCTGTTCCGGTTTTTTTCAACCTATCAAGGGCTTGAAGTATTCTTATACGCCTCGCACCCGCCGCCGCGGGCATGCATGTACCGCCGTACCGCGGCCCCTGGCCCGTCACGCCACGTAGACCCGTCGATTCAGGTTGCCCAGCAGGCAGAGGACCTCGTAGCTGATGGTGTCCATCCATGCCGCGAGCTCATCGGCGGTGATCTCGTCCTCGCCCTGGCGGCCCAGCAGGACCGCCTCCTCGCCCGGCTGTACCTGTTCCAGGCCGGTCACGTCGACCATGGTGAGATTCATGGAGACCCGGCCGATGACCGGGACGCGGTGCCCCCTGATCAGGACGCTGGCCCGGTTGGACAGCACCCGCAGGTAGCCGTCCTCGTACCCCGCCGGCAGGAGGGCAACCGTGGTGGGACGGCGGGTGGTGAAGATATGGCCATAACCGAGGCCGGTGCCGGCGGGCACCTGCCGGACCTGGATCACCCGGCTGACAAACCGCATCACCGGCCGCAGGGCGGGCTGGTCTCCCCGGCCGGCGTGGAGACCGCCGTCCGGAGGACAGCCATAGAGCGCGATGCCGGGCCGCACGTAATCAAGGCCGGTGCCGGCACCATAAAACAGGCCCCCGGAATTGGCAATGTGCAGGCGCAGATCCGGCGGCAGAAGATGGCGCACGCGCCGGAGCATGGCCTCAAACCGCTGCCGGACCTGGTGCGAACTGGACGAGGCCGGGTCATCGGCCATGGGGAAGTGGGCCATGACGCCGCGCAGTCCGATGGCCGGCAGCTCGGCTATCCTGCGGACAACCTCCTCCATCTCGCCGGCCAGGCAGCCGAGCCGGCCCATACCGGCATCGACCTTGAGATGAACCCCGATCTCCCGCCCCGCCTGCCTGGCCCGGCGCGAGAGATCCGGCAGCATGGCCGCGTCCGTGACCACCGGTGTCAGGTCGTGCTCGATCATGGCCCCGATGGTCTCGGGCAGGGTGCCGGCCAGGACCAGGATCTCGCCGCCGATCCCCTGCCGGCGCAACCGCACGCCCTCAACGGCCTCGGCAACGCCAAAGGCCCGCACCCCCTCCCCGGCCAGGATCCGGGCGCACTCGACCATGCCATGGCCATAGGCATCGGCCTTGACCATGGCCACGATCCCGCAACCGGCGCCGGCCAGCTCCCGGCAGACCGCCAGGTTGTGGCACAGGGCGGAACGGCTGATCTCCACCCGGTTCAGGGATTCAACCATGCTGCTGCCGGATCCACTGCAGCCACTGCAGCCAGCCGTGGCGGCTGGAAAAGAGCAGGGCCCAGCCAATGGCCACGTACAGGGTGCCGATCACCATGCCGGGATGGGTCAGCCGGCGCATGGTGATGCCAAACCCCATCATCAACCCGACCAGCAGCCACGTCTTCCAGGAGTAGAGTGCGCCGATACAGGTGGAGTCGCTGAACTGCCGGATCCGCTGGCCGGTCCGTCGAGCCGCCCTGTCAAGGACAAGGACCGACTTGGCCGTGCCCAGGACCAGGGCCAGGAGCACCAGCCAGCGCGCCCGGCCGGGCCCTATCCAGCCCCAGCCGCGCACGATCAGCATGGAACCGATGGCGGTCCAGAGAAGGGCGGCGGCAAAGAGATGTACCGACCGGCTCACTCCGGGCTTGAAACGTGCTATCTTTTCCAGTCTCATGGTCAGTCATTGCCATGGCCGCCGGCCCGGCGGCACCGGCTCCGCACCACGGCCATAAAACGACGTAAGCCCACCCCCGCCTGGGGATGGGCTTACGTGGGATTGTCCGATCCGGAAAAGATCAGACTTCGGTCACAGTGATGGCGCCCTCGGGGCAGACCTCGACACAGGTCTCGCAGCCCAGGCACTCGTCGGGCTCGACCGGCTCGGCCTTGCCGTCAACCATCTCGTATACCTGTGCGGGACAAGCGTTTACACATTCCTCATCGCCGGCACATTTGTCCTTGTCAACAACGATTTCCCACATGATACATCCTCCAAAATGGATTAAAGAAAAGAATGGAATACGACCCTTTTTCAAACTTGCTCTACACGATGGGCCCGCAGAGGACCCATCACACCCCGAAGGAAGCGGAACAAACAATGCCGGCTACCGGACGTGGTGGCTCCGGCCGGGCAACGACGCACCTGTGGTACGTCAAACCTGTGGCCGTTATCCCCCTTGCAGCCCGGTATATCGGGCTTTTTGCGACGCCAATCTCCTTCAGTGAAAAAGCACGGATAAGGTGACTTCCCTCTACCGAACCGCTGCAGGTTTGTCAAGATAAAAGATCCGCCTGCCTCCTCCCCTGCCATGGAATGTCAACGCCCTGAAAAAGAAAGAAAAAAATGCAATCCGGACCAGGAAAACAGAGCAGGGAGAGGAAAAATTGTATTGACCATGAAAGGGTGAACAGAATAGATTGAGCCAAGACATCCAGCGACCCCGGAGGAACATACATTCATGTGCGCAAAAAAACGAAACAACAAGGCCCGCAGGGACCCGGTGAAGAGCGAGCGGGCCATGATCGAGGGCATCCTCGAAGGCAGCCCGGACGGCATCGGTGTCGCCGTCATCCGTCTTGACTGCGGCTGCCGCAAGATGGCCGCCGTGGACAAGAATGGCGAGCCGGCCAGCAAGATCATCATGTACCGGGACCAGGCCGAGTCGATCTGCAGCCAGTGCAAGAAGGACAATGGCGACTTCATGCGGGTCACGGAGCAGTTCATCAGCTGGAAGGATCCCGAGCCCGGCGAGGAGGTCAAGCAGATGATCATCGCCAAGGTCCTGGGAACCGCCGACCAGGGGCCAGCCAACTGAGGCGCCTGAAAAGCGCGGGCGTCAACAACGCGCCGCCGCATCAACCTTAACCAGGGAGAACCGCAGATGGCAGACAAGATTTTCCGTATCAACATGACCGAGTTGACCACCAGCATCGAGGATGTCCCCGCCGACTGGATGGGCCATGGCGGACGCGGCCTGACCTCGACCATCGTTGCGGCAGAGGTCGAGCCGACCTGCCATCCCCTGGGTGCAAAAAACAAGCTGGTCATCGCACCGGGCCTGCTGTCCGGAACCGTGGCCGCCAACTCGGGCCGCATCTCCTGCGGCGCCAAGAGCCCGCTCACCGGCACCATCAAGGAGGCCAACGCCGGCGGAACCGCCGCCCAGATGCTGGCCAGGCTCGGCTGCAAGGCCATCATCATCGAGGGCCAGCCCCGCGAGGACCGGTGGTACTCCCTCACCATCGGCCCTGGCGCCGTCACCATCAGCGAGGAGACCGACCTGGTCGGCAAGGGCAACTTTGCCGTGGTCGACGCGGTACGGGAGCGGCTGGGCGAAAAACACGGCATCATCACCATCGGCCCGGCCGGCGAAATGAAGATGCTGGCCGCCAATATCTCGATCAAGGATCCCGACGGCAAGCTGCGCTCCTGCGGCCGCGGCGGCCTGGGCGCGGTCATGGGCTCCAAGCGGGTGAAGTTCATCGCCATCGAGCCCACCGACGCCAGGGTGGAGATCGCGGATCCCGAAAAGTTCAAGGAGGCCAACCGGGTCTTCACCAAGGCCCTGGTCGACAACCCCATCTCCCAGGCCCTGGGCACCTATGGCACCAACGTCCTGGTCAACATCATCAACGAGGCAGGCGCCCTGCCCACGCGCAACTTCACCGCCGGCCAGTTCGACGGGCACGAGGAGATCTCGGGCGAGACCATGCACGACATGATCGTCGAGCGGGGTGGCAAGCCCAGGCACAACTGCCATCCCGGCTGCGTGATCCAGTGCTCGCAGGTCTTCAACGACAGGGAGGGCAGATACAAGAC
>WFUT01000218.1 GCA_015484845.1 Desulfobulbaceae bacterium
CCGGCGGTGATCAGGAAGGTGCCGCCGATGGATGTCCTGGTATAGGCAAGGAAGATGGTGGACAGGGTCAGGCCGTTGAGCAGGGAATAGAGAAGAAAGAGCCCTGTTGCCGTTGCCGCCTGGATCTTCTCTATCCGGGCCGAGAGGTAGAACACCAGTCCCAGCTCGGCAATGACGAGGATAAAGAAGACAGGGCTTGCGACAATGGTCAGGGCAAGGCTGGTGGAGGCGGTCAGGTAGGCGACCACCCCGGTAATGCCCAGGCCGATGGCCATCCAGTTGAAGACCTTTGCCAGAAAAACCGTTGATGCCTCGACCCGCGCTTGCGCGATGGTCATCGACTTGGTACCGTACTGTGTCTGTTCCATATGTCTATTCTCCTTGAAATCAGCGCATGGGATATTGCTGTTCGTGACTGCACCGGGCGGCACCACAACCGAGCATGAATGTTGGATACCGCAGTCCCTATTGTAACCACTCTGCACAGGAAGGCAACTCTTTCAGGAGCAGGAGCGATGAAAATAGCAATCAGTGGCAAGGGCGGCGTCGGCAAGACCACCATCATGGCCCTGCTGGCGCGGGAGTTCAGGAAGACCGGCAAAGAGGTCCTGGTTATTGATGCCGATCCCAGCCCGCACATGGCCCAGACACTCGGTATC
Source organism: Desulfobulbaceae bacterium (assembly GCA_015484845.1). Taxonomy (GTDB): domain Bacteria; phylum Desulfobacterota; class Desulfobulbia; order Desulfobulbales; family Desulfobulbaceae; genus DRKI01. The sequence continues at coordinate 660 of WFUT01000218.1, forward strand.
CATGACATCGAACGGGCCAGGCCCATTGCCGAGATGAGCGAACTGCTGGCCGAGCGTTCCGGCAAGACGCCGGGCTCGCCCTTCTACCAGCTCAACCCCAGGGTGGACGACCTGCTGCGGGACTTCATGATCAAGGAAGACGGCTACAAGCTCATGGTCCTGGGGGCGATCCAGACCGCCGAGGGCGGCTGTGCCTGCCCCGAGAACCAGGTCCTGCGCATGATGCTGAAGAAGATGCTGCTGACGGCCAACGAGGTGGTGCTCCTGGACATGGAGGCAGGGGTGGAACACCTGGGCCGGGGCACGGTGGCCGGCGCCGACATGCTGCTGATCGTGGTCATCCCGTCGCGTTCCAGCATCCGCACGGCCAAAAAGATCCGCGAGCTGGCCGAGCAGGTGAAGATTCCCCGGATCGGCTATGTTGCCAACCTGGTCCGTGACAGGGAGGACCGCGAATTCCTGACCAGGGAACTGGGCGAGGAGCCCCTGGCCTTCTTCCCCGACTCCGCCGCCATCAGGAAGACCGAGCGCGATGACCGGCCGATCATCGGGGTGGAGGAGGGACTTGCGCAGGCGCCGGAGACCCTGCTCAAGGCCGTGCTCGAACAGGACCCAGGCCGCCGGCAGCAGGAGTAACACGGTTTCCCCCTTGCGCCGCGGACAGCGGCGGTCCTGTCCGCTGCCTGTTGCCCGGTTTCAGTAGGCCCCCTTGCCGCTGAACATGCAGCGGATGGTCTTCAGGATGATCTTGATATCGTTGCGCAGCGAAAAGTTGAGCACATACCAGTCATCCAGCTCCACACGCTCCTGGTAGTCGTCGATGTCGCTGCGCTTCATGACCTGCCAGGGGCCGGTGATGCCGGGCTTCATGGAACAGTACCTGCCCGCGCTCTGCTCGCCGTTGCCCTTGTAGTATTCCTCCAGCTCCCTGCCCACGATGGGCCGGGCCCCCACCACGCTCATCTCGCCCTTGAGCACATTGATGAACTGCGGGAACTCGTCCAGGCTGGTCCGGCGCAGGAACCGCCCTATGCGGGTGATGCGGGGATCGTTCTTCAGCTTGAAATGCTGCTGCCACTCCGCCCGCAGGGCGGGATCCGCGGCCAGCAGCTCCTCGAGCTTCCGGTCGGCGTCCACCACCATGGTCCGGAACTTCAGGCACTCGAACTCGCGGCCCGTGGCCATGATCCGGCGGTGGCGGTAAAAGACCGGCCCGGGGCTGTCCAGCTTGATGAGCAGGGCGATGACCAGGAAAAAGGGAAAGCCGAACAGGATGACCAGGGACGAAAAGATCACGTCAAAGGTCCGTTTCCAGCGGCTGTCCGGGTTGAAGTTCAGGACCAGGGTATCGCCCAGGGACTGGATCTCGGCATGGTGGAGGCCGAAGATATAGATATCGGGCACCAGGAAGATCTGGGCGCCCAGGTCGCGGCACTCCTGGAGGATCCGGAAGATCTTCTTTTCCGCCCGCATGGGCAGGGCGATGTAGACATAGTCGATGTCGTGCTCCCTGAGGTACTGCTCGATGTCGTCGATCCTGCCGAGCAGGGGCCTCCTGATCTGCTCCTGGTCATAGTGCTCGCCGACCTTGTCATCAAAGAAACCAACCACCTCGATGCCGGCCCAGGGGATCTCCTCGATCTGGCGCAGGATCCGGTGGCCGAGATCGCCGGCGCCGGCGATCACCGCGTGCCGGATATTCTTACCCTGGCTGCGATACCTGCGCAGTATCTTGCGGACCGCCAGATGGCAGCAGAAGAGCAGGATCGGCGTGGTCACCCCCCAGAACAGGAACACGGCCCGGGAATAGGTCCAGGAGATCTTGAAGATGAAGAAATAGAACAGGAGCACGCCGATCACCGTGCCCCATGCCTTGAGAATTACAAAAAATTCCCGGTAATACTTCCAGCCGCGCCAGGAGCGGTAGAGCTGGAAGGACCCGAAGCTGATGAAGCAGAGGACAAAGGTGAGGATCTCCAGGTAGGTGTAGTAGTGTGTCCATGGCACACCGTAGAGCCGCACCAGGAGGCCCAGGTAGAGGGTGGCCACCGTGCAGTCGATGAGGTGCAGGACCTTGTAGATCAGGGAGCTCTGCTCCCGCAGGTTCCAGTTCAGCATATTCTGTTTAGTGTATCACTTCCCTGCCTGTCCGACCGTGCCGCGGACACGACATGCTCGCTGTCATGTAACTGATCACGGGGCAAGCAAGGTGTTGTTTTTACAACCACCTCATTGTAACTCGTCTCAGGTGCCTCGAATTTGTGCAGGCGCGCCAGTTCGCTATAGACCGCCTATGCGGACTGGCGCGACCGTGCAAAGGCGAGGTGCCTGTGACGAGTTACCGCTGTCATTGTTGCCTTGCCCACCAGCCGGAATTCATGCTCAGGCGGGGCAGGAGGCCGGAGGGCAGCCACTGGTGGTGCAGGCCCAGCTTGTAGCCCGCGAACTTTGCCAGGTTGCGCAGCAGGCACGAGGGCAGCAGGTCCCACCTGCCCTGCTCGCGGATGGCGCGCAGTTCCGAGCGGACATACCGTCCCCCTTCCCCCCGGACCGTCCCGAACTCCTGCAGCAGCCACTGCTGCTGCCGGTGAAAGGCGCCGACATCGAAATAACGCCTGAACTCCTGCAGCACCGAGTAGTCATGGGAATGGAAGACCTGCGCCTCGGCCACGTAGGCGACCCGGTACCCCTTCCCGAGTAACCGCCCAACGGCGCAGGCATCCTCCCCGAACAGGTGATGCTGGCCGAAGAATCCCACCTCGGCCAGGGCGTCCCGGCGATAGGCGGCAAAGGAGTTGGAGATAAAGACCGTCTTCAGGCCGAGCCGGTCCCTGTCCTGCCAGGAACGGATCACCGAACGTTTGCCGTAGTTAAACTGCCGGAGATGGGCCCCGAAGAACGAGGCGCCGGGCCAGGGCACCTGGCGGCCGCAGGCGGCCGCCACCCGCTCCTCCTCCCGCAGCGGCCGTACCAGCCGGGCCAGGCCCTGTTCGTCCACGGGCAGGGCGTCCTGGGTCAGGAAGACCACGATCCCGCCCCGGCTCATCTGCACGGCCATGGTCCTGGTCGCGCCGTGATCAAAGTCTGCCAGCGCAATCCCGTGCACCCGGGCACCAAAGTCAGCAGCAATGGCGCGGGTATTGTCGTCGGACGCGGAGTCCACCACCAGGATCTCCATCTCCCCCACGCCCTTCTGGCCGCGCAGCCGCTCCAGCAGGGCCGGCAGGAACGGCTCGGCGTTGCGGGTGGGGATGATGACAGAGATCATGACGGGTCCTCCCCGCAATCCCGTCCCCCGCGCTGTTCCAGGCTGGCCAGGAGAACGGCCTTGTCGAGCTGGAAGAAGAGGTAGGCGATCCCGGGCGGCGAAGAGAAGAAAAGACGGGCCAGGACCCGGTCCGCGCTGCCAAGCAGGGGCCGGGGCCAGCGGCGCAGGAACCGGAACACCCGGAAGACCGGCGTCCGGCTGAACTCGTCGGGATGGAGCCGCGCCAGCTTCATGTAATTCTCCGTGGAACGCCGCATCCGGTCAAAGGCGGTCTTCCTGTCCACCAGGCCCAGGTGGGAACAGGTGTTGTCAATGTGGCGGATGTCCACCAGCCGACCCAGGCGGATCGCCCATTCAATATCCTCGTAGCCATAGCCGCTGAAGGACTCGTCGAACCTGACCCGGTCCGGGATATCGCGCCGCATGAGCACGTTACCGGTGAACAGGTAGCGCCACGGCTCCTGCTGCCGCAGGCGGGCCGGCAGCCACTCGGTGCGCCTGCCCTTGTACAGGGAAAAATCATACTGCCGCCCGGCCAGGATCCTGGTCCGGTAACTGATGCCGCCGCAGACCACCTGGTGGCCGGCCCGGGCCTGGCGCAGGTAGTCCCGGAGAAACGACGGGCTGTCGGGCAGGACATCGGCATCGAGAAACAGGATGAAGCGGCCGCGGGCCCTGGCCAGCAGGTTGTTGCGGATACCGGCCCGGCCGGCCCGCCGGGCCAGTTCATAATAGGTGACCGCGGGATGACGCTTGGCCGCGGCCCGGTTGCCCTGCCGTATCTCGTCGCGGGAACAGTCGTCGGCCACCAGGACCTCCACCATCCCGGCCAGGCCGCCGGCCTCGATCTCGGTGTTCAGCCGCGCCAGGAGCGGCCCCAGGTCCCAGTCCAGGACCGGTATGATCACCGACAGTTCCGGGCGACTCATGGCTCCGGGTTCCGTGTTTTCTTCACCGCGGCGATCCGCTGGCGGTAGAGATCGACCAGCGCGTGCAGCCCCATGCCCTGGAGCAGAAACCGGGCAGAACGCCTGGCCACCAGGTAGCGCAGGTAGGCGCGGCTGGCGCGAAACGAGCCAGCCATGTGGAGCTGCCGCGCGCGGTGGGTCTCCTCGAGGGCCTGCCGCCAGGAGATCTCGGCAAGGCCCTGGTGCTGCATGTTGGCCAGTACCCGGCCGCAGCGCAGGAAACCGCCCCCCCGGCAGTGGAGCCTGAGCAGGAACTCGTAGTCCATGGCCAGGCGGAAGCTCTCGTCAAAGCCGCCATGCTCCAGGTAGACGCTGCGGCGGACAAAGCAGGCCGGGTGGGTCACGGTCATGTCGGTTGCCAGCAGCTCGGGCCGCGACTGGCAGCGGCAGGCGGGCGTATCGCCCTGCCAGTACTGCAGTTCGCCGCAGAGGACCCCGCTCTCCGGGTTGTCCGCCAGCAGGGAGAGGACGGTATCACAGGTATGGGCCTCGTACCAGTCGCCGGCATTGAGCAGGCCGATGACCCGGCCCCGGCACAGGGAGATGCCCTTGTTAAAGGCCTGGCTGATGCCGCTGTCCGGCTCGCTGACCCAGTATTCCAGGCACTGGTCCATCTCCCGCAGGGTACGAAGGGTGCCGTCGGTGGAGCCGCCGTCGATGACAATGTACTCCACCTGCCCCGGGTCCCACTGCAGCACGGAGCGCATGGTCCGGTCCAGGGCCGGGCCGGGGTCCAGGGTCACGGTGACCACGCTCAGCAGGGGCGCGGGCCGGGCGGCTGCCGTGCCGCTGTTCTGCAGCCGCAGGCCGCCCTCGCCCTGCCTGTGGGGGTGGGGCGGCAGTCGATGTTGCGGCGTGATCACGGCAGACATTGTCTGTACACACCCATGGTCTCCTCCACGCAGCGCTGCCAGGAAAACCGCGCCACCCGCCGGCGGCCCGAGCGGATGAGCTCTGTTCGCTTTTCCGGGAGGGTAACGATTCCCTCCATGGCCTGCATCATGTCGTCCACCCGGGCCGGATCAAAGTACCAGGCCGCATCGCCGGCGATCTCGGGCATGGAACTGACACCGGAGCAGAGCACCGGGCAGTCGCAGGCCATGGCCTCGAGCAGCGGCAGGCCGAACCCCTCGTACAGGGAGGGGTAGACCAGGGCCACGGCATGGCGGTAGAGCCACTCCAGCTCGGCATCGCCGCCACCCAGGCGCACCACCTGTCCCGGCCCGCACCCCAGCTCCCGCATCCGCTGCCGCTCCCCGGCCGAGAAGGGCGGCCCGCCGAAGCAGGCAAGTTGCACGTCTGCTGGCAAAAGCCGGGAGCGACCATAGGCCTCCAGCATCCGGTCAAAATTCTTGGGGCCGCGCCGTTCACCAACATAAAGCAGATAGGGTCTGCGGGCAAGGGGCCGGACAGACTCCGTGGCGGTATGGCCCAGGGAGGAGGCCAGGTAGACCACCGAGGTCTTTTTCGGGGCAATGCCCAGGATCTCCACCAGGTCATCCCGGGTCTGCCGGGAGATGCAGATCACGTGATCGGCCCGGCGCACGCAGTCGCGCTTGGCGCGGGCCACGATCTCCTCGCCGGGCGCCATCAGGCCGGGAAACCGCTCGTGGATCATGTCAAAGACCGTCACCACCCGCCGGCACCGGGCCGGCAGCCGCAACCGGGCCAGGTAATAGGTGTGATGCACGATGTCCGGCGCAAAGCCCTGCACCGCAAGGGGCGAGAGCAGGTTGTTCACCGCCTGCCGCAGCCGGTGCGTGCCACCGATGCGCGGCATGTAGAGGCCGGTGACAGGAAGACTGCTGTTGCGCAGGACCCGGGAGACGTGCAGGGGCGCGACGATCCGGGGCCGGACATCGTCCAGGCCGACAAGCCCGGCCACCAGCTCACGGAAATAGCGCGAGATGCCGCCATGTTCCTGCAGGGAAAAGACGGAATGGTCAAAGAGAACGCGCACAACACCCCCTCAACGGACCGCGGCCATGGCGGCCTCGTAGGCGGCCACGGTCTCCCGGGCACAGCGGGACCAGGAAAAGCGGGCTGCCCGGGCCAGTCCCTTTTCCCGCATATCGCGCCTGAGACCGGCATCCCCGCACACCCTGAGCATGGCCCCGGCCAGGGCGTCGACATCCGTGGGTTCGACCATGATGGCGGCATCACCCACCACCTCGGGCAGCGAACTGGTGTTGGAGGTGATCACCGGCAGGCCGCACTGCATGGCCTCCAGCGGCGGCAGGCCGAACCCCTCGTAGAGGGAGGGGTAGACAAAGGCCAGGCCGCCGCCGTAGAGGGCGGCAAGATCCTCGTCCGCCACGTAGCCGGTAAAGATGACCCGGTCCCTGAGACCGGGATCCTCCATGACCTCCTCCAGCAGCCGCTCGATCTTCCAGCCCCTGGTCCCGACCAGCACCAGGCGGTGCCCGCCATGGCCGGGCTCGGCGAGCAGTTTCCTGAAGGCGGCAATGGTGGTCTGCAGGTTCTTCCGGTACTCCAGGGTGGCCAGGGACAGGAAATAGCCCGGGGCCGGGATCCCGTACCGTGCCAGGACCGCCCGCACGGTGTCGTCGTCGGCCCGGGCATGGTAGAGCGTGGGCGAGGCGGCCGGGTAGGCGATGAACACGCGGTCCGGGTCCATGCCCAGGTAGGCGCAGATGTCGTCGCGCGATGAGCGGGAGATGGTGACGATCCAGTCCTGCTCTACCCGGATTGCAGAGAGAATCCTCTTGAAATCACGCTCAAAATCATCCCAGAAATACTCCGGGTGCAGCACGGGGATGATATCGTAGATGGTCATGAAACAGAGCGGCCGCCGGGTGAACTCGGGCAAGGGCGCAAAGGTGGAGTGGAAGATGTCCGTTGTCTCGCCCACCCGGTCGATGCGGCGGCGCCTGAACATGCGGGCCACGCCGCGCTGGCAGATCTTGAGGGGATCCACCGGCCCCAGGCGCAGGGCCAGGTCAAAGAGACGCTCCTCCAGGGCAACGGTACCGACGAACCGGTCACCGAATCCCAGCCTGTGGAAATAGTCGCGGGTCAGCCTGTTGATCTCGGTGGATGAAAGCGAGGTCACCTGCAGGTTCAGCCCCCTGGTGGCAAGCAGCTCGGGCACCAGGCTGCTGATCACCCGGTAGATACCGGTGCGGGCCGTTTCATAGAGCTCGGCCAGGCCGATGACCGAGACATCGACAGTCACACGCATGATTTCAGTTCCCCTCCTCCCATGGCGCCTTACGCTTACAGGATAATGGCATGGGGGGCAAGGGGTTTCTGGTGCAGGAGACAGAAGTGGGGGTAGATTCCTCGACCCGCGGGATGTCGGCCTTTTGTCGGCCTGCCCCGGCCAGCGGCACCGGCCTGTCCTGAAACAGGGCACTCCGGGCCTGTTCGCACCGTCCCGGCTGTCTCGATCCTGGACACCTGCGGCCAACCGGGCAGGAGGCGAACAGCGAGCGATTTATTTTTTCACGAAATACTGGAGAGATAGCAGAAAATGCCTTCCTCGTTTACGGGCTGGCACGTTGCGTGCTGTACTGGAAGGCAAAAGACAGCGACTCTGCCGGAAAGGAAAAGCAACGCGCAGAGAGTGCACAAACAACCACAAGGAGAACCAGCCATGAAAAAAACAACCATCCTGATCACCGTCTTTGCCATCGCCCTCACCTTTGCGGCCAGCCAGGGATTCGCCTGGATGGGCGGCCCCATGATGACCGGACCGATGATGGGCGGCCCGGCCACCACCCTGACCGCCGACCAGCAGAAAAAGGTTCGCGAGATCGAGGCCAGGTACCAGAAACAGCTTGCCGACCAGGAGGCCGCCCTCCAGGCCAAGTCGGCACAGATCCGCACCGCCCTGGCAGACAGCAACACCACCCTTGGCCAGGCCAATGCCCTGCGCAACGAACTGTTCGGCCTGGAACAGGCCTACTGGCAGCTCAGGATGAAGGTGAACCAGGAGATCAGCCAGGCCATCGGCAGCCCCTATTACGGCGCCATGGGCTGGGGACCGGAATACTGCAGCTGGCATAACCATGGTGGCGGCCATGGCTACGGCTACGGCGGCGCCTATGGGCGGGTCGGCATGGGCTGCGACTGGTAAATCAGCCATACCCCGCTTCCTCCTCCCCCCGTGCCGGCGTCCGGACTCCTCCCCGGGCGTCGGCACATTTTTTTCCCTGCATCCCCGAGCCCCGGCCCTGGCCCGGCTAGCACCCCTCGCCGGCCTCCTTTCTTGCCCTCCATACCTTGACAGCCTCGCCCTTGGTGAGCTTGGCCGCCTTCTTCCCGCATTTCAGGGTCACGACACTGCCCTTGACCCCGGTGACGGTACATTTTACGTTGGAAGCCATTGCCGTGGCGGCAAGAGAAAGGCCGAAGACGAGAGCTGCCACGAGTGCGAATCGTTTCATGAGAAGGTCCTCCGGAAAAAAATGAATCAACAGACACCACCCGATACCGCCCGCTGTTACGCGACCTCTTGGCCTGCGCCCTGCCTGCGGCCCGGTGTCCCCTTGCCCTGAAATTTGCCAGAACCGTGCCAGCGCCGGAAAACAGGGCATCGACAACCATAACCACTTGGATCAAAAAGAAAAAACTCAAAACACCAGGCCAGGTGTCCGGGCAGAACCGGCCGGGACAGCCCGCCTTCGCAGCACAGGTGTCGCTGCCTGCAGGCAGTGGCAGGAATCGTTCTTTTTCCGGGGAGCCTTTGCTTTTTCACCGCTTATCGTGATAATCTCAGGAGAATCACCACATGTACGGCAACCTGCTCCAGGGACTGCGCCGGGGTGCGGCGCCGACACCAGGAACAGGACCGCATCTTGCAACAAAAGCGTGGAGACCACCCACCATCCCTGTTGACTTCAAGGAGTTTACGCGTGAAACAGATCGTTATCGTCTTTTCGCTCTGTGCAGGACTGGCCATCGGCCCCGGCTACCTGCTGGCCGATGAGTGCGACGGCTGGAGCAAGGGCTGGACCTGTGACCGGAAGGAAACGGTTGCCGCGCCGGCCGGGAAAAATGCAAGGACCGGCAAGTCGGCCCCCTCCCCGGAGAGGACAAAGGACAAACGATACTGCTCGTTTGCCGAGGAACCGGAGCTGCTGGCCCTGCTCCGCGAGCTCGAGGAGCTGAAAAAGACGCCGCCGGAGGCGAAAAAACAGGGCCGTGCCGAATCGGTGGTCCGGAAGAAGTACCGAATCGCGCGCAAACTGCGGAAGTTCGACGACTGCCGGGCCGAGGACGCCCTCAGGGAACTGGTCAGGGAAAACGCCTGCGAGGACCTGGGAGAAGGTGACATCCTCTGTGTGGGATGGGGCGCGGAGGCCAGCCTGCAGGAAGTCACGTCCAAGAAGGACCTGAAGAAGCTCTCTGCCGGCCCCTCCACGGACGAGCTTCTCAAGCTGGTGAAGAAATATGGTCCCCATCCCCACAAGAACGAGTTTGCCAGCCATGCGGTCATGAACTATCTCATCGACCAGGCCGGATCCAGGCCGGAGGTCTACGTTCCCCTGCTCATTGAATACTTCACCCGCTGTCACGAGGTGATCCCCATTGCCCGCCAGTATCCCGAGGCCACGGACATCGGCCTTGCGCGGTGTTTCAGCTCCACCGATCCCACCACCGTGTGGGCCGGAATCGGCCTGGCCCGATCCCTGGACAAGAAACAGTTCCTCGCCCGGGTCTTTGCGGTCGCCTTCCAGGGCAAGGGGAACATCGACTACTCGCAGAAGGCGGAGCTTGATGTCATCCGGACCACGGCGCTCGGTTTCTTCAGGATGTTCGAGGCAGACGCCCTGCCCTACTACCGCGCCATCCTCTACGGCGACTATGGCAGGGAAAAGGAATACGTCATCAGCGGTATCAGGAACCCGAAGAACCCGGCGCTGCTGGCCCTGCTCAGGGAATATGCCGCCTACCTGGCACAGCATCCGGACCAGGCCGACAGTTCCCTGCTCCCCCGGCTTAAGAAACGGATCGCCGCCATGGAGGGGGCCGGGCAATGAAACGGATCGTCATCACCATCCTTGTCTGCAGCCTCTGGGCAGGCAACGCCCTGGCCACCTGGTGCGAAAGCCCCAGGCTGGGCATGAAAAGCAGTGCCATGATCCGCCGCTACCTCAATGACCTGGCCGACAACTCCTCCGGCTATGCAAAGGTCCGTTCCATCGGCACAACCAGCGGCACCGACGGATCGCCGCCAAAGGAGATCACCGCCATCCTGATCACCGAGAACGCCTCCTGGGAGAACGACGGCGGCAAGCCGACGGTCATCATCACCGGCGCCATCCATGGCAACGAATGGGCCACGCCCGAGGTCTGTCTCGGCATTGCCGAATACCTGCTCGACAACAAGGACAACACCGCCCCGGCCCGGGACGCCAGGGGGGAGCTGATCAACAGCGGGGCCGGCACGGCGGCGGGGGACACAACAGGGATCATCCCCCGCCTGAACAGTATCAGCCGGCTGCTGAAGAAGATCCAGGTCATCATCATCCCGGTCTACAATCCCGAGGGCTACGACTACAGCCAGACTCCGGAGGGCAAGATGTCCTACTACGGTGCCGGCTGGCGGCCGAACCGGCGCAGGCTGGCCGCCGGTCCGCAGGAGGAGATCTGCTACCGGCAGGACGGTACCGTTTATCCCGCGCCACCGGCCGACGCGGAGCACTGCTTTCTCGCAGACTACGACGATACCGCCTCGGGCGGCGAGGTGGAAGAGGAGTCGGTCATTGTCTGTGAAAGCACGGACGGCAAGACCCTCAGCCTCTTTAAGCCATCGCTCAGTGTTGCCTCGGCGGAAATGTTCGACGCCATCTACAACTCCAGGGATCCCAGGCGCGTTGTCTGCGCCTCGGGCCAGCGCCGGGTCTGGAAGGAGGCCTGGTCCGGGGACGACGAGGACAGGGTAAGCCTGGCCAGGGCCAGGAAGGAAGGCTACCTGCGGCCTGCCTTTGGCACGGATATCAACCGGAACTTCCAGTACAAGTGGGATGTAACCAACAACCAGAAACACCTCTTTATCCGGACCCGCTCCCCCTCCTCCCGCATGTACCGCGGCCCGGGCGCCATATCAGAGCCGGAATCGACCGCCATGGAACGGCTCATTGCCGGCAGAAACGTGGTTGCCCTCATCGATTACCATGCCGGCTCCACCCAGGTCCTCTATCCCTATGCCTACTCCACCAAGGACAGGGTGAACAGGAACATTCTTGCGGACGGAACCGGCAGAAGCGATTACGAGATCTTCCATGCCGTGTCGGAGAAGATCGCCGCCATCCTCAACCGCTACGGCGGCGACGACAAGTCCATCAGCGGCTATACCGCGGCCCAGAACTACAACGGCACCAGCGTTGGCAGCGGCGTGGCCAGGGACTGCTACTACCAGACCGAGGGAATCGCGGCCCTCAATATCGAGGTCCATGACAGGCGGTACACCTACGGCGAGGCCGAATTCATAAAGGTGGTTCCCGAGATCTGCAGGACCAGTGTCCCGGGAGCGATCTGGTTCCTGTTCTGGGCCGCGGACCTGCCGGGCCGGAGGTAGCCCTGCCCTGTGCCGCGCGGGCAGGTTGTGGCGGAAAAGGAAGGAGAAAGGCGATGCAAGACCAGGAGAACCGCGGCGGAGAGCTGCGCGTGGCCGGCCTGGATAAGCGGTTCGGCGCCTACCGGGCCCTGGCCGATATCTCCTTTACCGTGCAAAGCGGCGAGATCCTGGGCCTCATCGGGCCCAATGGCGCGGGCAAGACCACCCTGCTCGAGTGCATCACCGGCCTGTGCCCGGTCCGGTCGGGCACCGTGAGCTGGAACGGCCGCCACCTCCGGCCCGACGAGCGGAACCGGGTGCTCTGGTACCAGCCGGACAATATCCTGCCCTATGGCCGGCAGCGGGTGGCGACCACGCTCTCTTTTTTCCGCCACGTCCACGGCGCCGCCAGGCAGGAACTCGACGACCTGGTCATGCGGCTTGCGCTTGCGCCCGTGCTCGGCAAACCGCTGCTCAACCTCTCCAAGGGCTACCGCCGCCGGGTGCTCCTCGCCATTGCCCTGCTCAGCACCCATCCCCTGCTGATGCTCGATGAACCCTTTGACGGCTTTGATCTCAGGCAGGCCCTCTCGGTCATGGACCTGCTGCGCCGGCACGTGAGCCGCCGGGCCATGATCCTCTCCATCCACCAGTTGAGCGAGGCGGAAAAGATCTGCCACCGCTTCCTCCTGCTCGACCAGGGCAGGCTGCTGGGGGTCGGCACCCTGGACGCCCTCTGCCGCCAGGCCGGCCTGGCAGCGGGAAGCACGCTCGAGGAGGTCTTCCTTGCCCTTACCTGAACGACCACCTCGAGGCCGGCTCGCCCGCTGCCTCCTGGCCCAGGAACTGCGCAGCCTGCTCGTCTCCCCTGCCCTGTGGCTCATGCTCGGCATCGTGTCGATCCTGGTCGGCTACAGCTTTCTGCAGGCGGTGGCCCTCTACAGCCAGGCCAGCCGGACAGCGCTCTCCTTCCCGGAACTGGCCCGCGGCATGAATCCCCTGGACGGGATCTTCGTGCCCACCTTCGGGGCCTATTATCTCAGCGAGAGCCTGCTCCTGCCCTTTGTCGCCATCCGCCTCATCGGCCTGGACAAGGAGAGCGGCGCCCTCAAGCTGTTGCTGCAACTGCCGCTGTCACCCCTGGCCCTGTGCGGCATCAAGATCAGCGCCATGGGGTTGCTCTGGCTGCTCACCCTGCTGCCGGCGGCCCTGGTCCTGCTCTTCTGGCACAACCTGGGCGGTCACATCTTCCTGCCCGAGACGGCCATGCTCTTTGCCGGCCACGGCCTCTTCTCGCTCACCGTGGTCGCCATCGGCATGTTCGCGGCCGCGATCACCGATTCCCTGCCCACGGCGGCCATGCTCAGCCTTGCGGTCACCCTGGGCTCGTGGGTCCTTGACTTTGCCGCCGGCAGCCAGGGCGGCATCATGGCCCTGCTCGGCAGGATCTCCCTCACCGGCATGTTGCGCCAGTTCGAGACCGGCCTGCTCTCCTTCTCCCATGTTGCCGCCTTTCTCTGCATGGCCCTGTTCTTTTTCCTGCTCACCGCCCTCTGGCTGCATCCGGGCCGCGGCCCGGCATCGAGGGCGGGCCTCTCGCTCCTGCTCCTTGTCGTCCTGGCCATCCTCCTGGCCGGCGCCATGCAGTCGCACCGGGCCCTGGACCTGACCGAAAACCGGCGCCATTCCCTCAACCCGGCCGACAGCCGCGCCCTGCGCCACCTGCAGGACACCCTGACCATCACCATCCACCTCAACCCCGAAGACAGCCGGTTGCAGGACCTGGAACACGGCATCCTGGCCAAGCTGCGACGCACCGTTCCCAGGCTGGTCGTGCGCTATGCCCGCACGGAATCAAACGGCCTGTTCGCCGCGTCCGGGGACAAGAAATACGGCCTGATCGAGTACGACTACAACGGCCGCCACGACGCGTCCTACTCCAACAGCGCCCGGGAGATCCTGCCCATCATCTACAGGCTGGCAGGGATCAGGGTGGTGCAGGAACCGGTGCCCCTGTACCGGGGATATCCCCTGGTCGCCGACGCCTCGGCCTACCGGTGGTGGTTCTACCTGGTCATTCCCCTCTTCTGTCTCGCCCTTGGCATCTACGGCCGCCAGGGCCGCTGGTGAAATCCGGGCCTGGTTTCCCAAAACGGCTTGACGGTCCCAGCGGGGATGGAATAAGAAACATTCATGTTCTCACCTGCGACAGCATCCCCTGTGCTTTCCGTCCATACGCAGGACGCCCCCCTGCCGCACACCCGCCCCACCGGCCACGAATCCTTTTCCGGCGGGCGGGCCGTGCAGCAGGCGGCGGCTGCGGACAATGGATCTCTTTTTTTCCATCTCTTGTCATAGGAGCAAACGCCATGAACAACAAGATCCTCTTTTCCATCATGATCCTGGGCCTGGTGGTCCAGGGAGGTCTCCCCGGCCCGGGTGCCGGGACCGTTCCCCACAGCAGCGCTCTTGTCGGGATAACACCGGCCATGGCGGCGGAAAGCACGGACCAGAAAGCGATCTCATTCGACTTTTCCGACGAGACCGTGGGCGCGCCGCCCAGGAGTTTTCTCGCTGCCGTGGGCAACTGGATCATCGGCGAGGATGGCGGCAACAAGGTGCTGGTGGTGGATGGCAGCAAGTGGCGACAGGGAGTGGCCTCCGCCGGCCTGGCCGACAAGGCGCGCGCCCTGTACGGCAAGCGGTATGCCGAGTTTCTCGACAATGTCACGGCCTATGCCTACTATCCCTTTGCCGTGGCGACAAGGGTGGACAACTTCACCAACGGCAGGATCACGGTCCGGTTCAAGGCCATGGCCGGCAGGATCGACCAGGGGGCGGGCATCCTCTTTGACCTGAAACCCAACGGTGACTACTATGCCCTGCGCGCCAATCCCCTGGAGAACAACCTAGTACTGTGGCGCTACAAGGCGGGTCGGCGCACCTCGGTGAGTTGGGTCCGCAACGTCAACACGCCCAGCCACGTCTGGCACACCCTGACCCTGAGCGTGGACGGCAACCTGGTCAAGGGGTTTGTCAACGGCCGCCACTACCTCTCCACCCAGCTGCCGCAGCCGGTTTCGGGCAAGGTGGGCCTGTGGACCAAGGCGGACAGCGTGGTCTACTTTGACGACTACCGCGTAATGCCCCGCTGAGGGTGCCTCATTTTTGCTGCCGGCCGTCGGTGTGGCGTGGATCGCGGACCGGCAGGACGCGGAGCTGGTAGGAGTCGTTCCGGCGGGCCCACGACTCCTTGCCGCTCGCAAAGCTGTAACAGACCGCGGCATTGAGGTTGGTCGTCGAGGTCCACGGACACCGGTTCGAGAGCCTGATCAGGGGGACGATGCCATAGGCGCCCTTCCCCTTCCTGGCTGGATCGTACAACGTGGCCAGCTCCTTAGGCGTCGGCAGGCGCCAGTCCGTATAACCGCCGCCCCGGTAGGCATCGCAGTAGAGCTTTGCGTCCCACCACTGGATATCCGCCCCGTTGTCGCTGGCGGCCCACATGAGGCCGGTCCTGGTATCGGTCACGGTGCCGTCGTGATGATCGATGAACCGCTGCGCCTGCGCAGGCCGGGAATCGGCGGCCCGGCAGGGGACGGCCATGGCCGCGGCCAGGACAAGAAGAAAAGAGATGAAGACAGGGGCGCCGACCGGGTTGCTGCTGTTCCGCATTGCTGTCACCTTGCAGGATTGAGGAGATTCTCTGCGACCAGGAGACCTGGAAAGAGGGACCTGGTCCGCTGTCACCGGCAATCAATACACCACGACGTGGGGCAAGTCAACACCGGTCCCGGCAGAACGTTACCGGGCCAGGGGATCCAGGGCGAGCAGCCGCGTCAGCGCATAGCACTCGAGGCCAAAGGGGAGGTAGCCCATGTAGCCGGGCAGCGGCATGGCAAAGAGGTGCAGGGCGTCGACAAAGGGGATGGAGTAGTGCCAGCGTGGCAGGCTCTGCCAGTTCCACATCTCCCAGAAAAAGCCGCAGACCAGGGCGGCCAGGGGCGGCAGGAGAACGGGCCGCCAGTCGCCCCGGGCCAGGGAGGCGAAGACGGTGCGCTGGCCAGCCATCACCTGCAGGGCCAGCAGGACCAGCAGCGGCGCCACCCAGACCAGGGGAAAGAGCAGGTCCGGCACGATGCCGATCCCGGCCAGGCCGGCCAGGGACAAGAGCAGCAGGAGCAGGCCGGCCGGCCGCGGCGGGCAGAAGGCAAGGCACCGGCCCCGGCGCAGGGGCCCGTGCAGCCAGGGCACCGTGTCCAGCAGTTCGGTGGTCACGGCCACCGCCGGCAGGACGGTGGAAAAACAGATCGTTGCATGAAGGACATAGGCGGTGGCGGAGAAATCCTCCACGCCGATGTAGTACCAGTTCTGGACAAACCGGTTCAGGTATTCAAAGTACCACCAGAACAGGCTGCTGGCCGGAAAGAGGAGCAGGAAGCGTCCCGGTTGCCGGAGCAGGAGGCAGGAACCTGAGCGGGCCACGCACCAGCCGGAGATCCCCAGGATATAGCCGAGCCAGAGCGGGGTGAAGGTATAGGGCTGCAGGGGGCGGAACCAGGGAAACCTGTTCCAGGCCAGGATCCAGGCGACAAGGCTCAGCAGCAGGCCGGTCCATCCCCACCAGGGCATGGGGCCGGCCGGCGGCCGGGGCGCGATCCGGTCACGGGAGCGGTACAGGGAGACGGCAAGGGATCCGGCCAGGAAAGCGAACAGGGCCAGGCCGGCCAGGAAAAGCGGCAGGGAAAAGGGGGCGTGCCGGACATACCTGGTCAGGGGCGGAAACTCGAGAAAGCGGCCCAGGGGCTGGCCGGCGAGCAGGGCGCCGGCCAGCGGCAGGAGCAGGCACGCGGCCACGGCCAGGGCCGGCAGCCAGCGCCGGCCAGGGGTGTCATTGCCGCTGCTGCCAGGTCCCATCGATGAGCAACTCGTGCGGCCGGAAGGCCGACTTGTAGCGCATGGCCCGCACATCCTCGATCCAGTAGCCCAGGTAGAGAAAATCAATGCCATGGTTCCTGCAGAAGTTGACCAGGTAGAGGATGTTCATGGTGCCGGGGCTGCGCCAGCCCTGGTCGGGATCGAAATAGAAGTAGACAGCGTTGAGCCACTGCCGCGAGCCGTCCACCACGGCCACGCCGACGAGCCGGTCGCCGGCACGGTAGCGGATCTCGAAGCAGTGGGTGATGCTGGTGACAAAGAAGCCGGAATAGTAACTGTGGGCATCGCTCCGGCCGTCGGGGAAGCGGGTCTTCAGGAAGCGGTCCAGCAGGTCGAGATTCTCGTCCGCCATGGTCAGGGGTGCCACGCCCACGGAGAGGTCGCTGTTCTTTTTCCAGACCCGCCGCTGGTTGCGGTTGGGCCGGAACGTCTCCGGCCGCAGCCGGATGGGCACGCAGCCGGTGCAGCCCGGACAGCGCATGTTGTACATGCAGTTGCCGTTGCGCCGATAGCCATTGGCCAGGAAGCGGCCCATGGTGCCGCTGTCCAGGGAGGTGAACATGGCCTGGTGATAGACCGCCATCCGGTGCAGGCCATAGGGGCAACTGGTCGAGATATCGACAAAGTACTGCTCCAGGTCTGCACCGATCCCGCCTGTCTCCCCCGGGCCGGATACCCCAGTCCCCTCCTTCACCATGAGATCCCCTTGCCGCAACCGCGTTTCTCAGATCAGCCCCTGGTCGAGCATGGCATTGACCACCTTGACGAAACCGGCGATATTGGCGCCCACCATGTAGTTGCCCTCTGACCCGTAGGCAGCGGCGGCATCAACACAGGTGTGATGGATCGATTTCATGATCTGCTTGAGCCGCGAGTCCACCTCCTCGGCCGGCCAGCTCAGCCGCATGGAGTTCTGCGCCATCTCCAGGCCGGACACGGCCACGCCACCGGCATTGGCCGCCTTGCCCGGACCATAGAGCACACCGCTTTCAAGCAGGACATCCACGGCCTCCGGCGTACATGGCATGTTGGCGCCTTCGCAGACCAGCCGCACGCCGCCCTTGACCAGGTTGGCGGCGTCGCGGTCGTTGATCTCGTTTTCCGTGGCACAGGGAAAGGCGCAGTCTCCCTTGTGGGTCCAGAGCGGATTGTAGTCCAGGGCCGGATCGGCCTCCACGTAGACGGCATCGGCATGGACATCGCAATATTCGCGGATACGGCCCCGGCGCACGTTCTTGAGCTGTTTCACGTACTCCAGCTTGTCCTGGTCAATGCCCGCCTCGTCAAAAATATAGCCAGAGGAGTCGGACAGGGTCACCACCCGGCCGCCGAGTTGGAGGATCTTTTCCACCGTGTGCTGGGCAACGTTGCCCGCACCCGAGACCAGGCAGGTCTTGCCCTCCACGCTCTCGCCCCGGCGGGCCAGCATCTCGGAGGCAAAGTAGACCACGCCGTAGCCGGTGGCCTCGGGCCGGATCAGGCTGCCGCCCCAGGCCAGGCTCTTGCCGGTGAGCACGCCGGTGAACTCGTTGCGCAGCTTCTTGTACATGCCAAAGAGATAGCCGATCTCGCGGGCGCCGACCCCGATGTCCCCTGCCGGCACGTCGGTGTCCGGGCCGATGTGCCGGAAAAGCTCGGCCATGAAGGACTGGCAGAACCGCATCACCTCCCCGTCGGTGCGGCCCTTGGGATTGAAATCACTGCCCCCCTTGCCGCCGCCCATGTGCAGGGTGGTGAGCGAGTTCTTGAAGACCTGCTCAAAGGCCAGGAACTTGATAATCGAGAGCGTCACCGAGGGATGGAAGCGCAGGCCGCCCTTGTAGGGGCCCAGGGCAGAGTTCATCTCCACCCTGAAGCCCCGGTTGACATGGATCTGCCCCTGGTCGTCCATCCAGGGAACCCGGAACATGATGACCCGTTCCGGCTCGGTGATCCGCTCCAGCACCGCCTGCCGGCGGTACTCCGGGTTACGCTCCAGCACAGGACGCACGGTCTCGAGGACCTCGTGCACGGCCTGGTGAAATTCCTTCTGTTCCGGATCCCTCTGCGTGATCCGGGAGATGATGTCGTCCATGGGATGTCCTTGTCCGTCCGGCAGGGCCGCTTGTTCAGGAAAGAGGTGGCGTCTTCGATCGGGTCCCGGCCGGAAACAGCACCCCTTCGGAGGTATGGCCGTCCACCTTCAGCGTCCATGGCTCACTGGCCACGGCATGAATAATATACTTCTCCTGGCGGACAATTTCCAGCCCCTGCAGCCAGTTCCAGTCGATGAACTCCGCATCGTCGCCGGCAACGCCGGGCGCCTGGTCGGTCACCATCAGGTAGGGAATGCCCAGGGAGGTGATGTTCTGAAAGAAATGGGTGCCCTGCGAGGCCTCGGCCCGAACACCTCCGTTCTGCAGTTCGACAATGGCGCCGACACCGGAGATGTCCCCCCACTGCACCGGGATGCCCAGCCACGGATCCGCGGTGCCCCAGCGGCCGGGACCGACCAGGAGATAGGAACGGCCCGCCCGGTGCAGCTCCCGGTTGATCCGGCCGATCTCCTGCGCCATGACCCTGGTGGCGGCGGCATCGAAACGGCCGGGATGGACAAAGACCACGTCGCGCATCCGGAACCGGCCGTGTCCCAGGGAGCGGAGGGAACGAAGGGTTGCCCGGGCGCGTTCGGCCTGCCGGATATGGACCTCCAGCTTTTCGCTGCCCGTGACAATGGGCCGGATCTGCAGGAAATAGAAGACCGAACGGTCCGCATCCCGATGCAGGTCCACGGCGAACTCGATCTCCACCTCGCAGCCCATCCCCTCCCGGCCCAGCTGCAGCAGCTCCTGCAGCAGTTCCGGCAGCGGAAAGAGGTCATACTTGAGGACCGGGGCAAAGGTGAGCACCTTCTGGCCCGGCAGGTCCGCGTCCCGGATCCGATGCTCCTGCGGGATGTAGGTGGAGCTGAGCATGCGCACCGGCTCCTCGTCCGCGGCATCGTCCAGGGGGCGGCGGCGCAGGTTGGCATCGTCTATGACAAAGCGGTCCGGGTCTGAACAGTCCAGGCAGTAGAACCAGCGCTGGGCATTGGCCAGGATATCGTCCACGGTCGAGAACTGGGGCAGGTTGCGCGGATAGGCGGGACAGAAGCGCAGGCTCTGTTCCCCCTCCACCACGGTCTTGCCAAAGCCCAGGGCAATACGGGCAATGCCGTCCTCGGGCCGCATGGGCGCCACGGGATAGTAGTTGTAGGACTGCACCACGCCCGATATGGCGGGATAAAATGAGTCGCCGTAGCGGCTGCCGGCGAGCTGCTGGATGATCACGGCCATGGAGTCCTGCCGCGACTGGCCGATGGAACGGGAAAAGGCCCGCGGGCTGGCAAACCAGGTCGAGGCATAGACCAGTTTCACGGCCTGCACCAGGTGGTGCAGCCGGACCTCGAAATCGCGGGCGCTGTTGGCCAGCATGAAGGTGTTGTAGAGCCCGGCATAGGGCCTGAACTGGGCATCCTCGAGCATGCTGGAGGAGCGTACCGAGAGGGGGTGGTCGATCCGGGCCAGGAAAGTGCGCAGGTCGGCCAGGAGCCAGTCCGGCATGCGGGCGGCCAGGAAACGGCGGGCAATGGCCTCATCCGGCTTGTCCTCCACCGGGCGGAGGTCATTGAGGCTGATGAAATCATCAAAACCGGTGTTGGTGATCACGCAGGTCCTGGGGATCCTGACCTGGAGACGGGCAAGGGGCGAGTCGGTGCGTTTTGCCAGGGTAAGGCGGGAGGCGATGAAGGCGATCCCCCGGGCCTTGCCCCCCATGGAACCGCGGCCTATACGGACAAAATCTGTGATTTCGGGGTCATAGTCTCGTTCTGAAAACTGGGCCACAACGCCCTCCTGTCGGATCCTGCGCAGGGCATGGACCTTGGCGATGATGTCCCTGCGCAGCTCTTCGCCATCGGTGATTGGAGCCATTCGCTCCTGGTGCAGCCGCGCCGCCAGGCCGACCTCGGCCCTGGCCATCACCCAGTGCGAGAAATGGTTGTTGGCGGCATGGTAGAGCACGGACTGCACGGGAATCTTTTTCAGCCACTCCTCGAACTGGCGCAGGCTCGCGGCCCGGCCGACCTCGGTGCCGTCGGGCAGGCGAAAGACAAAGTCGCCAAACCCCAGGTAACGAAGAAAAAAATCATGAACCAGCTCCCGCAGGTCCTCTGCGTTCTTGTCCGCGAACACGGCCGGGATCCGGTGGGCCGGCTCCCGGTTGAGGGTCTCGGTGCTCAGCATGAGCAGGGGCAGGTCAGCGGAGGTGGAGCGGATATAGCGCAGCAGCTCCAGGCCGGCGCTGTCCTGCAGCCTTCCCTTCCTGGGAAAACGGGCGTCGGACATGACGCAGAAGATATAGGGCCGATACCGGTTGAAAAGGAGCAGGGCCTCCTCGTAGGTGGCGGCGGTCAGGATCTTGGGCCGGGCCCGCATCTTGAGCAGCCGGTGTTTCTCGTTGAGTCCCTCGTCCAGCACGGCCTGGGTCTGCTTGACCACCTCGCTGTAGAGCATGGGCAGGAGACTGGAACGATGCAGGGCCGAGTCCTCGACCAGGAGAATGACCCGGACCATGGCCCGCCTGGTGTCGAAGTCCACGTTGCGCTGGTCCTCGACGCTCTTGACAATGGCGAGCAGGATGTCGGAGTCGCAGCACCAGACATAGGTGTTGTCGATACAGGAAGGGCTGCCGTTCTCCTCCACCACCACCGCGTCCCGCACGGAATGGGACAGCAGGACCACGGGCAGCTCACTATGATGCCGCTTTATCCTCCGGCCAAAGGTGCAGCCGTCCATGCTGCCCAGGTGGGGCATGGTGACCACCAGGTCGAAACGTTTTTTATCCAGCAGGTCAAAGGCCTGGTCGGCGGTGGCCACCCAGGTGATACGCGGCGGCTGACTGAGGTTGAGGCCATGGTACTCGTTGATGATCCGCGAGGCCATGCTGCCATCCTCTTCCAGGATATAGGCGTCATAGGGGCTGGAGACCAGCAGGATCTCGCGCACCTTGAAGGCCATCAACTCGTGGAACACCTTGAAGTGAGGATCAAACTCCTCGGGATAGCTGGTCGGGGCCGCCTGGATCACATCCACCGGGTCATATCCATTTCACTGCTGTTTCCGTATCAAGCGAAAAAAACACCGCCTGGCTGTGGGCATGGTATCGCATTTTGGCCATGATTCTCTCCCCCAACGCGGTCCTGGTCTCCGCTTCATCGCACTTCCCCTTGTACCTAAATCCTGCAATTGGCAATTTTGCCGGAGATGCGAGGCATCAAGGGCGCAGACGTATACGAATACTTCAACCCCTTGATAACGAAGCAGATTCGGTAAAATTGCCAATCCCTGCGGGCGAGAAAATGAAGAAAAAATCCTTCACACGGTCAGTGAGTCGAAAAAAACGATCACGTTCATATAATTTCTTGATATTGCAAAAGAAAATTTTTTATTCATTTTCGAAGTGCAGGATTTAGGGAAGAAAGTTCCAAATCGTTCCACTATACAACGATCATCCGCTTTCGTTAAAGAAAAAAAGATGGCCGTTTTTGCCTGGGAGAGTAAGAAAAACCCCGGATGGAACCCATCCGGGGCCGAGACACTTCCCCCGGCGGCGGCGCCGGGGGAGAAACAGAAATTGGCGAGGCGCGAAAAGACCGTAAGGGCACCGTGACCGGTTGCACCTCCATCCTGCGGCTGGCACGTTCGCCGACGACAAGGAGGCTACTTGAGGAACTCGGAGTTGACCCAGATCTTCGAGTTGGCCTGCAGCCGGGTCAGCCAGTCGGTGACCAGGCGGCTCTTGAGACTTGCGGCCAGCTGTTCGGCGATCTTCTTCCGGTCCCCGCTGTTCTCGTCTTTTCCCAGGCGCCGGTCCACCACCTCGTAGACATAGAAGGTGGAGGCCACCTGCACGGGCTTCTCCGGTATCCTGGTCTTGCCGGGCAGGGCAAAGGCGTCCCGGACGACCTGGGCCGGCGGCTCAGTCGACGAGGCAGCCGCGGAACGTTTTATGTAGCCGGACTCCTTCAGGTCCCCGCTCACCGCGGCCAGTGATCCCTTTTTCCTGGCC
>WFUT01000219.1 GCA_015484845.1 Desulfobulbaceae bacterium
GGATATGCGGCCGTCCCCGGTGCGGGCATTGAAGACCTTCAGGATCCGGTCCTTGTGGCAGCGCAGGACCTTGCCGGGACCTATCTTGTCGTAGCGCCAGAGCTTTCGCCCGCAGGCGGCGCAGCGGATAATCAGCATCGTTCTCAGATCTTCTGGTGGACCCGGTCCAGCTCGGCCGGGTCCGCGAACCTGTGCAGCCGGATCTTGCGGCTGCGCGGAAACTCCCGCCTGATCAGCGTCTTGAGCAACCGGCCAAGCTCTTCCGGCGCCACCTCCTGCTCGCCTGTCACGTAGCCCCGTTCCCGGACCAGGATGGCGCCGTTTTCCCGAAGGATGAGGGCAACGGTGCGGTTTCGCTTGTAGGACATCATCTCCACCCCGCCCGGCGGCGCTGTCTTCCGCAGCAGCCGGCGGACCTGGGTGATGACCGACTCCCTGTTGACCAGTGCCATGGCGCGCCTGTTGTCAGGATGGATCGGGGGTGGGAATCACAGCGGCAGGATGTGCACCTCTTCCCGCACCGGGTGGATGCCGCGGATGAACAGCCCGTTGCGGCCGTCGATGGAGATGGGATCGCCGAAGTTGATCCGGAAGCCGTTGATCAGGGCATACTCGTCGGCCTCGTAGACCTGGAGATCGCGGCAGCCCACCACGCAGGTCTTGCCCAGGCGGGTGGCCACCACCGATGCGTGCGAGGTCTGGCCGCCGCGCGAGGTGAGCAGGCCGTCGGCCATGGAGATCTCGCGGATGTCCTCGGGCACCGTGTCCTGGCGGATCAGGATCAGGGTGGCGCTGCTGTCCTCCTGCCGCAACTGCCGGATATTGTCCTCGGTAAAGACCGCGCGGCCGGAGAGGGCCGAGCCGCTGACACCGATGCCCTTGCCCAGGATCGACTTCTGCACCTCCTCGGAATCGACAAAGACGTTGAGGTGCTCCTTCTTCTTGATGGTGATCATGTCCCGGGTCTGCAGGATGTAGAGCTGGTCCGGCTCCGGGCCCTCGAAGGTGAACTCGATCTCCTGCGGGTTCCACTCCTTGGTGTAGACCAGGTCCCGGCTGATGGCGAGCAGCCGCTCGTAGATGGCCGGGAAGCGCACCTCCAGCGAGTTGTCCACCGAGCGGCCGTCCAGCTCGGCCTGCTCCACCGAGATGGGATAGCTGGTGACCAGGCCGGAGACAATGTCCTCGCCCTGGTCGCCGGGCGCGTAATCGCCCCACAGGGCCACCCGCCGCACCTTGCGGTAGGGATGGGCCGTGAAGAGCACGCCGCTGCCGGCCAGGGTGCTCAGGTTGCCGTAGACCATGGCCTGGACGATCACCGCGGTGCCCCAGTCGTCCGAGACATCCATCAGTTGCCGGTATTCCCTGGCCTTGCGCGTATTCCACGAGCCCAGCACCATCTCCACGGCGCCGATGAGCTGCAGCCAGGGATCCTCGGGCGGCCCGCAGCCGCTGCGCCGCACCGCGCCCTGGTACTTGAGGGCCAGCTCCCGCATCTGTTCGGCCGTGAACTCCCGTTTCAGCCGCACCTGGTATTTTGCCTTGTGGCTGTTCATCAACTCCTGGAAGTCCTCGCGCGCCATGCCGCGGGCCATGGCCCAGGACTGGAGAAAGCGGCGGTAGTTGTCCCAGGCAAAGTACTTCTGGTCCGGGTTGGCGGCCACGAACTCCTCCACCAGGTCCTCGTTGAAGCCGACATTGTGGATGGTGGTCATCATGCCGGGCATGGAGATGGCCGAGCCGGAGCGGACCGAGAGCAGCAGCGGCCGCTCCGGCGAGCCGAAGACCTTGTCGGTCAGCTCCTCGATGCCGGTGATGGAGGCGCGCACCCGGCGCATGAACTCGTCCCGGGCACGGTTGAACTTCTGGACCGCGGGCCAGCAGCGGAAGATCTCGGTGGTGATGATGAAGGCCGGCGGCACCGGCTTGCCGTCGCCGGCAAGCACCATGAGGTTGAACCCCTTGTTGCCGAGATGGATCAGGTTGTGGGTGCGCAGGTTCTCGTTATAGAGCGAGCTGATGGCCTTTTCCGGGTTGTAGGTCATGAGCAGATCCAGGGTCTGCTCGTCGAGCAGCTCCTTCTGCGCCTCCAGGGTCTGGATGATGCGGCTGATGAAGTTGTCCAGGTGCTGGAGGCCGAAGGTGGCCGAGATCAGGTCGCGGAAAAAGGACTCCGAGAGCCGCAGCACCGTGGAGGGCAGGTCGTTTTCGTCCCACAGGGGCCGGTACTTGGTGAGCAGGTTCTCGGCGCCGATCTGGGGGATGATGATGGAGAGGTTGTTCTGGTGGATGTTGATGTAGTAGGCATAGATCACGTCCTTGACCCCCTCGGAGAGGCCGCGCATGATGTCCAGGTGCTGGCTGTAGGAGAACCGCTTGATGCCGATGGAGGAGGCGAGCAGGCTGGTATAGGTCTCGAGCCGCCGGCTGGAGATGCCGTCCACCTGCAGGGCGCGCAGGTAGAGCTTGAGGCTGCGCACGATGTGGATGAAGGTGGCCTGGGTGATGAACGAGAGGTTGATGGACTGGAAGAGCTTTTCAAGATAGATGTTGGCCAGGTTCTCCAGGCGGAAGGTGAGCCCCAGGGCGTCGAACTTGCGCTCCGAATAGCGGCCGTAGACAGACGGGATATCCACGGCGATGTGCCGCTTGTAGTAGATCTCCTCCCTGGGCTCGAACCGCTCCGGGCTGAGGATGATCTCCTTGAGGTGCTCGAGATGGTCGAGCAGGGCGTCCAGGCAGTGGTAGGTGTCGCAGCTCTCCAGCACGTCCAGCAGGTCGCCCATCTCCGGAAAGCCCGACTGCATGGCCTGCTGCAACTGGTTGCGCAGCTCGGGCAGGCCCAGGTTGTACTTCTGGTGCAGGAGCTTGTACATCTTGACCAGGAGCTCGAACCGCCTCCGCTCCACCCGGGAGATGTCCGTCTGCCGGTCGAGATACTCCTGCCGCTCCTCCTCCTTCCACTGCAGGATATCGCGCATGGAATCAAAGCTCAGCTCCTCCCGGATCCGGAGGGCCAGGATGTGCTGCTCGTCGACAAAGGGGCCCGAGGTCTGCACCTGGTTCAGGACCTCCTCGGGCAGGTAGTCGCGCAGTTTTTCCTTGTCCAGGGTGATCCAGAAGGTGAAGATCGCCTGGATGAAGCCCACGATCAGGTTGCTCGACTCGACGTGGCTCTGCTTGCGCAGGAAATGGATCAGCACGTCGCGCCGCTTGTGCAGCTCGTCCAGCTCGGTGGAGACGTCGCGCAGCTCGCCCTCGGCACCGATCTCGTTGAAGAAGACCGGCATCAGCTTGGTGAACTGCTTGGCCAGGTTGTAGATGGGCCCGATGGGATGGTTGAGCAGCTCGGTGATGTCGCGCTGGAAGAGGTCCGTGTCGCGCACGCAGGTGCCGGAAAGCCGGATGTTGATAATCAGGGCCGAGAACAGGGTGCCGCACCACTTGGGCTCCTGCATGATCAGGTTGAGCCAGACCCGGATGTTGGCCAGGTGGGCCGGGTTGGTGATGGGCTGCCAGTCCTCGTCCACGCCCATGACATTGGCGTACTGGAAGCCGAAGCGCACGGTCTGCCAGAGAAAGGCCTCCACCAGGCGCGAGTTGCCGCGCTTGAAGACCTCGCCGCCAATGACCTGGATGCACTGGAGCGAAGTATGGGGGTACTTGCGGACATTGGCCTTGAGGAGCTGGAAGGTGGTGACGAAGAACTGCTCGATCTCCTCGAAGGACTGCTTGCGGATGAGCTGCACCAGGGAACGGTTGATCTCGCGCAGGGTCTCCTCGTGGATCAGGTAGAGCCCGGCCGTGTCCATGATCCGGAACAGGAAGAGCAGCTTGCGGTTCTCGACAAAGGAGGCGTCGCCCTGGCCGGTGTCGGCGGCCAGCCGGGCCGGGATCTCCCGGTACATGCGGACGATGTCCATGTGCGCCGGCAGGGCCAGGATCTGCTCCAGGCCCTGCAGGGGGTCTTTGTCGATGTCGATGGCCTCCAGGGCGTCGCGGTGTTGCGCGATCCGTTCGTGGGAGATGGCGGCCAAAAGCGGCCCGGCCTCCCAGTCGCGGCAGAAGTCGCCGCACTGCTCCATGAACCAGGGCAGGGGATCCTCCTCGCCCAGCCAGTAGTCGTAGTTCAGGCCGAGGATCTTCTTCATCAGCCGGGCAATGGGCGCATAGTCGAAGGCGACCTGTTCCTCCCGGCCAAGGGTGGCCAGGCGGGTGGCCATCTTCTTCATGGGATGATGGCCCTGGACCATGTACATCATCACCTGGCCGTCGATCTCGTCCAGGTGGTAGAGCCGGTCAAAGAAGGCGTTGAGGACCCCCTCGTAGCGATGCAGGCAGTCCAGGTCCACGGCATTGATCAGCTTGTCGGCATAGGCGAGCATGGCCTCCATGATCCGCGAGACCAGTTTGCCGTTTTTTTTCGATTCCTCCAGGGCGTCGAGAAAGATGCCCGTAAACAGGGTAAAGCACTCCGGCCCCAGCTCGTGGCGGCGGTAGATGTTGAGGTTCTTGAGGACAAAGGCGCGCAGCTCGGGGACGATCAGTTGCCAGTTGCGGTAGGGATGGCTGATCTCGTAGAGCAGCCCCTCGAGCTTGCGTGACAGTCCCTGGTAGGAGGCCACCACCTCGCGCAGCGGCGCAAAGGCGGGATCGATGATCACCTCGCCGGCCGTCTCCTGGAGGTTGGCTATCAGGGCATCGGACTGGATTGCTGTCTCGGGCTGCTGCATGGTCCTTTTCCGTTCCTCCTTCTTTCCCGGCGGCGGGGAATTGTGATTCGCCTGTAAGTTCATATCGATACAGTACCACTCTTTGCCAGGGAAGGAAAGAGCAACCAGGAGGTTCCCGGCCTTGTTGCACCGCTGCCCGGTGCAACACCCCGCCAGGCGCTCCGCGCCATTTTCGGACATAAAAAAAACCCTGTCGGCACGCGGCCAACAGGGTTTTTTATCAGGATGATACCCGCAATCCGCCCGGGCCGGGGCAACAGGCCCCGGCCGCGGTGCAGGTTCCATGGATTCTACTGGAGAACCGGACGGGCATGAACCGGCTGCACCGGGCGGTTGTTGGGATGGTGCATGACGTGCTGGAACTGCTCGACCTGCTCCTTGGAGACCGTGAGCGGGGTCTTCATGACCAGCCAGACAACACCCTCGGTGCAGGGCGGCGTGGTGAGGGAGCCGTTGAAGCGGTAGTAGTCACGGTTCTTGGGCAGCAGCTCGTCGGCCTTGACCTGGGAGGCCATGGCGATCTTGTCACCCGCATTGGCCGGCATCTGCTTCCACAGTTTCTTGATGGCCTCGTTCTCGGGGCCGATCTTGAACATGACCGCGATGACGGCCAGGGAACCGTCCTTGGCGGCATGGACAAAGTGCGCCTCCATGGGGAAGGACTGGCCGTTGATGGTGTTCTCGCTGGGCGAATGGAAGTGGAACTGCTTGAGCTCAAAGGTCTTGCCGGCCACGGTGATGGTGGAGCCGGCGGTGTAGTTGGCCTGGATGGAATGGCCGTTATTCACGATCTCGGTGGCCAGGCCGGAGTAGTTGAAAGTAATGGGCGGCAGCTCGGCCTCGATGAAGTTGGTAAGGTTGATGGGCGACTGGTTGACTCCCTTGGCGCACATCTCGAACTCGGGCTTGAGCGAGCCCCAGTGGGCAGGACCGGTGTCCCCGGTGTAGCCCCAGTGATGGGCTCCCTCGGAAGCAAAGGCGCTCCCGGCAATGAGGGCAAAGGCGGCGGTGGCGACGATGCATGCTTTTCTCATGACTTCCTCCTTTCAGCATGGATTAAAGGGCATCAGGGACATCTCTCCATGCCCCCGGCAACAATGAATAGCCGTTCAGTCCACACTTTCTACACCGCTTCAGCTTCAATTACAAGGGTTTATTCGCCTCCATGTGCAGAACCAGGTCCAGCATCCGGTTGGAGTAACCCCACTCGTTGTCATACCAGCTCATCACCTTGACCGTCGTGCCCAGCACCCTGGTGCAGAGGCCGTCCACGATGGAGGAGTGGGGGTCACCCTGGAAGTCGATGGAGACCAGGGGCTCCTCGGTGTAGCGGAGATAGCGGCCCGCGGCCTCCTCCAGGGCCCGGTTGACCTCGGGCACCGTGGTCTCGCGCTCCACCTCCATGACCACGTCGACCAGGGAGACATCCGGGGTCGGCACCCGCACGGCCAGGCCGTCGAACTTGTTCTTCAGCTCCGGGATCACCAGGGCCACGGCAGCGGCGGCACCGGTCTTGGTGGGGATCATGGACATGGCCGCGGCCCGGGCCCGCCGCAGGTCGGAGTGGGGAAAGTCGAGCAGCCGCTGGTCGCCGGTATAGGCGTGGACCGTGGTCATCAGCCCCCGCTTTATACCGAAATTATTCAGGATAACCTGGGCCACCGGCGCCAGGCAGTTGGTGGTGCAAGAGGCGTTGGAGACCACGTGGTGCTCGGTGGGATCATACTCCTCGTCATTGACCCCCATGACGATGGTCTTGACATCGCCCTTGGCCGGGGCCGAGATGATCACCTTGGCGGCGCCGGCGTCGATATGGGCCTTGGCCGAATCGTGGTCCCGGAAGAAGCCGGTGCACTCGAGCACGTACTCGGCCCCGTAGTCACCCCAGGGGATGTCCGCCGGCTGGCGGTGACCGGTGACCGGGATCGACCGGCCGTCCACCACCAGGCCGTTGTCGTCCACGCCAACCTCTTTTTCATACACTCCCATGATGGAGTCGTACTTGAGCAGGTGGGCCATGGTCTTCACATCCGTGAGATCATTGATGCCCACCACCTCGATGTCGGCAAAGGCCTCATCCCGGGAGAGGGCCCTGAAGATATTCCTGCCGATCCGTCCGAAGCCGTTGATTCCTATCCGTACCGTCATGCCGTGCCTCCTTGGTGTCAGAAAACAGGAACCCGGGGACAGCAACCAGGCGAGTTTGCGCCTGCATCGGCCCATCCCGCGTCGGGCGCATGGGGGGATGGCCTCTCGATGCCCCTGTTTTCATCCTTTGTTGTGCCCAGCACGCTGGGAATGCTGGTTTCTTCGCTAATGGCGCGGAGCGCCCGGTGAGGTGTCGCACCGGGCAGCGGTGCAACATGGGCAACAACGCTCCAGGTTCTCCCTCACACTGCGGGCGCCAGATCAACCTCGTGCCCCGGCCCTGCGGTGTCACGCAAAAGCCGCGGCCCATTTTCACCTAAATCCTGCACCTCGAAAGTGAAGAAAAAATTTTCTTTTGCAATATCAAGAGATTATACAAACGTGATCGTTTTGTTCAACTCACTGACCGTGTGAAGGATTTTTTCTTCACTTTCTCGCCCTTCGGGATTGGCAATTTTACCGAATCTGCTTCGTTATCAAGGGTTTGAAGTATTCATATACGTCTGCGCCCTTGATGCCTCGCATCTCCGGCAAAATTGCCAATTGCAGGATTTAGGTTTCATTATTGGTTGGGGCTGTGACCTCAAACCTGGAAAACAGGTCCGGCCATGCTGATGTATCTTATCACGGAGCCTTGCGAAGGTGTTCCTTTTTTCGACCCACCGGGACAGTATGGGCAATTTTTTCCCTTTCCCGCCTCCGGGATCGGCAATACCAGCGAAGCCACTTCCTCGTCAAGGGATCGAGTCTGCTTGCCCGCCTGCGCCCCTGTGCCCGCAGCACCGGCGGACCTGCGCGAGGCCGCCGGCCGTCACCCGGCCTGCGGCGGGTCGGCCCCGGCCAGCAGGCGGCCGTTGTCCCGGATGATCTTCTCCAGCTGCGCCACCTTGATCCTGGCCTCGTCGCAGCCGCCGTCGACCTCCAGCGCCCGCCGGTACATGGCCAGGGCCCGGCTGTACCACTGGCCGGCCAGGTAGCTCCTGCCGGCGGCGCAGAAGCCGGCGGCCGGGTCGCCGGAAAACATCTCGGCAAACAGCCCCGGCAGCGGCTCGCCCCAGAGCGCCTGCACGTTCTCCTCCTCCTCGACCAGGAACCGGAGGATCAGGCTGTTGGTGGCCATCTCCGGCATCATCATGCGGAGCATGAAGTTGACCTGGCCGAAGAAGAAGCCCACCTGCTCGATCTGGTGCAGGATGTCGGAGTTGATGCGGCCCAGCAGCCGCTGGACATCCACCATGCCGGCCAGCTCCGGGCCGGGCCTGCTGAGGTGGCGCACGGACCGGGCCCCGGAAAAGGGCATGTCCTGGATCCTGATGGCCTGGGGCGCATAGCGGCTGAGCAGGTAGATATTCTCCTTGAGCTTCATGCACTCGTGAAAGACCGAGCCGATGAGCCAGTCCAGGAGCGAGCCATTGATGTCCCTGGCCTCCTCGCCCTCGGGCCAGAGACGGTGACAGAGATCCTTGACCTGCCAGAGGGGCCCCTTGTCCGCCTCCGAGCCGACCATGGCGTCAAGCCGCTTCCAGATCCGTTCCCGGGCCTGGGCGGTCTTCCTGCCCAGCAGGTCCGGGCAGCCGGTCACCCGGCCGTCGCGGCAGCAGTCCAGGTAGATCTCGTACATCTCCTGGAAGCGCAGGACAAGGTGGAAGAGGTCCGCCACCAGGCTGCGCATGAACTGGTCCCTCCGCTGGGTAAACCAGTCCTCCCGCATCCCGGCCATCCTTCGGCCCCCGTCCGCAGGCAGAAAGCGCATTCGCCGCCCCCTCCCGTCAGCGGGCGCAGGCCATGGCCTGGGCATCGCGGTACAGGGCAAGATAGGACTCCATCACCTTCTGCCAGGTGTGATGATCCAGGATCTCCTGCACCGCCTGTTGCTGCATGGCCCGTACCTGTTCCGGATCGTCGCGAAAGAGTGCCAGGGCCCGGCGCATGGCCCCGGCCAGGGCCTCGGGGGTATGCTCACGGTAGCTGAAGCCGGTCCGGCCGTCCAGGACCTTGACCAGGCCGCCCACGTGGTGGACAATGGGCAGGTTGCCGAGGAGCTGGGCCATGTAGTCGGTCAGACCACACGGCTCGTACTGGGACGGGATGAGGAAAAAATCACCGGCCGCATAGATGCGGTTGGCCAGGCCGGGATGGTAGCCCTTCAAAAAACAGCAGCGGCCGGCCAGCCCGGCGCGGGCGGTCATGACCGCCAGGGACTGCTCGAGGCCGGGATCGCCGGAACCGAGCGCCAGGACCTGGAAGCCGCTGTCCTCGGCCGCCAGCTCGGCCAGGGCCGGCAGGAGGACGTCCACCCCCTTCTGGGCGGTAAGCCGCCCGATGAAGGTGAAAAGCGGCAGGTCGGCGTCAGGGGCCAGGGTGCCGAACTGTTCCACGCCGTCGACCTGGCCCGGCTGCGCCAGCAGGTCCAGCATGTCCTGCTTGCAGACCCGCTTGCCGGCCAGGTCGCCGCGCAGGGGATCAAAGGGAGCGGCCAGGCCGAGCTGCTCCGGCCTGGTCGGGTCCACGTCCCGGGGATTGATACCGTTGGTGATGCCGATGATCCGCACCCCCCGCTGCAGCAGCCGGTGGCCGAGCCAGCCGGTGCGGACGTCCTCCCGGGTCTCCTGCAGCTCCCGGGCATACTGCTCGCTGACCGTGTTGATGAGCGCGTAGTCGGCAGCGGCCACAAAGGGATCAAAGGCCCGGCCCAGCCTGCCGCGCATGATCACCGACTGCGGCAGGCCGGTGACGGCGCGGGCAAAGGCCAGGTCCTCCACCTCCTGGTGGTAGCCGAGGCCGGCGTTGTGGATGGTGACCACCAGGCCGGTCTCGCGGAAGAAATGGCGATAGCCGCTGTTCTCCCGCGCCATGGCGGCCAGGGTGGCAGCGTGGCCGTCCTGGCAGTGGATGGCGTCCGGTGGCTCGTCCAGCAGGATCATCAGGTCCAGGGCCGCCTTCTGCAGGAGGATGTTCATGGCAAAGTAGTCGTAGTGGCCGCTGCCCTGCCGCTGCCACGGCGTCTTTTCCTCTTCCGCGGCCGTGTAGGTATAGACGCCCAGCTTCTCGGCAAACCGTTCCGCCTCGACCAGGAAGATGGTGAGCCCGTCCCGGCTCCTCTCCCAGATGGAGACCTCTTCCCTCCGTTCCCGGTCCGTGTAGTTCATCTCCACGGCAAAGCTCCGGCGCCTGCGATCGCGGCAGGCGGCGGCCCTCTTGCGGGAAGGCAGCTCCAGGGGAACGAATCCCAGGGCCTCCGCGTCCATGAACCCGTAGCGGGGCAGGATGACCCGGACCCGGCAGCCGCCGTGGCCGACCAGGGTCTCGGCAAGCTGGCGGCAGACATCCTTGACCCCGCCGGCGCCGGCCAGGGAATCGTACTCGCGGCTCACCATCCAGACGGTGCGGATCTCCTGCTCACCCATCACGACCGTCCCGCTGCCGCAGCAGCCTGTTCCTGGTCTCGACAATGGCCAGCTGCCGCAGCAGGTGATCGGCCAGGGTCAGCCGGACCATGGCCTCGCAGACCGGCACGATCCGCGGGATGGCCGAGATATCGTGTCGGCCGCCGATCCTGATGGTCACCGGCTCGTTGGCGCTGTTCACTGTCTGCTGCTCCCTGTTGATGGAGGGAATCGGCTTGACCGCCACCCGCATGACCAGGTGCTCGCCGTTGGAGATGCCGGCCAGGATGCCGCCCGCGTTGTTGCCCATGAAGCCGGACGGCGAGATGGGGTCGTTGTTCTCTGATCCTGTCATGGCCGCGGCCCGGAAACCGGCGCCGATCTCCACCCCCTTGACCGCGCCGATGGACATGAGCGCCCGGGCCAGTTCCGCGTCCAGCTTGTCAAAGACCGGCTCGCCCAGGCCGGGCGGACAGACGGCGCGGATCTCGACGATGCCGCCAAGGGTATCGCCCTGGGCCCGCACCTGGGCGATGCGCTCCTCCATCCTGGCCGCGGCCTCGTTGTCCGGGCAGAAGAGCCGGTTCTCGCCGATCACCCGCAGGTCCCGCTTGTCGGTCTCGATGCCGCCCAGGGCCACGGTATAGGCCACGACGTCAATGGCGTGCAGGTTGAGCAGCTGCGCCGCCACCGCGCCCGCCGCCACCCGGGCCGCTGTCTCCCGGGCCGAGGCGCGGCCGCCGCCCCGGTGGTCGCGGATGCCGTACTTGGCCTGGTAGCTCAGGTCGCCGTGCCCGGGACGGAAGACGTCCCTGATATGGTCATAGGACCTGGAATGGGCGTCCCTGTTGAAGATGACCAGCGAGATGGGGGTACCGGTGGTCAACTCGTGTTCACAGCCTTCCGGGCGGAAGACGCCGGACATGATCTCCACCCGGTCCGGCTCCTTGCGCGGCGACGTGGCCCCGCCCTTGCCGGGCCGGCGCCGTTCCAGTTCCTGCTGGATCATCTCCGCGGTCAATGGCACACCCGGGGGACAGCCGTCGATCACGGCGCCGATGGCCCGGCCGTGCGATTCGCCCCAGGTGGTCACCCTGAAGAGGGTGCCAAAGGTATTTCCTGGCATAGCCTACCTGCTCCCAAAGTATCTGCCGGACCGCCGGACCCGCACGGGGTCGCCAGCCGTCCGGCGGCACTGTTGCGTGTTGAATTGATGATTGGCCCGGGCAGGCCCCTGGCGCAGACACACAGGCCCGCCCCTCCGGCGCCCGGGCGGCGATTACGCGGTCGTGGCCGCGGCGCGGGGCCGCCGCTCGGCCAGCCGGCCCAGGATCTCCTCCACCAGGGCCGCAGGCGGACGGCCCACCGTGTCCACGGCCAGGTCCGAGCCGGCGGCATAGAGGGGCGTCCGCTCGGCCAGCAGGGCGCGGGTCTCGGTGGCCGGATCGGCACCGGTCAGCGACGGACGCTGGCCGGCCGTGACCCGGTCCGTGGCCATGCGCCGGATAATGGTCTCGGCATCGGCCTGCAGCCAGACCACGACAGCCCCCTGGCGCAGCCTCTGCCACTGGGGGTGGTGCAGGATGGCGCCGCCGCCCGTGGCGATCACCAGCTCCCGGCTGCCGGCCAGTTCCGCCAGCAGCAGCCGCTCCTGCTCCCGGAACCCCTGCCAGCCGTGCAGGGCGACGTACTCGGCCACCTCGCAGTCAAGGCGGCGGCAGAGCAATTCGTCGGTATCAAGAAAGCCGTAGCCGAGCCGCCTGGCCAGCTCCCGCCCCAGCACCGACTTGCCCGTGGCCCGGAACCCGGTCAGGACCAGGCATGGCGGCCAACTCTCCCGGGCCTCTTTCCGCTGTAGTGGTATGGCACTCACGTCCGGCACTCCTGTCCGGGCATAACACGGGAACCAGGGGCAGAAGCCTGTTACCGCCTGCGCGGGGCGGGCGGAGGCCGTTTTCCCTGCTCCTCTCTTCACCCTGTTGATCCAAAAATGGTCTGCCCGCTGTACCGGGGGCAGCAACATTTTCATGGTTGGTTGGGGCCGTGACCTGAAAACCTGGTCCAGCCATGCGGGTTGATCAGAAAATAGAAGCCAGAGAACAGAAACCAGATGGGTTTGCGCCTGCGGCGGGTTCCCGGGAGGTGGTCTCTCCATGCCTCTGTTGTAAATGGCGCAGAGCGCCTGCCGAGGTGTTGCACCGCAGAGCGGTGCAACAAGGGCAACCCCCCTCCGAGTTCCACCTCACACCCTGGGCGCCACCCCAACCTCGTGACACCGCTCAGCGGCGTCACGTACCGGCTGTGCCCGCTCCGCGGGCATGATCGTCCGGCCGATTCGCCGGAGATGCGAACCATCATGGGAATATACCATCCCTGCCGGCAGGCAACAACCAGCATGGCCATTTTTCTTGCCCGGCCGGGGACGAAAAAAAGAGTCACCTTTTCTCTTTTCTTTTCAGCATGCTGTACTTACAGTATGGCGAGAACTCCGAGGAACTCAAACCAACACCGGCTACCATGGAATACAAGGATTACTACCAGATTCTCGGCGTCAGCCGCGATGCGACCCAGGATGAGATCAAGCAGGCGTACCGCCGCCTGGCCAGAAAATATCATCCCGATGTCAGCAAGGAGGCGGACGCTGACAAGAAATTCAAGGAACTGGGCGAGGCCTACGAGGTGCTCAAGGACCCGGAGAAACGGGCCGCCTATGACAAGTTCGGCAGCAACTGGCAGAATGGCCAGGACTTCGAGCCTCCGCCCAACTGGGATGCCGGTTTCGAGTTTTCCGGCACCGGCTACACCGGCGGCGACAGCGAGGGCTACAGCGACTTCTTCGAGAGCCTCTTCGGCCGATCCGGTTTTTCCCGCAGCAGTGGCCGGACCAGCCGCCGCACCTTTCGCATGAAAGGCGAGGACCACCACGCCAAGATCGTCATCCGGCTGGCCGACGCCTTTCACGGCACCAAGCAGGCCATCACCCTGAACAGGGCAGAGGTGGACGAGCAGGGCCGGGTCGTCACCAGGCCGCACACCCTGCATGTCACCATCCCCAAGGGGGTTATCGAGGGCCAGCGCATCCGGCTCGAGGGCCAGGGCATGCCCGGCATCGGCGGTGGACCGCCCGGCGATCTCTACCTGGAGATCGCCTTTGCCGATGACCCGGTCTTCCGGGCCGAGAAACGCGACATCTACATGGAACTGCCCATAACGCCCTGGGAGGCGGCCCTGGGCGCCACGGTCACCGTGCCCACCCTGGGGGGCAACGTGCAGATGAAGATCCCGCCCGGCTCGCAGGGGGGCAACAAGCTCCGGCTCAAGGGC
Source organism: Desulfobulbaceae bacterium (assembly GCA_015484845.1). Lineage (GTDB taxonomy): Bacteria > Desulfobacterota > Desulfobulbia > Desulfobulbales > Desulfobulbaceae > DRKI01. The sequence continues at coordinate 13,592 of WFUT01000219.1, forward strand.
AAGGGATTGTGCAGCAAGACGAAAAAGGGCGACCAGATCGTCATCCTCCGCATCGTGGTGCCGGTTCCCAAGACCGATGAACAGAAGAAACTGTACAGGAAGATGGCAGAGCTGATGCCGATCAACCCTCGTGCAGAGCTGGGGGTGTGAGATGACCGAGAAGATAACCTTTTTGTGCGGAACCGTGCTGGACGAGGATGCGTCCTGCAGCCTGGCCGAACTCTGCCGCATGTGCGGCGTCCATGCCGAGATGATCCTTGACATGATCGACGAGGGCCTCATCATGCCGGTCCGGGGCCGCTCACCCCTGGAATGGCGCTTTTCTGCCATGGACATCCGGCGGGTCCAGGTGGCCCTGCGGCTGCAGCGCGACCTGCGGGTCAACCTGCCGGGCTGCGCCCTGGTCCTCGACCTGCTCGACGAGCTCGAGGAACTGCGCCGCCTGCGGCGCTGACACACGGACAGCCATTGCATTCCCTCGGCCAGCTCCTTGCCCGGTTGCAGCCCGAATCCCTGGCCCTGGGCGCCATGGCGGCCCTGGCGGTGGCAGTGGTGGCGGGCCTGCTGCTCACCATGCGGCTGCAGCGCCGGCACATCCTGCTCACCCTGCGCCTGGAACAGATGACCAGGAACCAGCGCAGGCTGGAGGATGAAAACAACCGGCTGCGGGACCGCCGCCAGGCCCTGGAAGACCAGTGCCGGCGGTTGGCCAGCCGCAACGCCGGCCTGGAAGAGGCCGTGGCCCTGGCCCGGCAGCAGGCCCGGGAACAGCAGGAGTTTTTCCAGCAATCCAGGCAGCAGCTTGAACAGGACTTCAGGATGCTGGCCCAGGAGGTGCTGGGGGAAAAATCCGCGCGCCTGGCCGCCGAGCACGAGGCCGGGCTCAGGGGCCTGCTCGAGCCGGTACGGGAGCAACTGCGGGACTTCCGCAAAAAGGTGGAGGATGTCTATGACCGGGAGTCGCGCGACCGGGTGGCCGTGGTCAGGGAGATCGAGCACCTCAAGCGGCTCAACGAACGGATCTCGGCCGACGCGGTCCGCCTGACCGAGGCCCTGCGCGGCAGCAGCAAGGTACAGGGCCAGTGGGGCGAGATGCTCCTGGAAAAACTGCTCGAGGACTCGGGCCTGCGGCGGGGCAGCGAGTTCGACACCCAGGTCGCCATGAAGAGCGGCGACGGCAGGCGGCAGCAGCCCGACGTGATCGTCCACCTGCCGGGCAGGCGCGAGATCATCATCGATGCCAAGGTGTCGCTGACCGCCTATGTCCAGGCGCACGAGACAGGGGACCGGCGGCGCCAGGAACGGTTGCTCGACCGCCACGTGGAGTCGGTGAAAAAACACGTCAGCGGCCTGTCGGCAAAAAGATACCAGGACCTGCTCGACCTGGGCAACCTCGACTTTGTCCTCCTGTTCATCCCGGTGGAAGGGGCCTTCCAGGCCGCGGTCAGCCGGCAGCCGGACCTGCTGCGGGAGGCCATGCGCAGGAAGGTGATCCTCTGCAGCCCCTCGTCGCTGCTGGCCATCCTCCGCACCATTCACCACCTGTGGCGGCTGGACGAGCAGAACCGCAACTCTTTGGCTATTGCCAAACAGGCGGGAAATCTATATGATAAATTTGTCGGCTTCGCCGAGGCCTTCGAGGAGATCGGCATGCGGCTGGAGCAGACCAGGCAGTCGTGGCGAACGGCGAGAAAACGCCTTGCCACCGGCCAGGGCAACCTGATCAGCAGGGCGCAGACCCTGCGCGAGCTGGGCGTGCAGCCGGGCCGGGACCTGCCGCCTTCCCTGACCGGGGAGGACCATACCTGACCAAGGGAACAGGCACCGCCCGTCCGGCAGGATATTTGCTTGCACTCCAGGCAGACAGCGTTCGGGCCCGCAAAAGTGTCCCGCCTGTCCAGGAAACAGACAGCGGCCTCGGTGGGTACCCTGCCGAAATGTCACAAATTGAGTCTTCCGACAAATCCATACCCGAAACCACAGGAGGTATCACCATGAAATACATCGCACTCAGTGCCATCCTCTCCCTGCTCCTGCTGACCGCCTGCGCCGACATGAACAAGGCCCAGAAGGGAGCCCTGGGCGGGGCCGCCGGCGGCGCCCTGGTCGGGCAGATCATCGGTCACAACACCGAGGCGACCCTGATCGGCGCGGCCGTGGGCACCATGCTCGGCTACATCGTCGGCAACGAGATGGACAAGTATGACCGCCAGGAGCTCAACCACGTCTACGAGCGCGGTGTCTCCAACCAGACCTCGTCCTGGGTCAATCCCGACACCGGTAACCAGTACCGGGTCACGCCCATGCCGGCCTACAGGGATCCGTCCACCCACCGCATCTGCCGCAAGGCCGAGATCGAGGCCCTGATCGACGGCAAGATGGAAAAGACCTACACCACGGCCTGCCGCAACCCCAACGGCCAGTGGCAGCTGCAGAGCTGAGGCCCCGGTGGTCATGAGCAGCGGCCGTTTCGGTGTCGCCACTTCCCGACAGCGTGAGTTTGTCGATATCACGGCCCAGGTGCAGGAGGCGGTGCGTGGCAGCGGCGTGGAGGAGGGCATCTGCCATCTCTACAATCCGCACACCACCGCCGGCCTGACCATCAACGAGGGCGCCGATCCGGCGGTACAGCACGACCTGCTCGGCGTCCTCGACCGGATCGTGCCCCGGGACTATCCCTACCGCCACATGGAGGGCAACTCGCCCTCCCACCTGATGACGCTGCTGACCGGCAGTTCGGTCGCCGTGTTCATCGAGGGGGGCAGGCTGCGCCTGGGCACCTGGCAGCGCATCTTTTTCTGCGAATACGACGGACCGCGCAGCCGCAAGGTCTGGTGGAAGATCATGGCGGGCTGAAGATGACAACCAGCAGCGATCCCAACCCCACGGAGATCTGTTTCGGCCTGGACCGGGCCACGGACGAACGCTCCCTGGCCGCCTTTCTCCGCCTCTTCAGCAGCAGCCGGCTGTGCGACCAGCTCATTCCGCGCCTGAGCGACGAGGAGATCACCGATCTCGTCGACCGGCTCACCGGGCTCATGCGGCGCCACCTGCGGGAGGACGAGTACCACCGGCTTTTTCTCGGCCAAGAACACCACCACTGACCTCCTTCCGCCCGACACCAGCGCACCGGCCCGGCCGCCATGCACCCGGAGAGAGCGGCCCGGCCCTCCCCTGTTCAATCCAGCGAGACACCATGCCATGAAGCCCATCCTGAGCCTGCGCGACTATCTCGACATCCTGCGCCGGGAAGACGAGCTGCTGGAGATCGATACCCCGGTGGACCCCCACCTGGAGATCGCCGAGATCCATCGCCGCGTCATCGCCCGCCAGGGACCGGCCCTGCTCTTCACCAATGTCCGCGATTCCGCCTTTCCCGTGGTCACCAACCTGTTCGGCACCCCCCGGCGGCTGGAGCTGGCCTTTGGCCGGCGGCCCCTGGACTTTGTCCGCAACCTGGTGCACCTGGTCGAGAACCTGATGCCGCCATCGCTTGCCACCGTCTGGCAGGCGCGGCCGCTTCTCCTCCAAGGGCTGAAGGTCGGGCTGAAGGAGAGAAAAAAGGGGCCGATCCTGGAGGTCTGCCAGCAGCCGCCCCGGCTGACCGAACTGCCCATGCTCACCTCCTGGCACTCGGATGGCGGTGCCTTTGTCACCCTGCCGCTGGTCTACACCGAATCCCCCGACGGCCATGGCCACAACCTGGGCATGTACCGGATCCAGCGCTTTGACGACACCACCACCGGCATCCACTGGCAGATCCACAAGGGCGGCGGCTTCCACTACTTCTCTGCCGAACAGAAGAACCAGCCCCTGCCCATGACCCTCTTCATCGGTGGTCCGCCCGCCCTGATGCTGGCGGCCATCGCCCCCCTGCCCGAGGACATCCCGGAGCTGATGCTCGCCTCGCTGCTCCAGGGCCGGAAACTGGACATGGTCGCCGATCCCAGGGGCGGACACCGGCTGGTGGCCGAGGCGGAGTTCGCGGTCAAGGGCGTGGTGCCGCCGAAGAAACGGCGCCCCGAGGGCCCCTTTGGCGACCACTACGGCTACAACTCACTGGCCCATGACTACCCGGTCTTCGAGGCCAGCCACCTCTACCACCGCCGTGATGCCATCTACCCGGCCACGGTGGTGGGCCGGCCCCGGCAGGAGGATTTCTATATCGGTGACTTTCTCCAGGACCTGCTCTCGCCCCTCTTTCCCCTGGTCATGAACGGTGTCCACCAGCTCAAGACCTTTGGCGAGACCGGTTTCCACTGCCTGGCAGCGGCACGGGTGGCCAACCGCTATCCCCGCGAGGCCTTTGCCGCCGGCCTGCGCATCCTGGGCGAGGGCCAGCTCTCCCTGACCAAGTTCCTGCTTCTCACCGACGGCAGCCTGGACGTGGCCGATTTTCCCGCTCTCTGGCAGCACATCCTGGAACGGATCCACTGGGACCGGGATCTCTTTGTCTTTGCCAACGTCTCCCAGGACACCCTCGACTACACCGGCCCCTCGGTCAACAAGGGCTCCAAGGCCATGATGCTGGGCCTGGGCCGGGACAGGGTACGGCAGCTGGCCACCGAATTCACCGGCACCCTGCCCCCGGACTGCAGCCACCCGCACGCCTTTCTGCCCGGCACCCTGGTGGTCCAGGGAGCGCCCTACGCCGACGCCCCGGATCTCGGCCCACGCCTGGCCGGATGGCAGGGCCTGGGCGACTGGCAGGTGGTGGTCCTGGTCGATTCAACCCGCGATGCCACCTGCAGCCTGCAGGAATTTCTCTGGACCTTCTTCACCCGTTTTGAACCGGCCGCCGACATCCACGGCGCCGGCCGGGAGGTGCGCCGGTTCCACGTCGGCCTGGAGCCGCCCGTGGTCTTTGACTGCCGGATGAAGCCCTGGTACACCGAGGTCCTGGAGGTGGACCCGGAGACCAGGAAGCTGGTGGACGGGAAGTTCAATGCCATGATACCGCCGCGATGGCGCTGAGGCGCCCACCGGCAGGGAACGCCGCCATGGAGGAACGACTGCAGAAGGTGCTTGCCCGGGCCGGGGTCGCCTCGCGCCGCCGGGCCGAGGAGCTGATCAAGAGCGGCCGCATCTCGGTCAACGGCCGGGTGGTCACCGAGATGGGCTGCCGGGTGGACCCGGCCACGGCCACGATCCTCTTTGACGGCCGGCCGGTGCGGCTGGAACAAAAGGTCTACATCCTGCTCAACAAGCCGGCCGGCTACGTCACCACCCTCTCCGACCCCCAGGGCCGTCCCATTGTCACCGACCTGGTCCGGGAAGTCAGGGAACGGGTCTTCCCGGTGGGTCGCCTGGATCTCGAC
>WFUT01000220.1 GCA_015484845.1 Desulfobulbaceae bacterium
GCTCAGTCGAGTTTGTGTTTGGCCATCCGTTTCCTTCTTACCTTGATGAAGAAGAGAAGGGAAGCATAATAGGCCAGCAGGCCGACCGGCAGGCCGATCAGCACGCCGCCGCAGAGAAGAACGGCAATGGTGTTGAAGCCCAGGTGCAGGAAGGTCTGGATGCCGTGCCAGAGGCTCTCGTGCCGGATCAGGTGGAGGACTTCCTGCAGCTGTTCCCAGCTGATCCGGCCCGGCAGCAGCATGTCGCCGACCTTCCATGTCAGGTAGTACTGGGGAATGAAGGTCAGGGGGTTGGAGACCGCGGTCGCCGCGATCAGCGCCGCCAGGGTGTTGATCCGGAGCAGGATGGTCAGCGGCACCAGGATGATGGTCTGGACCGGCATGAGCGGCACGATACCGATGAAGACCCCGAAGCCGGTGCCCACGGCAAGGGAGTGGGGGTCGCCGCGCAGCCTGGCGAAACGGAGAAAGTAGTACCTGATGGTGCGGCTGAAGGAGAGCATCGCGGTCAGTTGAGGGGCGACCTGGAAAAGGCGTCCGCATCCGGTGTCACCGTGTTGCCCTGCAGGTAGCTGTAATAGCCGGCTATGCCGATCATGGCCGCGTTGTCGGTGCAGAAGACCGGGCTGGGGGCGAAGAAGTCGATATCCTCCCGGCGGCAGCGCTGCCGCATCTGTTCGCGCAGGCGGGGATTGGCGGCCACGCCGCCGCCGATGACCAGGGTGCGGCTGCCGGTCTGCCTGGCCGCCCGGACCGCCTTTTCCACCAGGACCTCCACCACCGCCTCCTGGAAGGAGGCGCAGATATCGGCCACCGGCAGGGGCTGTCCTTTCCGGCGGCACTGGTTGACGTGGTTGACCACCGAGGTCTTGAGACCGCTGAAACTGAAGTCCAGGCTCTCCTCGCCCAGCCAGGCCCGGGGAAAACGGATGGCCGCCGGATCGCCGTGGCCGGCCATGTCACTGATGGCCGGGCCGCCGGGATAGCCCAGGCCGAGCAGCTTGGCCACCTTGTCAAAGGCCTCGCCGGCCGCGTCGTCACGGGTGCGGCCGAGGACCGTGAAGCTGGTCCGGCCGGTGACCGAGAAGAGGGAGGTGTTGCCGCCCGAGACCACCAGCGCGGTGTAAGGGAGGCCGGGATACTCCTTTTCCAGCCGGATGGCCAGCAGGTGACCGGCCATGTGGTCCACGCCCACGCAGGGAATGTCCCGGACCAGGGCCAGGGCCTTGGCAAAGGTGAAGCCCACCAGCAGGGATCCCACCAGGCCCGGGCCCCGGGTGGCGGCGATAAGGTCGATGTCGGAGAGGGTAACGTCCGCCTCGGCCAGGGCCTGGCTGACCACCGGCCAGATGGCCTCGATATGGCGGCGGGAGGCAAGTTCCGGCACAATGCCGCCGAAGGGGGCATGGACATCGAACTGGCTGCTGATGACGCTTGCCCGCAGGATGCGGTCGTCTTCCAGGACCGCGGCAGCGGTGTCGTCGCAGGAACTTTCTATGGCGAGTATGAGCATCTGGCGCGGCCCGTGTTGCAATCAGGAAGGTTCAATGGTAACTAGTGACTGCCTGTCTGCTTCCTGTGACAGGATAGGCCAACGCAGGATATACACCAAATTTTTTGCAGGTCAACCGAAACTTCATGAACACGCATAATGGCGGCCCCGGCACCGAAGGCGAGGCCCTGACAGATCTTTTTTCCCGGACCATCTCCTACCTGCGCCTGTCACTGACCGACCGCTGCAACCTCAGGTGCATGTACTGTGTGACCGAGGAGGAGAAAAACGGCTGCCTGGGCAAGCTGGCCCATGATGAACTGCTCACCTACGAGGAACTGCTGCGGGTGGTGCGGGTGGCGGTGGAGATGGGCATCTCCAAGCTGCGGCTCACCGGCGGCGAGCCCCTGGTCCGCAGGGACATCATGAGCTTTATCCGGCGGCTCGCCGACATCGGGCCGCTGGACGATATCCGCATCACCACCAATGGCGTGCTCCTGGAACGTTTCGCGGCCGGGCTGGTGGAGGCCGGGGTGACCAAGGTCAACATCAGCCTGGACAGCCTGCGGCGCGAGCGGTTTGCCGATATAACCGGGGTGGACTGTTTTGACCGGGTCTGGCGGGGGATCGAGACGGCGCTGGCGGCCGGGTTCTCGCCGGTCAAGATCAACATGGTGGTGATGCGCGGCATCAACGACGATGAACTGGAGGACTTTGCCGGGCTCTCCCGGCGCATGCCCCTGCAGGTGCGGTTCATCGAGTTCATGCCCATCGGCACCTCCAGCCGCTGGAACCGGGATACCTACATGGCCACGGACGAGATCATGGCCCGCATAGGACGCCTGGGCGAACTGGTGCCCCTGCAGCGGGGCAGGGCGGACGGACCGGCCAGGGTCTATCGCCTGGCCGGGGATTCGGCGGGATCACTGGGGTTCATCAGCCCCATCAGCCATCATTTCTGTGACCGGTGCAACCGGCTGCGGCTGACCTCTGAGGGAATGCTGCGCTCCTGTCTCCTGCACGACGAGGAGACCGACCTGCGCAGTGTCCTGCGCTCCGGCTGCACGGACCAGGATATCCGGGAGACCCTGCTCACCGCCATCCGCAACAAGCCCCGTGGTCACCAGATGGAAGAACGGCTCAGGGAGCGCGGCGGCGACTGCCACGGCAGGATGTCGCGCATCGGCGGCTGACAGGAAGCCGTCAGGGGTCTGCGGCCGGCGGCCCGATGGGGCGCAGGGCCGGGACGCGTTCCAGGTGCGCGGCGTCGCGCCGGTCCACGGCCAGGACCATGCCCTCGCCCCGGAAGCGGTAGGTCCTCCCGGTCACCGGGCCGCGCAGGACAAGCGAGGTCCGGCCCGTGTACTCGACCAGGACCATCGGCCGCCTGTCTCCGGCCGTCGGCTCTCTCTCAGCCAGGCCGGGCCGGCCCTTCCGGCGTGCCGTTGGCCCGGCCGGCACCTGCCGGACCTGCCGGCGTCTCTTTCCGCAGCAACTCATGATGGGTTTCCTGTTCCGGGGGTTCTTCGTAATAGAGCGGTTCAATGTCCAGCTCCTCGGGATGGGTCAGCCGCTGGAGCAGGATCGCGCCCGCCGACAGGGCCGGCCACAGGAGCAGGCGTTCCGGCCAGTTCCTGCCCAGGAGCAGGGCCGGCGGCAGGGCCACCCAGAGGCTCAGGCAGTAGAAGCAGTCCAGCAGCTCGCCCCAGACGCCGTCACCGGCCCGCTGCCGGAGACGGACCAGGATGTGCCATGGTCCGTCCTCGGCCCGGAGCAGGTGGGTGACGCGCCAGGTGGCCAGGATGGCCACTGTTGCCATGAAGAACCGCTCCACCTCCTGTCACTCACTGCCGGTTGCATCCCGGTTGTCGCCGGGCGGACAGATCTCGGTGCAGGACGGATCGTTCGGCGAGCCGATCAGGTCTTCCCGGATGACCGTGAAGCTGAACTCGCAGAGGTTGTTGTGGAAGTACCGCGGCGAGGTACAGCCGTTGGTGGTCCGTTTCCACACCCAGAGGCGCAGCAGGTAGGCGCAGCAGGTCGGAAAGGCGGCGTCCGAGACAGTGACGCTCACCTTGAAGCTGCCGCCGTACCAGAAGGGCCGGCTCCGCTCGGGATCGGTGACCGGCAGGGCAGCGCGGTGGGTGCCCTGGATGCCGAGAAAGGTGTCGGCATAGGTGGGGCCGACCAGGGGATCGGGATCACCGGCCAGTGTCCCTGTCGCCAGGACATTGAACACCTTGCTCTCGGCCCAGTGCGCGGTCAGGGAGTACTCCTCCAGGTGGCCGTCGCTGTCGCTGGCCTTGAAGTGGATGGTGATGGTGTCACCGGCCCTGACCCGGGCGATCCCGCAGGCGTCGATGCAGCGGTCGGCCTGCCTGCTCAGGGGCAGGCTCGGATCCTCGTTGATCACCACAGCGCAGATATCGGGAAAATCGCAGTCCGGCTCGCCCGTGGTCACGTGGACAGTGCCACTGCTTCGTGACCAGGTGCGGTTGTCCAGGCGCAGGACCAGGGAGGCATGGAGCGCCGGGTCGATCTCGCCCTCCTCGGACGGGCACAGGGCCATGATCTGCTGGTCCACCAGCTTGTCGTTCTCCTCGTCGTAGCGGTAGCCGACCAGGCGCAGTTCGTAGAGCCCGTCCTGCAGCCCGGGCATGGGGTTGCCGTGATTGGAGCGGTCATCGGCCGTCTTCCAGTTGATCAGCATGTCGCTGTTGGAGGGGTCGACAAAGGGGACCACCTCGGGATGTTCCCTGCGGTAGCGGTGGATGGTCTTGAGGACCGTCTCGCCGGCAACCACGGTGGGCTTCACGGTCTCGTTCTCGAACAGGGGCCAGGGCGGTCCGATGTAGTGCCGCCGGACAAAGGCGGCCATCTCGTCCGCCGGCATGTCCTGCCAGCCGGTGGGGGCGGGCGAGATGCGCCTGCGCTGCGGCTTGTAGTAGTCGATCTCGGAACCGTCACCGAACACGCCGCGGATACCGATGGTGCCGCCAAAGGGCCGGTCCTGGCTGCCGGGCTTGCCGTATCCGGCCAGGGGATCGGTGATGTCCTGTTCTATCTCCTCAATGGGGTAGGCCGTGGTGCAGCCCAGACCATAGACGGCCAGGCAGTCCTCGTCCGGCGGCTCGCCGCAGCAGAAGGGGCTGCAGCAGGCGTTCTCGTTGGCCACCAGGACGATATCCTCCAGGTCGTGGTTCACGTTCCAGCGGGTCTTGTCGGCCTCCTCGCTGTAGATCACGGTCTCACCCTCGCCACAGTCCTGGCTCACCTTGAAGAGGATGTCCGGGCTGCAGTCAAAGATCGGGTACCAGGGCCAGATATGCAGCTTCTCCAGGTCCGCTGCGGCCGGCAGGAGGTGCTGCAACTGTTCGCCAAGGGCTGTAAATCCGGCCGGGGCCGGCTGCCGGGCACTGGCCAGCAGCAGGGATGGAGCAGTGGCGGTTCCGGCGGCGATCCCGGCGGCGTCCACCATTTTTTCGAAGATTGTGAAATCCGGTACCGGGTCGGGCCTGGGAACGGGAATGGGGATCACGGCCTGTTCGGCCAGCTCGCGGATCCGGTCCGCGATCCTGGGGTCGATCCGCCACTGCCGGATCAGCCAGGGGCGCCACCACCAGCAGCACCAGTTGAAGCTGATCTCGAAGTTGCCGTTCAGGTCGGTGTAGTCGGAGCCGACCTCGTCCCTGCGGTACCACCACCAGAACCGGTCAATGTCAAAGGCGGTGACCAGGGCGCCCTGCACCGGGGCGTCGCAGGGCACGTACTGTTGCTCGATCCTGTCCCAGACCTGGCGTCGGCAGACCACGCGGCCCCTGAGGGTGATCTTGCGGCAGTTGCGCAGCCAGTTGTGGTAGAGGCGGTCGTTTACCTCGAGGATAGCCTCCTTGAAGTTGCCCTGCCGGAAGGCGGTGGCAGGGATCCGGACCTGCTGGACCGTGGTCGAGCGCAGGGCCTCGTCGTCCACGTCGGGTCCGGCCAGCAACCGCACGCCCACCGGCTTCCTGCCGCCGGTGGCAAAGCGCAGCATGAACTTGGTCCTGGTCTGGCCCGCCTTGAGGTGCACGACCGTGGAGGCCAGGATACGGCAGTCACGGGCGACAGCGATCTTGACAGCGGTATCCTCGCTGGCCTTGAATTCACCGGACAACCGCAGCTCCCCGCTGATACTCTGGTGTTTTTCCGGTATGTCTCTCTTGACCATGGTGTTTCCTCCGAGTGTGGTTGAAGCGTACAACCCCCCTGTTTAAGAGGATCTCCTTTTCTGGCCCTGTAAGATAGTGCGGTCAAGGTAACGAAAAGGTAACAGTTGGTTGAAAAATTTCAGAATTCTGCCAATGGAACCAGGGAGTGGAAGAAAAACTGTTTTGGCGCTGGCATCGGCGGCAGGATCGGGGTATCCTGAAGGATCATGGTGGCTTTCCATGCCGGTGCAGGAGGCAGGTAACTGCCGGCCATGGCTGGGTCAGGTTTTCAGGCCACCGCCCCGATATACCTGTTTTCTGATTTCTGACACCACGGGAGAATGTTCGTGAACATGACCGATTCCGGCAGGGAGCACAGCCCGCATGGCCTGGAGAACCATGGCCTGGCAAACCTCAATGACGTCTTCTGGAACCTGCCCACGGCCCGGCTCTACGAGAAGATCCTGACCCGTTCCGAGGGACGGCTCTCGCACCTGGGGCCGGTGGTCGTCCGTACCGGCCATCACACGGGCCGCTCCGCCAATGACAAGTACGTGGTCTGCGAGCCTGATACCGACCATCTGATCTGGTGGGGCGAAAACAACCGGCCCATCAGCGAGGAGCAGTTCGATGCCCTGCACCGGCGCATGAGCATGCACCTCCAGACCCAGGACCTGTTCGTCCAGGACTGTTTTGCCGGCGCCGACCCCGGGCATCGGCTGCCGGTGCGGATCATCACCCAGTACGGCTGGCACAGCCTGTTTGCCCGCAACATGTTCATCCAGCCCTCGCCGGAGGAGCTGCAGTGCCACGTGCCGGAGTTCACGGTCATCGACGCGCCCCGGTTCCATGCCTCGCCCAGCCTGGATGGCACCAACTCCGAGACTTTTATTATTATCAACTTTCGCCGCCGCCTGATCCTCATCGGCGGCACCAGCTATGCCGGCGAGATCAAGAAGTCGATCTTCTCGGTCATGAATTTCCTGATGCCGGCCAGGGACGTGCTGCCCATGCACTGCTCGGCCAACATCGGGCCCGGCAACCGGACCGCGCTCTTCTTCGGCCTGAGCGGCACGGGCAAGACGACCCTGTCCGCGGACGCCGCACGGACCCTGATCGGCGACGACGAACACGGCTGGAGCGGGCAGGGGATCTTCAATTTCGAGGGGGGCTGTTATGCCAAGCTGATCCGGCTCTCGCCCGAGGCCGAGCCCGAGATCTACTCCACCACCCGCCGTTTCGGCACCATCCTGGAGAACGTGGCCCTGGACGCGCGCAGCCGCCGGGTGGACCTGGATGACGACACCTTCACCGAGAACACCCGCGCCTCCTACCACATCAGCGCCATCCCCAACGCCAGCCTCGAGGGGGTCGGCGGCCACCCGCGGACCATCATCTTCCTCTCCGCCGATGCCTTCGGCGTGCTGCCGCCCATGGCCCGGCTCAGCCGCGAGCAGGCCATGTACCACTTCCTGTCCGGCTACACGGCCCGGGTGGCGGGCACCGAGCGGGGCGTCACCGAACCGGCGCCGGTCTTCAGCGCCTGCTACGGGGCGCCGTTCATGCCCATGCACCCCATGCGCTACGCCGAACTGCTGGGCCGGAAACTCGCTGCCCACGACGTCGATGTCTGGCTGATCAACACCGGCTGGAGCGGCGGTCCCTACGGCACGGGCAGGCGTATATCCATCGCCCATACCCGGGCCATGGTCAACGCGGCCCTGGACGGCCTGCTTGCCGAGGTGCCCCTGCGGCAGGAACCCTTCTTCGGCCTCCGGGTTCCCCGCCACTGTCCCGGCGTGCCCGACGAGGTGCTCGATCCCCGTTCCACCTGGGACGACCCGGCTGCCTACGACCGCCAGGCGGCCCGCCTGGCGGCGATGTTCTCGGAGAACTTCCGCCAGTTTGCGGACCAGACCAGCCCCGAGGTGCGGGCCGTGGACCCGGGCCAGCTCTCCTGAGCCCCTGGCCCGGTTTTTTCACCCTAAATCCTGCACTTCGAAAATGAAGAAAAAAATTTCTTTTGCAATATCAATAAATTATAATATGGACGTGATCGTTTTGTTTGACTCACTGACCGTGTGAAAGATTTTTTCTTCATTTTCCCGCCCGCAGGCATTGGCAATTTTACCGAATCTGCTTCGTTATCAAGGGCTTGAAGTATTCATATACGTCTGCGCCCTTGATGCCTCGCATCTCCGGCAAAATTGCCAATTGCAGGATTTAGGTTCACCACCGCATTGTTGCGCAGGCAACGGCCAGGGGAGACGGAAGGCGTGATGGCGGGCTAGGGATGACTGTCGTGTTCCCGGCTGTCGCAGGGCGCGGTCTCGATCTCCAGGGTCGAGTGGGCGATTTTGAAGCGGCTGGCAAGACGCTCTTTGAGCGCGGCCTTGATCTCCTCGGACCGGCAGAGATCCGCGATCGCCACGTGGGCCTCCAGGGCGTTGTTCTGTTCGTCGAGCTGCCAGATGTGCACGTGGTGGACCCCGACCACTCCCTCCACTTCCTCCATGGCCGCGACCACCTCGGGCACTGCTATGCCGTCGGGCGTGGACTGCATCAGGATGCGGATCGTCTGCGGCAGGAGGCTGGCCGCCTGGTAGAGGACGTAGGCGGAAATGAGCAGGGTGAGCAGGGTGTCGGTCCAGTACCAGCGGAAGAGGAGGATCAGGGTGCCGGCAAGGATGACGCCCGCAGAGGCCAGGGCGTCGGAGACGTTGTGGAGAAAGGCGGCCCGGATATTGATGCTGTCAGCCGACATCTTCCAGGTCAGCAGGGCGGTGAGCACGTCGATGACCAGGGCCACGGCGGCAACAAGGACCACGGTCCAGCCCTCGATGACCTGGGGCTCGAAGATCCGCTGCCCTGCCTCGGCCAGCAGGTAGAGCCCGACCAGGACCAGGGTGACCAGGTTGATCAGGGCGGCGATGATCTCGGCCCGCCGGTAGCCGAAGGTCTGGTGTGTATCCGGCGGCCGGCGGCCGATCCGCCGCGCCACCCAGGCGATGAGCAGGGCGCCGGCGTCGCTGAAGTTGTGCAGGGCATCGGCGATGAGCGACAGGCTGCCGGAGAGCAGGCCGCCGGCCACCTGCGCCAGGGTGAGCAGGATATTGATGGCAATGGCCAGGCCCAACCAGCGGTCATCGCGGATGGCATGGTCGTGGGAGTGTTGGTGCACCATGCCCCCACTCTAGCCCGGCGGGCGGGCAAAGACAAGGCAATTGCCGTTCAGTCTCCCTGCTGGTACTGTTCCTCGATCATGTCGGCCACCAGCCGCATGACCTCGTCGCTGGCACCCTCGGACGCCTCGATGTGGCGCAGGATCTCGCTGCGGAGTTGCTCGTCGTTCTCCCAGTCTCCCATTGCCGCCTCCAGGGCGGCCTGCACCTCGGCGTGGACCCGCCGGTGCGGGTCGTGCAGATCGGCATAGGCCCGGGTGGCGCTGAAGTGCTCCTTGCCGTATCCCTCGTGGTACCACTTGCCCAGGCGGCACTGGGTATCGGTGACCAGGACGGCCTCGGCCTCGGGGCCCTCGCCGTTTTTGCCCAGGGCGATGTAGCCGTTCTGCTTGAAGATGATGTGGTCGACCTTGACCAGGGAGCCGAAGGCCCGGTCCTTGGTGTAGGAGATACGGTCGATGGTGGTCCGCGCCGAATCGGCAAAGGCGGCAAAGCTGCCCCGGAAATCGGCGACCATCTCGGCGATGCGCGAGGTCAGCTCGCGGGTGCTCTCGGCCTCCCCGGTCATGGCCGTGACCTGGTTCCGGAACCGACCCAGCATGTCACCGATCCTGCTCGTGGCCTCCTTGGTCCGTTCGGCCAGGCCCCGTACCTCGCTTGCCACCACGGCAAAGCCGCGCCCGTGCTCCCCGGCCCGGGCCGCCTCGATGGTGGCGTTGAGCGCCAGCAGGTTGGTCTGGTCGGCGATCTCGGAGATGATGTCCAGGGCCGCGGTGATGGTCTTGGACTCGTGCTCCAGTTCGTTTATGGAACCGCTTACATTGTCGACCCTGGCCGAAATATCGGTGAGCGAGGAGGAGATGTGTTCCACCTCCTGGTGGCTGTTTTCCGCTGCCTTGCGGTTGTCTTCGGCGATCTGCTGCACGATGTCCATCTCCTCGCTGATCCGCACGAAGTCGGCCTGGGTGGCCTTGAGATTGGCAAGGAGGTTGCCGGTGTTCAGTTCATGCAGGCGGGAGAAGAGCTCGTTTCTTGACAGGTAGCCGTAGTTGTCTTCGATGATCTGGATCACCTTGTTGGCCTCTTCCAGGGAAGCGCCGAATCGGCCGGGCATGGCCCGGGTAAAGGGGCGGCGGTGGAATTTGCCCTGGGCGGCCATGGAAAAGCTGTTGTTGAGCTCATTGAGCTGGCATTCGATCCTGTCCAGCAGGTCGTTGAGTTCCCAGGCCAGCTTGCCCAGCTCTCCCAGGCGGCGGGTATTGGTTATCCGGTGGTGCAGCTCGCCCTGGCAGCATTTTTTCAGTACCGCGGTCACCTCCTCCAGCATGGTGAAGGGACGCCTTGACTCCTGCCAGGCAAAGCGGGCAAAGGCTCCGGCGATGACGGGAAAGAGGAGCAGGGTCCAGTGGAACTGGTGCAGGACAAAGGTCGTGGCCACGACGAGCAGGATGAAGACGGGGAAGCTCCAGCAGGCGATGAGCAACTGGGTGTCAAAAAAGGGGGTTCTGCTGCTGATGCCGTTGCGGGTTCTGGCTGGTCCTGTCATATCGTCTCCCCCCGTTGCAGCATGATGATGAATGGCTCGTATTCGGTGTCCTGTTCGGCAAGGTGGTCCCTGAGCCACCGGAGCGAGGCGGCCGGTGCCTCTGCCTTGGGGCAGCGTCGCTCGACAGCCAGCATCTGGTCGTAGATGGGTGTTATCGAGGCAATGGCCTCGCGCCGGGCCCGGCGCTGCACGGCAAAGTAGCCGCGTCGCCGTCCCTTGGAATCGTAGTCGGGGGTGACCACGCTGAAGCACCAGTAGGCGTCGTTGCCGCTGGTCCGGTTTTTTACAAAGCCACAGTATTCGTTGCCCTGCTCGATGGTCTCCCACATGTGCCTGAAGACCCCGCGCGGCATACCGGGGTGCCGGATCACGGTGTGGGGCCGGCCGAGGACATCGGCGGCGCTGTAGCCTGTGATCCTCATGAAGACCCGGTTACAGTACGTGATGGTGCCCTGCAGGTCTGTCTTGCTGACGATCAGTTCATCTGCGGCAAGCTGTAGCTCGTTGTCCATGGCGCTCCTCCTTTTCTGCAGGTCTGTCGGCCACCGCGGCCGGTAAACCGGTAAAAACAGTCGGGCGTGGCCGATCACGGGATGCGCATCCCCGCCAACCGGACCGGGCGCCGGCCATCCGCCACCATGGATGGTCACCCCGGCCCTGCATGGCCCCGTGTGGCACGCTGTGTCATGTCTCCGGAGCCGGACATGTCTCGACCCCTGGTTTGCTTATACGTCCTACGTTTTTGTCTTGTCAAATGAATATGGTTGAAGAATCAGCTTCTTTTCAGAGGGAAAGCAGGAGCGGCACGGAAAAGGATGTCCGGATGGGCGGAAGAAGGACGGACGAAAAAAACGAACAGGGCAGGGGGTCGGGCCTGGAGGAGCTGCTGGCCCTGCACGGGCAGCGGTGTGTGCACTGTGGCCTCTGCGTGCGGGAGTGTGCCTTTCTCCAGGAGTATGGCACGCCCGGGGCCATTGCCGCCGGCCGCGGCCGGCAGGAGCCGGAGCTCGCCTTTGCCTGCAGTCTCTGCGGCCTGTGCGGCGCGGTCTGCCCGCCCCGCGTCGGCCTGCGGCCGGACCGGATGTTCCTGGCCATGCGGCGGCAGGCCGTGGCCAGGGGCAGGGCGGACCTCTCTCCTTACCGGGCCCTTCTCTTTTACGAAAAGATGGGCACTGGCCGCTGGCTGGCCGGCGCCTTCCTGCCCCGGGGCTGCGATACCGTGTTCTTCCCCGGCTGCGCCCTGCCCGGGAGCAGGCCGGAGATGCTCCGGGCCCTGGTCCTTCACCTGCGCCGGAGCGTTGCCCGGATCGGCATCGTCCTGGACTGCTGTACCAAGCCCTCCCATGACCTGGGCCGGCAGGACCATTTCGAGTCCATGTTCCCTGCCCTGTGCCGGGGCCTGCGGGAGCGGGGCGTGCGCAATGTCCTCGTGGCCTGCCCGAGCTGCCACCGGGTCTTCAAGGAATACGGCCGGGGGTTGCGGGTAAGCACCCTTTATGAACACCCGGATATCCTGCCGCAGGCTACCCCTTTCGCCGCCGAGGTGACCGTGCACGATCCCTGCGGCGCCAGGGAGGAGCCGGAGATCCAGGCGGCCGTGCGCCGCATCGCTGCTGCTGTCTCGCTGACGGTCAGGGAGATGGAGCACCACGGCGCCAGGACGGTCTGCTGTGGCGAGGGCGGGGCGGTGGCGTGCGTGCGGCCCGGCTTTGCGCGGCAGTGGAGCCGCCGCAGGAGCGAGGAGGCCGGCGGCAGGCGGGTGGTCACCTGCTGCGCGGGATGCCTGGGTTTTCTCGGGCCCCTGGTGGAGAGCAGCCACATTCTCGATCTCCTGTTGACACCGCGGCAGGCCCTGGCCGGCCGGGTCAGGCACCACCGGCCGCCGCGGACCTACCTGAACCGGCTGCTCTTGAAGAGGTGGCTGGGCAGGATCTTTGCCGGCAGCAGCTGCCGGCTGCGCTGAGCGCAAGGCGAATCCGGCAACCCATGGAGATCCTTCTGCAGTATGGCTACCCGGCCCTTTTCCTGCTCAGTTTCCTGGCTGCCACGGTCATTCCCCTGGGCTCGGAATGGCTCCTCCTGGCGATGCTCCTGAAGGGCGCCGATCCGGTCCTGGCCGTGGCCGTGGCCACGGCCGGCAACACCCTCGGCGCCTGCACCACCTACTGGATCGGCATCAAGGGCGGTCCCTTCCTGGTCGGCAGGGTACTGCGGCCGGGGGACAGGGAACTGGCCCGGGCGCGCCGTCTCTATGACCGCTACGGCAGCTGGTCCCTGCTCTTTTCCTGGCTGCCGGTGGTGGGTGATCCCCTCTGCCTGGTCGGCGGTGTGCTGGGTGTGCGGCCAGTGAAGTTTGTCGTCCTTGTCCTGGTCGGCAAGCTGGCCCGTTATGCCGCGCTCAGCCTGGTGACCCTGCAGGTGCTGTGAGGGTGGTCACTGCCTCTCTTTCTCCAGCGAATCGCAGATATTGGCCGGTGACTGGCCAGGATCTTCGTTCATGAACCGGGTATCCATGCCGGGCACCAGGTTCTTCATCATGCCCTGCATCATTTCCGCACATCTTTTCATCTCCCTGACCACGGGGCTGGCCGTCATCCTCCGGCCGTAGGCCAGTGCCTTTTCCTGGGCCTGGCCCCTTTTCCCGGCCGCGCAGAGGGCCCTGATCTCGGCCTCGAATTGCTGGCTCTCATGTTCCATGGCCTCCAGGGCCTTCTTGTCCACCTTTTCCATGCAGGCCTGTGCCTTCTGCGCCTGGAGCATCATCTTCTGCATGTCCTGCTGGTTCATGTTCATGCCCGGATAGGTCTGGGCCGCCACCGGAAGCGGCAGCAGGATCAGGGCGAGAAGGGTGAGTGTCTTCATGAGGATTCTCCTTTTTTTGGGATGGGTAATTGGCTGCAGCCATGCTGTTGCTCCGCCGCTGCCCACGGAGGGGAGCAGTCGACAGGGCCAGTAACAGTAGCATATCACGGACCGGAATGTAAGGGCCTGCTAGGACCTGCCGGTGAATTGCGGCGACTGGCTCCGGGAGGCGTGGTATCAGCAATGGCGATACCAGGGGCTTTTATTATAGGAATTACCTGTTTGTATTATAGGTTTTCTTATGATACAAACCTCCAGCAGCCGCGTCCGCACCCATCCGTCCGGATCTTCAGAGGATCCGGTGGCACTGGTGTCGGCCGCAAGGGAGGGAAGGTTTCCGAGGGAAGAGAGGAGGGAATCTGGTGACAACGCGCAGAGAGTTTCTCGTTGGCAGCGGTCTGCTGGCCCTGGGGGCGACGTCGGCCCTGGCCGGGTCTGCCCGGGCCACCGGCCGGGCCGGGTCGGGCAGGATGACCATGATCATTGACCAGGCCCGCTGCACCGGCTGCCGATCCTGCCTGATCGCCTGCAAGGGGTACACGGCAACAACACCGGGCCATTTCAACACCCGCCTGCTCGAGGGAGAAGACGAGCACGGCCGTGCCGTCTTCACACCGGTCCAGTGCAACCAGTGTGACGATCCGCCCTGTGTCCGTTGCTGTCCCGCCGCGGCGACCTTCAAGCTGGACAACGGCGTCGTGGTCACTGACTGGGACCGTTGCCTGGCCTGCGGGGCCTGTGTCACGGCCTGTCCCTACGGGGCGCGTTTTGCCGACGCCCGCCACGGAGGCAAGGTGGACAAATGCGATTTCTGCCAGGACCGGCTGGAACAGGGCCGGGTGCCGCTTTGCGTCGAGGCCTGTTCGGCAGGGGCCCGCCTCTTTGGCGACAGGGAGGATCCGCAGGGTGAGTTTGCCGCCTGCCTCGGTACGTCCACGTTCCGGGTCCTGCGGCCGGAGCTGGAGACAGGCCCCAATGTCCTCTACGTGGTGCACCGGGACTATCAGCGGCAGGCGCGGCAACGGACCACCGGCGAGGCCGGGGGTTCAGGTAACCTGCCACAGGGATGACCAGGGGAGGAGGCGTTATGCACAGTGACAGGAGAGAGGGGGAATTTTGTCGTCAGCGGCGCGCCTGGCTCAGGACCGGCGTCGCCCTGGCCGGGGTATCGTTGCTGCCGCCATCGGCCGGCGGCGGCGCGGAGGAGCGCAGGGGGGACGACCCGAGGGCGGTCCAGCAGGCGCCGGTGGCGCGGACGGGCGGCGATGTCCGCATCGTGCACTCGGTCTGCCTGGGCTGCAATGCCCGCTGCGGCAACCGGGCCCTGGTGCGGGACGGCAGGCTGGAATCATATTCCGGCAATCCCTATCATCCCTACAACCACCAGGGACGGCCCATTCCCTATGCCACGCCGGTGGCCCGGACCCTGGAGCAGCCAAGCCCGGTCTGTGCCAAGGCCCACGACAGCATCAACGGTGTCTACAATCCCTACCGGGTCCTGCTGCCGCTCAAGCGCTCCGGGCCACGCGGATCCGGCCGCTTTGAGCCGATTGCCTGGGAGCAGTTGATCACCGAGGTGAGCGAGGGCGGCAGGCTGTTTGCCCACCTGGGCGAGGACCGGCTGGTGCCGGGTCTGCGAGACCTGGACAGCGATGCGCCCCTGGACCCGCGGGCGCCGGAGCTGGGCCCGGTCCGCAACCGTTTTGTCTTTATGTCCGGCCGGATGCAGAGTGGCAGAAAGGAGTTCATTGACCGGTTTGTCAAGCACGGCCTGGGCTCCATCAACCGCATCGGCCATACCGATATCTGCGGTCTCGGCTTCCGCATGGGCAACCTGGCCCTGACCGAGAAGAAAGCCGTGGAGCTCAAGGCCGATCCCTGGGGAGCCAGCTATATCCTGGTCTTTGGCGCCAACATCTACGAGGCCCTGCAGCCGGGAATCAATACCTATGGCGCGGCCATTGCCCGCAGGAGTGCACGCGGCGAGGTGAAATTTGTCATCATCGATCCCAGGGCCCAGAGGGCGTCGGTCCATGCCCATGACTGGCTGCCGGTGCGGCCCGGCTGCGACGGTGCCCTGGCCATGGCCATGATACGCCGGATGATCGAAAGGAAGACCTATAACCACGCCTACCTGTCCGCGCCCAACCCGGCCGCTGCCGCGGCCCTGGGCCATGGCTGCTACTGCAATGCCACCCACCTTGTCATCGACGATCCCGGGCATCCGGACAACCTGGGCTTTCTGCGGATGCACCACCTGGCGGGCGCCGGCGGACAGGAGCGCGATGATCGCTATGTCGTTCTCGACGGAGAGGCTCCTGTCCCCTTTGACAGCGTCGACCGGGCCGTCCTGGACCAGGGCCTCCTGCTGCGCGACGATCGCGGCAGGCAGATCCGGGTCAGTACCGCCTTCCGCATGATGCGGCAGGGGGTCATGGCCCATTCCATGGACGACTATGCCCGCTTCTGCGGCATAGATCGCGCACGGATCGAGGATACGGCGGACGAGTTCGCTGCCCATGGCACCAGGGCCGCTGTCTGCCAGTACCATGGCGCTGGCAACTATGCCGGCGGCACCCATGCCGCCTTTGCCGTGGCCATGCTCTCCTGCCTGGTCGGCAGTATCGAGATGCGCGGCGGCTACATGAGTTCCGGCGGCGGCGCCGCAGACCCGCTCAGGGGACCCTACGACCTGCGGGATTTTCCGGGACGCCGCAGGCCGCGCGGGATACGGATCTCCCGGGAAAAGGCCCGCTACGAGGAAAGCAGCGAGTTCGCACGCCGCAGGAAGGCCACCGGCAGCGGCTATCCGGCGACCCGGCCCTGGTTCCCGTTCACCAAGGGCGGGCTCAGCGTCGAGACCCTGGCCGGGATCGATGCCGCGTATCCCTATGGCTGCTCCATCCTGTTCACCTATTTTTATGATCCGCTCTACTCCACGCCGGGCGGGTACCGGTTCAGGAAAACCCTGGCAGACAGTGAACGCGTGCCCCTGCATGTCTCCATTGACACGGCCATCAACGAGTCCAACCTCTATGCCGATTATATCGTTCCCGATGTCACCTATGCCGAGGGCCACTACGGCTGGCTGACGCCGCATGCGCCGGCCCTGCGGTTCACCGGTGTCCGCACCCCCTGTATCGAACCACTGACCCCGGCCACGGCCGACGGCAGGCCCTGTTGCCTGGAGACCTTTCTCGTCGACCTGGCCCAGCGGCTTGGCCTGCCCGGGTTCGGCGACCGGGCCATCCCCGCATCCGGCGGCGCCCGTCTGCCCCTGCACCGGGCAGAGGATTTTTATGTCCGCGCCTTTGCCAACATGGCGGCCAATGCCGACCTGCCGGAGGCCACGGCCGAGGAGCAGGGGTTTGTCGAGCACAACTATCCCGTGGCCCGGTTCCGGGACAGGATCACGGCACCGCAGTGGCGCCGCACCTGCTACCTCCTGGCCCGGGGCGGACTGTTTGCGCCCTATGAGCAGGTCTTTGCCGGGGACCGGTTCAGGCACGGCGTTCAGCGTGTTGTTCTCTACAACGAGGAACTGGCCGCCAGCCGCAATTCCCTGACAGGGGAACGGTTCTCCGGCACCCTCTGCTGGCGGCCACCGGCGGATGCGGCCGGCCAGCCGCTGGCAGCGGCCGACCGGGACTATCCCTTTGCCCTGGTCACCCACAAGATGAACGTCCATACCCAGTCCAGGACAACCTGCCACAAGTGGACCATGGAGCTGCTCCCGGAGAACATGGTGGTCATGCACGTTGACGATGCCCGTGGACTTGGCCTGCGCGACGGCGACCGGGTACGGCTTGTCTCGCGCAGCAATCCCGGGGGAATCAGCGGCCGGCTCCGCACCGGCCGGCAGGTGCGGCCCGGCTGCGTCGCTGTCTCCTTCCATTACGGCCATACCCAGCACGGCGCCTCCCGGCTGGCGGTGGCACATGCCGGCCGGGTCTTCCTCGGCGGCAAGGAGGTCACGGACGCGGACGGCCTGGTCCCGGACCCGCGACGCGGCGCCGGTCTCAATCCCAACCTGGTCTCGCGCCTGGACCCGCGGCTTGGCAATACCCCGGTGATCGACCTGGCCGGAGGGATCCCGGACTTCAGCAGCACGCGGGTACGGGTGACCAGGGACAGGGAGGAGAGGCCCGTTGACCGGGCACGGGAAGCGGTGCAACAGCAACAGGCTGGGCCGGGGTTCGTGGCACAGTCGTAATAAAAAAATTTTCTGACAAGGGAGAAAAGTACATGAAGAAGCACGTCGCACTCCTGTGGATTCTCTGCATCCTGCTGCTGCCGGCTGCGGCCCTGGCCGCAAGCGAGAGCAGCGGCACCATCACCATGGAGTTTGACCTCTCGGGCCACGATCCCGGCCAGGTGGCCCAACTCTGGATTCCCTATCCGCTGTCGGACAGGAACCAGTTGATCACCGATATCCGGGTCACCGGCGACTATGCCCGGTCCGCGGTCTATTCGGACCAGCAGTATTCGAATCCCATCCTCTATGCCCGCTGGGAACCAGGGGCCAGGAGCCGAAAGCTGACCCTTTCCTTCCACGTGCTGCGCAAGGAGGTTGTGCGTCGTGATTTTCCCGCCCGCGAGGGCGCATGGAACCGGGCCGATTTTGCCCGTTACCTGGCCCCCACCAGCCGGGGCCCCATTGACGGCAGGGTCAGGGAACTGGCCGACCGGATCACCCGCGGCAGGACCACGGTTCTGGCCAAGGCCAGGGCGATCTACGACTGGATCTGCGACAACATGTACCGTGACCCCAAGACACGCGGCTGCGGGGCGGGTAATGTCTGTGCCCTGCTCAAGAGGCCGGGCGGCAAGTGCACGGACATCCATTCGGTCTTTGTCGCCCTCTGCCGCGCCGCCGGGGTGCCGGCCCGGGAGATCTTCGGTATCCGCCAGGGCAAAAAGGATGTCCAGGACATCACCACCTGGCAGCACTGCTGGGCCGAGTTCTACCTGCCCGGCTACGGCTGGGTGCCGGTGGATCCCGCCGACGTGCGCAAGATGATGCTCAAGTACAACCTGGGCCCGGACGACCCCAGGACCAGGGAGTACCGGAAGTATTTCTGGGGTGCCTGGGACCCGTACCGGGTTCAGCTGGCCGTGGGCCGTGATATCCGCCTCAACCCGCCGCAGCAGGGGCCGCCGCTCAATACCTTTGGCTATCCCTATGCCGAGATCGGGGGCCGGGTCCTGGATTGGCTTGACCCGGCAACATTCCGTTATCACTTTACCTTCCGCCGCTGAGCACCGGCGGCGGTGATCGCAGTATTGACGGGTCGGCTCCTGCCGGCCCTTTTTTTTGCCGGTCAGGCCATTGCGCCACGGCGGCCTGGCCGGTCTTTCCGTCTTGACAATGGTTGCCCGGTTTCGGAAAATAGAGGTAACTGCGGGTTCACCGGCTGCCCTGGTCAGGTTTCGACGCCGGCGGACCGGGAGGGCCCGGTCCGGTCACGTGGACTTCCGCTTCCGCCAGAGGTGTCATGAGCAGACAGGTGCAGGGACTTTTCTCCAGGTTCGTCTACTGTGTCGGACTGATGGCCGTCACGGGGATCGCCGTTCCGGTTGCTGCCATGGACTCGGTGGAGAAATACATGGACCTGCCCCTGGAAGATCTCCTGTCGCTGCAGGTGATCTCGGTCTCCAGGAAGAAGCAGCCGCTCAACGAGGTGGCCTCGGCGGTCTTTGTCAGCACCCGCGAGGACATCCATCGCTCCGGTGTCACCAGCATACCCGAAGCCCTGCGCATGGCGCCCGGCATCCAGGTGGCGCGCATCGACGCCAACAAGTAGGTGGAGCTGGCCCTGGTGGGACGGAACCTTGCCGACCGGCGGCATCTCGAGTACATCGGCGAAAATCTCCTCGTCCGTACCGAGGTGGAACGTTCGGTCTACGGCATGCTCCGCGTGGAGTTTTAACCCTGCTCAGAGGGGAGCCGGTCCCGGGGTCGTGGCCGGCCGTGCGGCACTGCGGCAGCGGGCAGGACGTTCCCGGGTCTCAGAGCCGGACGGTGAGCACGTCGCAGGGGGCCGCATTGACGATACCGGCGGCCACCGAGCCGAGCAGTCGCTCCACCCCGCGCCGGCCGTGGCTGCCGAGCACGACCAGGTCCACGTCGTGCTCGCGGGCAAAGTCGAGCAGGGTGTGTTTCGGCGGCCCGGTGAGGAGGTGAACCTGGTCGGGATCAGTGATTCCCATCTCTTCCGCCAGCCGCTGCAGTTGCTTGTCCGCCGCCTCGCGGACCTGCTGCTCCAGTTCGAATTCATCCACGGCGCCGCCGTCGATGAAGTCGCCGTAGATAAAAAAATACTCCACCACGTGTACCAGGCTGAGCCGGGCGTCGTAGCGGCGGGCAAGTTCCAGGGCCCGCGCCGCTGCCCGGTCGGCATGGGGCGAGAAATCCGTGGCCAGCAGGATGTGACTGTAGGGCGCGGGCGGTTTGGCCGGGCCGGGCTCTTCGGCCGTCTCCGGCTCCTGGAGCCACTGAAGGGCCCTTTCCCTGTCCGCACCCGGGAAACAGCGCATCTCCGCGGCAAAGAAGATGGTGGACGCCCTGATCATCCACTGCAGCCATTTCCTGTCCGTGACCACGGCGATGCGGGCAAAATCGACATCGTGGCGCAGGCCGAACTTCAGGTCGTCCCAGGCCGCCTTTGTCTCCCAGCCCTCGAACTCCGTCATGTCCACGAAGAGCAGGATCGGGCCCTGCCGCCTGATCAGCTTCTCGAGCTGCGGCAGGAACTTCCTGTAGTCCTCGTCTGTCAGCCTGCCGCTCGCCTTGACGCCGATGACCTGGTCCGTGCCGACGTTTATGATCTCCAGCATGTTACGTTCTCCCGCCTCTTTGCCCGGCACCTCCCGGCAACCGGTCATTTCCGGTGAACAGGGAAGTTGTCAGGGGTAAAGGGATTCTTGATGTTCTTGAGGAAATCCCGGTGCTTGCCGGTCCGGTTTCTCAGGAGCCGGTAGACCTGCACCTTGACGATGTCCGTCACCAGGGCCGAGAGGATGGAGTAGGTCCAGATCAGCGCGATCTCGGGCCAGCTGATGGGGGTGATGAAGCCGAAGCCATAGCGGGCCAGCAGGGTCCCGGCGATCTTGGTGATAACCGCGGACCAGACCATGATCGGCGCCGGCCATGGCCGTTTCCAGAAGTGCTCCTTGGTCCTGGCCACGAACAGGACCAGGTGACCGGCCACCGCCATCTTCAGAAAGACATAGGTCTGGACCTGGGACACGTCCAGGTGCAGCCAGTCAATGGCGATGAGCAGCATGCCGAAACTTCCCAGCAGGCCGACAATGCCCATGGAGGTCGCCACCACGATCACCTGCTTCATGTCCCAGCGCACCGGGCGTTTTTCCAGGCCGGTGTGGTCATAGGCAATGGCCATGATGGGCACGTCGTTGAGAAAGGCGAGCAGGATGATCATGATGGCCGTGATGGGATAGAAATTAAAAAATATCATGGCCAGGACCACGAAGAACATGATCCGGATGGTCTCGCTGATCCGGTAGACGGCATAGGAGTTCATCCGCTCGAAGATCCGCCGCGCCTCCTCGATGGCAGTGATGATCACCGACAGGCCGGGCGAGGTCAGGACCAGGTCGGCCGCTGCCCGGGCCGCGTCCGTGGCGCCGCTGACCGCGATGCCCACGTCGGCCTGCTTGAGGGCCGGCGCGTCATTGACACCGTCGCCGGTCATGCCGGTGATATGGTTGCGGCCCTGCAGGATCTTGACAATGGCGTACTTGTGCTCGGGAAAGACCTCGGCAAAGCCGTCCGCCTTTTCCACCTGGGCCCCGATACTGGCCCTGGCGGCAAGGCCGGTGTCCTGGACCGGCAGGATGTCGGAGCGCAGGATGTCGGTGCCCAGCCCCAGCTTGGCCGATATCTGGCGGGCAATGGCCAGGTTGTCGCCGGTGACCATCTTGATATCGACCCCGTACCTCCTGGCCCGGGCAATGGTCTCGGCCGAGTCCTCCCTGGGCGGGTCAAAGAGCGACAGGATGCCGAGGAATGTCCAGGAATCATCCTTCTCCTTCTTCATTCCCACGCCAAGGGCACGGTAGCCCTGGGCGGCGAAGTCGTTGACCACCTGGTCGGCCCGTTTGCGGTCGGCCTCGCTCAGGTCCGCCATGTCCATGATCACCTGCGGCGCGCCCTTGGTCACCAGGAAGGTGTTGCCGTCCGCATCGCGCACCGTGGCCTCGGTCCGCTTGCGGACCGGGTCAAAGGGGATGAAGTTCGTCTGGGTGTAGCTCTGCAGCCTGGACTGGTCCTTCAGGCCCTGCATGACCGCCTCGTCAATGGCGTCGCGGTTCTCGGCCCGCGAGGCAAGGGATGCCATCAACAGCACCTCCTGGTCATCGTCGGCCTTGAAGGTGCTGACCTCGCCCAGGGTCAGTTTGTTCTGGGTCAGGGTGCCGGTCTTGTCCGAACAGAGGATGTCCATGCTGGCCATCTCCTCGATGGACTCGAGCCGGGTGACAATGGCCTTCTTTTTCGAGAGCAGCATGGCGCCCACGGCCATGGTCATGGAGAGGACCGCCGGCATGGCCACGGGAATGGAGGCCACGGTCAGGATCAGGGCGAACTGGATCAGGTCGAGCCACGGCGCGTGCCGGTGCAGCTGGACCAGGACCAGGATGATCACCAGGACAACACTGACATAGATCAGGTAGTCGCCGATGGTGAGCACGGCCTTCTGGAAGTGGGAGACGGTCTTGGCCTGTTCCACCAGGCCCGCGGTCTTGCCGAAGCGGGTATTCTTGCCCGTGGCCGTTACCTCGGCCAGGACCTCGCCCTGCTTGACCACGGTGCCGGAAAAGATCTCCTCGCCCTTCTGCTTGGTCACTGGCAGCGATTCGCCGGTAAGGGCCGACTGGTCGACACTGAGGTAGGCGCCATCGACGATCCTGGCGTCGGCGGGAACCACGTCACCCAGCCGGATGCGCACGATATCACCCGGCACCAGGCCGGATGCGTCAATGAGCTTCCAGGCGCCGTCCCGCAGGACCCGCGCCTTCTGGGCCAGCTCCTTCTTCAGGGCCTCCACCGCGTTGCTGGCCGTGAACTCCTGCCAGAAACCGACGCCCGCGTTGAAGATCAGCAGGGCGATAATGATGAAGAAGTCCGGCCAGTGCCGGACCAGGGCGGAGAGAATGGCCGCCACCTCGATCATCCACGGGATGGGCCCCCAGAAGTACCCGAGCAACATCCTGATGAAAGAGACCTTTTTTTCTTCCAGGGCGTTGGGGCCGTACTGCTGCAGACGCCTGGCCGCTTCCGCGGAACTGAGTCCCCTGGCGCTGTCCGTGGGGGTGGATGGTTCGGTTGCACTCATATTCAGCACCTCCATGTTGAACCTGTTATCCTGCACTTCGCAAATGAAGAAAAGATTTTCTTTCGTCTTCTCGGCTGGTTATGCGAACCTGCGTCCTTGATGCCTCGCATCCCCGGTGAAATTGCCAATTGCTGGATCCAGGCTGAA
>WFUT01000221.1 GCA_015484845.1 Desulfobulbaceae bacterium
AAAAGGGGGGGCGTTGCACCGCAGGGCGGTGCAACAAGAGCAACCAACGCCAGCGGTTCTCCTCAAACCCCGGGCACCACCTCAACCTCGTGACACCGCTCTGCGGTGTCACGCAAGGACGGCTGCCCATTTTCGTTAAAAATTCGATGCCTTTCTCTAGCCGGGAGCGGAAACTGTTTTCGCGGCAAAATAGGGGCACTGTTTTTTCCTGCAGCCGTGGGGATGCCGTGCCGTGTATTGGCAGGGAACATCCCTGCCTCCGGGTAATGCAATGGCGAGGTTTTCTGCAAGAAATGCCACCGCCACCTCCAGGGAGGCCCGGACATAGGCCTTGCAGCAGCTTGGTCCGGTCAGGTCGGTTATTGCCCTGGTGACCCTGGTCACCAGCTCCATGGTGGTACGCTGCGGTTCGTCCGTGCCGCACCTGGCGCCGGTGAGCACGGAGATGCAGGCGCCAAGGGCCGGCGCAATGCCGCAGACCCCTGTCAGGCCGCAGTATCCGCCATGGGCCTGCCTGCGGGTACGCTGCAGGACTTCCCGTATCTCGTCGTTGCCCACGGATGCCGTTCCCTCATTTTTCAGGGCTGCCATCAGCGCCCCGCCGGCAATAGAGGCATGGGCGCAGCCCAGCATGGGGAGGCCGGGCAGGCTGAAGGCCAGTTCGGCTGTATCGTGGGGATTGACCGAATCGGTTGTCAGGATGATCTCTTCGATCAGCCGCATGGCATCCTGGTTGTGGCACTGCTCGCAGATGTAATGGCCGTTCGGACAGACGATATGGCCAACGTCCGGCCGGTTGCAGAAGCTGCAGACGAGTTGCACGGCCTTTTCCCGGTATTGCAACTTTTCACCGCAGACCATGCAGTTCTCTGTCCGTCGGCTCCCTGCAGCGGTTGGTTCTCCTGAAGGCAGCGAAGGCGCAGGGACGTTCCCGGGTACGCTGGCCGATAGCCGCGCGGAAAACTCCCCCTCCTGTTCCCGGCGACCGCCGGGCTCTTCGGCCGGAGCTCAGCAGCCCGGGTCTGTGGTGATATTTCCTTTGTGATCCGGCATGGATTGGGTCCTTATCATGTTGTCAGCAGGGTGTAGGCAATTAATCCCAGGCTGAGGGCGGTGGTGCCATGGAGAATCCTGCGGCTCCATGCACCCGGGGTTTTGTTTTTGTAGGCCTGGTAATAGGCGAAGCCGAGAAGAACGATGGTTGCCACCAGGAATATCCAGCGGTACCGGTTGAACCACATGGAGAGAGTAAAACTTCCCAGGCCGAAACTGGCCAGGAGCAGGGGAAGCTGTCAACACATCGCATAGGCAAGGGCAGTGGTCACTGCCCCGCCGCTGGCGATTTTTTCTTTCATTGCTTTTTCCTCAACAGCGCAATCTTTCCTTTCTCCCTTGCCCCGGTATGCCGGGCGATACGTTCGTTTTCCGATGATGCCTGCAGGGAGACCTTTCCTTCCCGGGCCAGTTTGCCCAGGATAAACAGAACACTGTCCGGCTGGATGTTGAGCCGGGCGGCGATCTGGTCCGGGTCGGTCGTTTTCATGGTATGGACAAGCTCCGTCACCATGTGCTCGATTTCGCCAAGCCAGTCGTCAAACAGGCTGCGCAGTTCCGGGGTGGAATAGGAGGCCAGTCCATAGGTATGGCTGATGGCTGCCATAACCTCTTTGCTCATTTCAATGGGATTCACTCCTGAATCCGCGCATTCCTTGATTCAGTACTCCACCATATCGATGACCTGCAGGTTCTCTCCGCCGGTGGAGACGATTTTCCGGAGAAGGTTTTTTTTCTCGTCCTCACCCAGGTCATGGATCAGGGAAGCCACAAGGGCGCTGAGCAGTTCCTTCTTCTGCGGCCGGTCCAGTTGTTCCAGGCTGTCTTTGTCAATACGCATCAGGCAGTGTCCTTGGCAGAGAGTCTTGTTCGTTGTGTGCAGGGACGGAACCCTTCCGCCTCATCTGTTCCTGTTTCACCCGGATTTTTCCTCTGTTTCCGGCGTGGCCTCGCCGGCCTTCCCCGGTCCTTTGTCCTGTTCTGTTCCCGCTGACGACGGTGACCCTGCGGCATATTTTTTCAGCTCTTCCTGCATACGACGCAACATCTCCCTAGCAAATTCGGCCCGGTCCTGCGGGTCAAGCTGGGAAAACAGCATGTTCATGCACCGGGGCATCATTTCCATCATGCCGGCCATTCGTTCTTTCGACGAGATGTTGCCCATCATGTTCTGCATCATTTCCTCCGGCTTCATCGGGCCACCCGTCATTCCCTGCATGCCACTGCCTCCTTATTCTTTCGGATCTTCCAGCAGTTTGCTGATCCCGGCTGTCAGCTGGTCATAGGTTATCGCACCTGAAAAGCGCTGCACCAGGCGGCCTTCCCTGTTGATGAACAGCGTCTCCGGGATAGCCTTCACTCCCAGAACGGTGGCAATGCCGCTTTCTTCCCCCACCGGGTAGGTCAGGTGAAATTTTTCTGCAAATCGTTTGATCTCTTTGTTCCTGCTCGCAAAGAGGCCCAGGAAAACAACGCCCTTGTCTTTGTATCGCAGATAGGCTCTCTGTAACTCAGGAGCTTCCCTGAAGCACTTGGGTCACCAATGCGCACCGACATTGATTACCAGCGGTGCGCCTCTGAGATCATCCATGCGATAGGTTTTTCCCGCCAGGTCGGTGAAGGTGAACGGTGGTACCGTATCGGCGGCATACAACCAGGTAGAGGCAAGGAAAAAGAAGGGCAACAGCAGTAACAGCTTACGATTCATGAGGGGGCATCCTTTTTTCTGTCGTCCCGGATACTTGAGCGCAGGGCCCGGAGTTCCCGGCGCAGTTGCCGGATTTCGTTTTTGAGTGAATCAATATCTTCCCGATCCTCTGGCCGCGGAGAGGATCGCTGGCAGAAGCCGCTTCCAAAAATCTTGCTGATGACAATGAGAAAAATAAGCATACAGAGCAGGCCGAAAACCGGCATCAGCCACCAGCCACCATACATATGCTCCCAGCCGGGTCCGTTCCACCACATGGTTCTCACCTCCCTTCTGCCCGGGCTTGCAGGGGCTGTGCCCTTTGCGCTGCCTGGAAGTGTGTCTCCTTCACCCCCGCCATGAGCGCCAGTTGATCGAGAAGAACAAGCAGGTGTGGATCCGACAGGTTGTAGTAGATAAACGGCCCTTCCCGGCGGGCCCTGACAATCCCGGCATCACGGAGGGTACGCAGGTGAAAAGAGACCAGCGTCTGCGGCAGACCTGTTCTCCTGATGATCTCGCTCACCGAGCGCGCATCACTGCCCATGGCCCTGATGATCGAGAGCCGGCTGGCATCCCCGAGTATTTTTATAAATCGTGCCAGCTGTTTCATATTGCCTGCGTGCATGGATATGGATATTGATTCATATGAGTGTTTATTTATATATAGGGCATGTGCCACGTGGTGTCAATCTTTTCCTTGCTATGACGGGGATGCGGGCGTCAGGAATCTCAATATTGTCACGGATCCTGACTATCGCGTCAATCGGCGCGATGGCCCGTCCTGCACCGGCCAGACGTGGAAGGTGGCGCCGGGCTTGTGGCCGACGCCGCAGGCGCCCTTGTGCATGTAAAGGACCCAGGCCCAGTCGGTCTCGAAGAAGCTGGTGGTGGCGGACCAGTAGCCCTCCTGCAGGGAGGTGAAGGGGTGGCCTGCCGGCAGGGCCGGGGTGTGCCTGCTGCAGTCCACCAGGGATTCCAGTTCGTTGATGGTCGGCAGCCGCCATGGTCCGGGACCGCCGTCCTGGCCGGCATTCAGGCCGGCCACCGCCTGCAGGG
>WFUT01000222.1 GCA_015484845.1 Desulfobulbaceae bacterium
TTGGCAATTTTACCGAATCTGCTTCGTTATCAAGGGCTTGAAGTATTCGTATACGTCTGCGCCCTTGATGCCTCGCATCTCCGGCAAAATTGCCAATTGCAGGATTTAGGTACCACATCTCCTGAGCCACTGCGCCGCTGTCCATCCGGACCGGCAGGGTGAAGAATATTCTTCAACCCGGCGTAGACTATTCTACAGGTGGTCCGGTTCCCGGTCCGGATGTCTCGTTTCCCTGCCCTCCCGTCCCGCGAAAAAACGCCTCTTTTTCCCGTTTCCGTCCTCATGCCACGCCTGGCATGCAACTTGTACTGATGAGCCGCAGTACGTGTGCCGCGCCGTGGCCGGGTCTGCCGGTGCGGCGTTTCCGACCCTTCTCTTGCATCCACGGAGTTCATGAACAGGCTGCTCTTCCTTCTCCTTCTCTGCTGTATCGTCTCCACCGCGCAGGCAGGCCAGGATGGAAAGAGCGGCGGCCTGGCCGGCTATCTCCGGACGGCCCTGGAACGAAACGACGAGGTCAGGGCGGCCCGGGCGCAGCTTGAGGCGGCGACCCAGAAGATCCGCCGCACCGGGGTCCTGCCGGACCCGAAGCTGTCGGTCCAGTACTACCTGGAGCCGATAGAGACCAGGACCGGCCCGCAGAACAGCGCCGTGGCCCTCAGCCAGACCGTGCCCTGGTTCGGTAAGCTCGCCCTGCAGCGGGAAAAGGGCGAGATCGACGCCGCCATCGCCGCCCGGCGCCTGGCAACCGTGGAGCTCAAGGTGGCGCGGCAGGTGAAGACCACCTATATCGAGTATGGCCTGCTGGGCCAGTCCATCCGCATTGTCAACGAAAACCTGGAGATCCTGCGTTACCTGGAATCCATCGCCCGCACCCGCTACGCCTCGGGCAACGCTTCCTTTGTCGATGTCCTCAAGATCCAGATCGAGATGGACCGGGTGGAGGAACAGGGCCGGGACCTGGCAGACCAGGCCGTGCCCAGGCGCGTGGATCTCAACAACCTGCTGGGCAGTGAACCGGAGACCGCCCGTCCCCTGCCCGAAGATATCCCGGCAGTGGAGCTGGGCATCGGTCCGGCACGGCTGCTGGCCGCACTGCAGAGCCGCTCGCCGCGGCTGGCCGAGGCGCGGCAGGCCATCGACCGGGCCGAAAAGGACCGGGAACTTGCCCGGCGGGACTTCTATCCCGACCTGACCTTCAGCCTGAAGACCATCTTCACCGGCCGGGCCGAGTATGGCGCACCGGAAGGATCTGGCAACGATCCGGTCATCGCCGGCGTGACCCTGAACCTGCCCATCTTCACCGACCGCAGGCACGGGGCAGTGGCGGAACGGTCGGCCAGGATCCTGGACGCCAGGCACCGCCGCGACCAATTGCTGCGCGACCTGACAACCGACGTGGAGCAACTTCTCTACCGCTACCGGGAAGCCGAACGGAAGATCGCCCTGTTCAGGGACTCCCTGGTGCCGAAGATCCGGCAGGAGCTGGAGGTGGCCCTGGAGGGATTCCAGGGCGGCACCTACTCGATCCTGGAGCTCATGGACGCCCAGCGGGGCCTGCTCGACTTCGAGCTGGAAGAGAGCCGGGCCCTGGCCGAGCGGGCCATCACCGTGGCCCGCCTGGAAGAGCTGAGCGGCACGACCCTGGCCCGCTGGGAAACACGGTAAGCGGGGACATAGCCGACCACGAGATTATAACGGGGTTGCGACAATTATCGCTGCAAGCGGACAGGGCGCTCAGCGTCCGTGCCTCCACCCCGAGTACCTGTTGCGCCGCCGGGCGGCGCAGCAGCAATGTACGGCGCACAGCGCCATAACCACCACACTGGAGAATCCCATGCGACATCTTTTCAGATCCCTTGCCATTCTCGCCACCATGACCACCGTTATCCTGGCCGGGGCGGCCCTGGCCCTGGCCGCGGCCCAGACCACCTGCCCGGTCATGGGCGGCCCGATCAACAAGCAGATTTACGCCGACTACAAGGGAGAGCGGGTCTATTTCTGCTGCAATGGCTGTCCGTCCCAGTTCAGGCAGAACCCGGAGAAGTACCTGCAGAAGCTGAAAGCGATGGGGCAGGAGCCGGAGAAGCTGCCGGCCAGGTAGTTTTGCCCGCAGGAGCGGGCATGGTTGCGTGACACCGCAGAGCGGTGTCACGAGAAGAGAGAAGAAAAAAAAGCGGTGCCGTGGAAAAGAAGCGGTGCCGTGAGAAGAACCGTGTTCCGTACAAGAAAAATCATCCACCGGGAAGAGCCCATGAGCGTACCTCCTGTCAAACGCCTCTCTCCTGTTCTTTTCCTCGTCTTCCTGCTGGCCGGGCCGGGTAGTCTCCTGGCCGGCAGGCAGGCCGGAAAGGCCACCTTCTGGACCTGCTCCATGCATCCGCAGATCAGGCTGCCGGAGCCGGGCCAGTGCCCCATCTGTTTCATGGATCTCATCAAGGTCACCGTGGACAGGGAGCCGGAAGAACAGACCAGCCTGCGCCGCATCAGCCTGGACGAGCAGGCAAGGAAGCTGGCGCAGGTCGAGGTGAGCCCGGTGGTCCGCGGCGGTGCCCGTCGCCAGGTCCGCATGGTCGGGCGGGTCGATTACGACGAGACGCGGCTGGGCACCATCACCGCCTGGGTCGGCGGCCGCATCGACCGGCTCTTTGTCGACTACACCGGGTCCGCGGTGCGCAAGGGCCAGCCCATGGCCCGGATCTACAGCCCGGAACTGCTCACGGCCCAGGCCGAGCTGATCCAGGCCCGGGCAGCCCTGGACAGGCTGAAGAACTCGCAGAACGAACTCCTGCGGCGCACCGCGGCCCGGACCGTGGAGGCCAGCAGGGAGAAGCTGCGCCTGCTGGGCCTCAACGACCGCCAGATCAAGGCAATGGAGGACCGCAACCGGCCCGCCGACCACATCACCCTGACCGCGCCCATGGGCGGCATCGTGACCCGTAAGAACGTCACCGAAGGCATGTACGTGCGCACCGGCCAGCCCATCTACACCATCGCCGATCTCGACCATCTCTGGGTCCTGCTCGAGGCCTATGAATCCGACCTGCAGGACATCGGTCTCGGCCAGGAGATCCTCTTCACGGTCGAGGCCTTTCCCGGCGAAGAGTTCCGCGGCAAGGTGGCCTATATCGACCCCCTGGTGAACGACCGGACCCGGACCGTCAAGATCCGTCTCAACGTGGACAACCGTGATGGCCGTCTCAAGCCGGGCATGTTCGCCCGTGCCGTGACCCTCAACCGTGCCAAGGGCGATCCGGACAAGGCGCCGCTCCTGATCCCGGCCTCGGCACCGCTGATCACCGGCCGCCGCGCCCTGGTCTACGTGCAGCAGCCGGGCAAAAAGGGGGTCTACGAGGGACGGGAGATCATCCTCGGCGCCCGCCAGGACGGTCACTACCAGGTAAAGGCCGGCCTGAAGGAAGGAGAGCTGGTCGTCACCCGCGGCGCCTTCAAGATCGACTCGGCCATCCAGATCCAGGGCCGTCCTTCCCTGATGAACCCCTATATCTCGGCAGCGAGGCGGGACGAGGCCTCCCCACCTCTCCTCTTCCTCTCCCGCCTCGACCTGCTGAACCGCTCCTTTGCCGCCCTCTCCCAGGCTGTCCACCAGGGAGACCGGGAACGGATCAGCAAGACAATGCAATCCTTTGCTGCCAGGCTGAACGTCATTGCGCCGGACAAGCTCGGCCGCGACGACCGGCTGGCCTGGCAGGAACTCACCATGCTGCTCAAGAACGACCTCCTGCTCCTGGACGAGGCTGCCGACCAGCCGGAGCGCCTCTCCATCTATGCGACCATGGCCGAGCATTTCCGCCAGGTGCGCACCCGTTTCCGGCTCGACGACGTGGCGGCCGCCATGCCGGGCAACAGGGAACTGCGCCGGCAACTGGGGAGGCTGGTGGAACACTATCTCGCCCTGGAAAAGGCCCTGGCCAAGGATGACGAACACAAGGCCCGGGCCGCGATCACCGCCATGGCGCAGGTGGCCGACAGCGTCTTCTCCAGCCTGGCCGACCTGGGCCTTGACCGGGCCGAGACCCTCGCTGTCCATCTCAACGACACCCTGCTCCCCCTGGCCGACAGCACCACCCTGGCGGCCATCCGCGCTGCCTTTGCTCCCTTCAGCCAGGCCCTGGCCGATACCGTGTCCCTCTTCGGGACCGGCCTGGACATGCCGCTCTACGAGCAGTTCTGCCCCATGGCCTTCAACAACAGGGGCGCCACCTGGCTGGCCGCCGGCACCGAGATCAACAATCCCTACTACGGCTCCATGATGCTCCGCTGCGGAGAGGTACGCCGCCAGGTCCAATGACAACACCCGGCCCGGAACAGCAACTGCCGCCGGCCACCAGCCTGGTCGGGGCCATCATCCGTTTCTGCCTCCTGCACAAGGTGGTGGTTGGCCTGGCCCTGCTGGCCATGACCGGCTGGGGGCTCATGGTGGCGCCCTTTGACTTTCACCTCTCCTGGCTGCCCCGGGACCCGGTGCCGGTGGACGCCATCCCGGACATCGGCGAAAACCAGCAGATCGTCTTCACCCGCTGGGACGGCCGCTCGCCCCAGGACGTGGAAGACCAGGTCACCTACCCCCTGACCGTGGCCCTGCTCGGCCTGCCCGGGGTGAAGACGGTGCGCAGCTACTCCATGTTCGGTTTCTCCACCATCTACGTTATCTTCGACGACTCGGTGGAGTTCTACTGGTCCCGCTCCCGGCTGTTGGAAAAACTGGCCAGCCTGCCCCGGGGCACCCTGCCGCCGGATGTCCGCCCCACCCTGGGCCCCGATGCCACCGGCCTGGGCCAGATCTTCTGGTACACGCTGGAAGGGCGGGACACAAACGGCAATCCCACCGGCGGCTGGGACCTGGCCGAGCTCCGTTCCATCCAGGACTGGTACGTGCGCTACGGCCTGATGGGCGTGGCCGGGA
The DNA here is from genome assembly GCA_015484845.1 of Desulfobulbaceae bacterium. Taxonomy (GTDB): domain Bacteria; phylum Desulfobacterota; class Desulfobulbia; order Desulfobulbales; family Desulfobulbaceae; genus DRKI01. Next base: position 4,928 of record WFUT01000222.1, read on the forward strand.
TCTCCGAGGTCGCGTCGGTGGGCGGCTTTGTCAAGGAGTACCAGGTCGACGTGGACCCGGACGCCCTCCGTGACCGGGGAGTGACCCTGGAGGAGGTTTTTGCCGCGGTCAAGCAGTCCAATATCGACGTGGGCGCCCGCACCATCGAGATCAACCGCGTGGAGTACGTGATCCGCGGCATCGGCTTCATCAAGGGGCTTGCCGATATCGAGAAGGCAGTTATCCGGGCCACGGACAACCAGCCGATCCGGGTCGGCGACGTGGCCCGCGTCTCCCTGGGCCCGGCCATGCGGCGGGGGGTCCTGGACAAGGCCGGTGCCGAGGTGGTGGGCGGCGTGGCCGTGGTCCGCTACGGCGACAATCCGCTGGCGGCCATCAAGCGGCTCAAGGCCAAGATCCGGGAGATCAGCCCCGGCCTGCCGTCCAAGACCCTGGCCGACGGCACGGTGAGCAAGGTGACCATAGTCCCCTTCTATGACCGCTCCGGCCTGATCCACGAATCACTGGGCACCCTGAAGACCGCGCTCGGCCAGGAGATCCTGATCACCATCATCGTGGTCCTTATCTCGGTGATGCACTTCAAGAGCTCGTTCCTGGTCTCGGCCATGCTGCCCCTGGCCGTGCTGATGTCGTTCATCGGCATGAAGGTCCTGGGCGTGGACGCCAACATCGTCGCCCTGTCCGGCATCGCCATTGCCATCGGCACCATCGTCGACATGGGGATCATCATCTGCGAGAACATCCTCACCCGGCTCGACGAGGCCGCCCCGGACACGCCGGCGCTGACCATCATCTACGAGGCCGCCACCGAGGTGGGCAGCGCCATCCTGACCGCGGTCTCCACCACCATTGTCAGCTTCCTGCCCGTCTTCACCATGCAGGCGGCCGAGGGCAAGCTGTTCAAGCCCCTGGCCTATACCAAGACCTTTGCCCTCATCGCCTCCATCGTGCTGGCCCTCACCGTCCTGCCGCCCCTGGCCCACCTGCTCTTCGCCAGGACGCGCCGGGGCAGGGTCCCCGGCCTGGTGCAGTTCGTCATGCCCTCGCTGCTGCTCGCGGCCGGCCTGCTCGTGGCCTGGACGATCAGCCCCCTGGGCTGGATCCTGGCCGGGTTCGGCCTGTACCGGTTCGTGCTCAAGTTCCTGCCCCGCCGCTTCATGCTGCTGCTCAACCGGGTGGAGAGCTGGGTCGCCATCGCCCTGATCACCATCCTCCTCGGCCGCTACTGGCTGCCGCTGGGCGTGGAACGGGGCGATACCTACAACGTCCTCTTCGTGGCCACGATGATCGGCCTGCTGCTCGGCCTGCTGCAGCTCTTCCAGTTCTTCTATCCCCGGATGCTGGCCTGGTGCCTGCGCCACAAGGGGCTCTTCCTGGCCCTGCCGCTGCTGCTCGCCCTGCTGGGGGCCATGATCTGGATCGGGGTGCCGAGGATGACCGCCGGCCTGCCCGAGGGTATCCGCCAGGCGCGGCCGCTGGTGGCGCTTTCCCACGCCTTTCCCGGCCTGGGCAAGGAGTTCATGCCACCCCTGGACGAAGGGTCCTTTCTCTACATGCCCACCACCATGCCCCATGCCGGCATTGCCGAGGTCCAGGAGGTCCTGGCCACGCAGGACCGGCGGATCTCGGCCATTCCCGAGGTGGAGAGCGCGGTGGGCAAGCTCGGCCGGGCAGAGACCGCCCTGGACCCGGCGCCGCTCTCCATGATCGAGACCATCATCAACTACTGCCCCGAATACCTGACCGATGGCAACGGCAACCGGTTGCGCTTCGCCTACCGTCCTGACCGCAAGGACTACTTCCGTGCCCCGGACGGCACCCTGCTGCCGGCGGCCGACGGCATGCCCTACCTGGTGCAGGGACGGTTCGAGCGGGACGACCAGGGCCGCCTCGTCCCTGATCCCGACGGCAAGCCCTTCCGCCTCTGGCGCCCTGCCCTGGATCCCGCCATCAACCCGGGCCGCGAGCCATGGCCCGGCATCAGGACCAGCGACGACATCTGGCAGCAGATCGTCCGCGCCGCCGAGATCCCGGGCGTCACCTCGGCGCCCAAGCTGCAGCCCATCGCCACCCGCATCATCATGCTGCAGACCGGCATGCGGGCGCCCATGGGCATCAAGATCAAGGGTCCGGACCTGGCCACCATCGAGGCGGTGGGCCTGCGAATGGAAGAGCTGCTCAAGCAGGTGCCCTCGGTGAACCCGCCCACCGTGCTCGCCGACCGGGTGGTGGGCAAACCCTATCTCGAGATCGTCGTCGACCGCGATGCCATTGCCCGCTACGGTATCCGGCTGGCCAGGGTCCAGGAGGTCCTGGCCGTGGCCGTGGGCGGCCGCCGGATCACCACCACCGTGGAGGGCCGGGAGCGCTACCCGGTCCGCATCCGCTACCTGCGGGAACTGCGCGACTCCATGGAATCGCTGCAGCATATCCTGGTGGCGGCGCCGGGCGGCGAACAGATCCCCCTGGTCCAGCTCACCCGCACCCGCTATACCCGCGGCCCGCAGATGATCAAGAGCGAGGACACCTTTCTCACCGGCTACGTGCTCTTTGACGGCAGGAAGGGCACGGCCGAGGTGGACGTGGTGGAGGATGCCTCCCGGTTCCTGCAGGAGAAGATCGATTCCGGCGAGCTGGTCCTTCCGGCCGGGGTCTCCTACACCTTTGCCGGCAATTTCGAGAACCAGGTCCGGGCCCAGAAACGGCTGGCCGTCATCCTGCCGCTCGCCCTGCTCCTGATCATGGTCATCCTCTACCTGCAGTTCAAGTCCCTGGCCACCACCCTGATGGTCTTCTCCTCCATCCTGGTGGCCTGGTCGGGCGGATTTCTCATGATCTGGCTCTATGGCCAGGACTGGTTTCTCGATTTCTCCGTCTTCGGCGACTCCATGCGCCAGCTCTTCCAGGTCCACCCCATCAACCTGTCCGTGGCCATCTGGGTCGGCTTCCTGGCCCTGTTCGGTATTGCCTCGGACGACGGCGTCCTCATGGCCACCTACCTGGACGAATCCCGCGCCCGTTTCACCGGCAGGAGCAGGGAGGAGGTCCGGGCCATGGTCCTGGCCGGGGCACAGCGGCGTATCCGGCCGGCCCTGATGACCTCGGCCACCACCATCCTGGCCCTGCTGCCCATCCTCACCTCCACCGGCCGCGGCGCCGACATCATGGTGCCCATGGCCATCCCCTCGTTCGGCGGCATGTCGATTGCCATCCTGACCGTCTTCGTGGTGCCTGTGCTCTACTGCTGGCGCGAAGAGCTCCGCATAGGTCGAAAATAAGGAACTGGTCCGCAACCACCGCAACCGCAACGAAATTGTTGCCAGTTCGGCACAGGGGCGGTACCATGCTCAGGGTACAATCGGCAGCCTCCAATCCGAAACCCTGAAACCGAAAGCCAGCGCCATGATTACAGACTACGAATTCGGCCGCATGCGGATAGGCACCACCTGGTACACAAAGGACCTGCTCATCAGGGACGGCAGGGTGCTGCCCGAATGGTGGCGGCAGAGCGGCCACGTCTGTGACGTGGGCGACCTGCAGCCCCTGCTCGAGGACGGCGTGGAGGTGATCGTGCTCGGCAGCGGCAACCCGGGTCTCATGCGGGCATCCGATACCCTGCGCGACTTCCTCCGGGTCAAGGACATCGAGCTCATCGAGCAGCCGACCCGCGAGGCAATACAAACCTTCAACGAGCTCTACGAACAGGGCCGCAAGGTGGGCGCCGGCTTTCATCTCACCTGCTGATCACCATGCCGCCTGTCCTGGATATCCGTTTCCACGGCAATCTCAAGGACCTGCTCCATCCCCGCCACCGGCGCCCGGGCCAAGTGGCCTACACCCTCGACCGCCGGGCCTCCATCAAGGACATCATCGAATCCCTGCGTATCCCGCACACGGAGATCGACAGGATCACGGCAGGGGAGCAGGACGTCACCCTGGCCTGGGTCCCGGAAGAGGGGGGCCGGGTGGATGTCTTTCCCCTGGCCGCACCCGTCGACCCGACCCGCCCCACGCTCCTGAGGCCGGAGACAGTGGAGGCGATCCGCTTCCTGGCCGATGTCAACGTGGGCAAGCTGGCGACCCTGCTGCGGATGGCCGGCATGGACACGGCGACGGCGCCGGGTCTCGACGACCGCGGCCTGGCGGAAAAGGGCGCCGCGGAAGGCAGGATCCTGCTCAGCCGCAACCGCGACCTGCTCAAGCGCGGCCGGGTCGTCCACGGCCACCTGGTCCGCAGCCAGGACCCCAGGGAACAGCTCGCCGAGGTCCTGGCCCTCTATGACCTGGCAGGGAAAACACGGCCCTTCAGCCGCTGCCTGCGCTGCAACACCCTGCTGCAACCGGTGGCCAAGGCCGCCATCCTGCACCGGCTGCAGCCCCTGACCCGGAAGTACTACCACCACTTCCATATCTGCCCCGCCTGCCGCCGGATCTACTGGCGCGGCTCCCACCGACTCCACATGGAACGGCTGCTCGCGACCCTCGGCCACACCGACGGCCACCACTGAAGCGGTCCCTTTCTTTCCGGCCCGCGCCACTACGCCCCGATCAGCCGCCGGGCCTTCCTACCTGTCCGGAAACAAAAACATGCTGATCAGGTGCATGAGGATGGCGAGCCCGATTGCCGCCAGGCCGAGCAGGACGTTGTAGTAGACCGGCGCCACCAGGGCAAAGCGGATGATCATGGTGGAGAGGGCAAAGCCCGAATTGCGGAAGACCGCGAAAAAGGTGGGATGGAAACACTGGGCGACCAGGACGAGGAGGATATCGGTGATGATCAGCAGGGTATAGAAATCGTGGAAAAAATCACCGTCCCCATCGCCGATGACGGTGCCATGGAGGGCGCGGACGCCCATGAAGAAAAAGGCGGCCAGGAGAAGAAGGGCAATACCCTTCTTTGCCGCGACAAAGCTGTACAGGTCCTCGATCTGGTCACCCTTATCCCCGCCCCTGCCCTGCAGGAAGTAATAGACTCCCAGCAGGCCGAAGATCAGGACGGCGCCAAAACCGTCGGATAAGATATGCAGGACCCCGTGTTCATTGCCGACAAAGGTCACCGGTTCCTGGAAGTGGGAGAGCTCCTTGAAGGCGTTGCGCATCAGGATCAGGGAAAGGATCTCGAACTGCTTGCCCACGGAATGGGAAAAGGAACAGGGCAGGACAAAGATCAGGCTGATCACCTCGAGCACCAGGATAACGGTGAAGGCGCCGCCAATGGCATAGAAATGGTTGGACGGGACCACCTGGGCCAGGGCGTCGGGAAGGAGCTGCCGCCGCCTGAGCTCGATGACCCCGAGGCTGAAGATAAAGAAAACCACCAGCATGACAGAGATCTTGCGATGGACATGCTCGTGTTCGTAGAACTGGTTCAGCGGATCAAAGAGCCAGGTGGCCCATTCGAATATCCGGTTCATCCTCTCCTCCCTGTGGATGCGTCTCCATGTTCAACCTTCCATCCTGCAATTGGCAATCCCGAAGGGCGCCCCTCGAGACCGGCCAGGCCCCGGCCCGTGCCGGTTCCCTCTGTTCACCGGCCCGGTCGCCGACGGGGCCGTCCCGCCCCGCCTCCCCGGCCATCACCGGTGAGAACCGCCTTCTGCGCCTCGCGTCCGCGCACCGTCTTTTCCACGAAACAGGGCCTGTCGGCAAAGGGATTACGCCCGGTCAGGTACATGAGGGTCGACCAGGTGGTCGGCGTGGGCGTGAAGATCTGCACCTGCCGGGGCAGGGTTCCCAGGCGGCGGCGGGCAAACCGTTTCAGTTCCCGCATATCGCCAAGGGTGCAGCCCGGGTGGGCGGCAATGATGTAGTAGGTGAGGAACTGCCGCAATCCCTCCCTGGCGGTCAGCCGGTAGAACAGGTCACGGAAGGCGAGCAGTGACTCCGGCCCCGGCTTGCCCATGCAGGCCAGGACATGTTGCACGCAGTGTTCCGGCGCGATCTTCATCTGGCCGGAGACGTGGTGGCGGATCACCTCGCGCAGGTAGGCAAGGCCGTTTTTCCGGTCGGCCAGGATCATGTCGTAGCGGATGCCCGAGGCGACCACCACCTTCTTCACCCCCTTCACCTGCCGCAGCTTGCGCAGCAGCTCGAGCTGCGGCAGGTGATCGATGGCCAGGGAGGGACAGGCTGCGGGGTAGAGACACCGTTTCGCGGAACAGCTTCCCTGCTCCAGTTTTTTTCGGCACTCGAATCCATACATGTTGGCGGTGGGCCCGCCCACGTCGGCAATGGTGCCCTTGAAACGCGGATGGGCGGCCATGGCGCGGGCCTCGCGCAGGATCGACTCCTGGCTGCGCCAGTGCACGGTGCGGCCCTGGTGCACGGCAATGGCGCAGAAGTTACACTCGCCGTAGCAGCCGCGGTGGGTGGCGATGGCAAAGCGGATCGTCTCCAGGGCCCGGACCTCGCCCCTGGCGCGGTGCCCCGGATGCAGGTCCCGCTCAAAGGGCAGCTCGTGAACGTGGTCCAGTTCCCCGGTGGAGAGCGGTGGCTGGGGCGGGTTCTGGACCAGGTAGCGGCTGTCCTGCCGCTGGGCCAGCCGACGGCCGGTCCGGTGATCCTGGTTGCGATAGAACTCTGTGAACATCCGCGCAAAGGCCCGGTGGTCACCGGCCGCCTCGGCATGGTCAGGCAGGATCGTGGTCTCCGGGGGGAGATCCCGCGCCAGGTAGCAGAGGCCGCGGATGGTGCGGGGATCGTCGCCCCGGCGCAGGCAGCGGGCCAGTTCCACCACCGAGCGCTCGGCCATGCCGTAGAGAAGGAAATCCGCCTTGGCATCGGCCAGGATCGAGCGGCGGACCCGGTCGGACCAGAAGTCATAGTGGGAGATCCGGCGCAGGCTGGCCTCGATGCCGCCCAGGACGATGGGCCGGGTCTGCTTGAAGTGGCTGCGGATCAGGTTGGTGTAGACCAGGACCGCCCGGTCCGGCCGGCGGTCGTTGCGGCCGCCCGGGGTATAGTCGTCGCGCAGGCGCCTGCGGCCCGAGGCGGTGCGGTTGGCGACCATGGAGTCGATGCAGCCGCCGCTGACTCCCCAGAAGAGCAGGGGCTCGCCCAGGCGGGTGATGTCGGCCCCGGAATCCGTGTCCGGCTGGGCAATGATGCCGACCCGGAAGCCGGCATCGAGCAGGACCCTGCCAATGACCGCCACGCCGATGAAGGGAGAGTCGATGTAGGCGTCGCCCGTAACCAGGACGATATCGAGCCGGTCCCAGCCCAGGGTGCGGCACTCTTTTCTGGTGGTGGGAAGGAACATGGTCTGATCTTACGCCTCCCGGGACAGGGCGGCAGCCGCACCGCCGGCCAGCCAGCCGGTGGAAAATGCGGACTGCAGGTTATAGCCGCCGGTATCACCCTGCAGGTCCAGGATCTCGCCGGCAAGAAAGAGCCCGGCCACGAGCCGGGACTGCATGGTGCGGGGATCCACCTCCCGCAGGTCGATGCCGCCGGCCGTGACAATGGCCTCGGCAAGGGGCCGGTGGCCGGTGACACGGAGGCGGAAATCCTTGAGCCAGGTGCGCAGCCGCCTGCGCTGCCCGGCCCTCACCTGGCCGGCTGCCAGGCCCGGTGGCAGGCTGGTCAGCTCCAGGCAGACCGCCACCAACTCCCGGGGCAGCAGGCCGCGCAGCACGCTGGCCAGGGGTTCTTTGCCACGGCGGGCAAAGTCCCGCTGCAGCCTGGCATCCAGCCTGCGCTCGTCCAGGGCCGGTTTCAGGTCCAGGACCAGTTCCACCTGCCGCCGGCCGCGCAGTGCGTCCACGGCCATGCCGCTCAGGGTGAGGATCGTGGGCCCGGCAACCCCCTGGTCCGTGAACTCCAGCTCACCAAACAGGCGGGCCCGCTGCCGCGAGTCCACGACAAGGCGCACGCCGGTGTTGCGCAGGCGCAGCCCTGCCATGCGAAAGGCGCTCTCACCCGCGGTAACAAGCGGCACCAGGGCAGGCCGGACCGGCACGATCCGGTGACCGGCCGCCCCGGCCATCCGGTAGCCGTCACCGGTGGAGCCGGTGGCCGGGTAGGAGGCGCCACCAGTGGTCAGGACGACGGCCCGGGCCCCGATCCTGCGGCCGCGGCAGACCACGCCCCGGACCCTGCCCGCCTCGACGATGATATCGTCCACCGGTGCCGAGGTCCGGAGTTCGACCCCCTGCCGGCCAAGCCAGTGGCGCAGCGCCGCCACCACGTCCGGGGCCCGGCCCGAGGCAGGAAAGACCCGGCCACCCCGCTCAATGACCAGCTCCACCCCCAGGGACCGGAAAAACTCCATCAGCTCGGGAGCGAAAAACCGGTGAAAGGACTGGCGCAGGAAACGGCCGTTGCGGCCGAAATGCTCGATGAACTCGGGCAGGGGCGCGATATTGGTCAGGTTGCAGCGTCCCTTGCCGGTGATCCGCACCTTGCGGCCCGGGGAGCGCATCTTCTCCAGCAGGAGCACCTCGGCGCCCGCGGCGGCGGCCCGGCCGGCGGCCAGCATGCCGCCTGCCCCGGCGCCGATGACGATGATCCGCTCCCTGTTCATGCCCCAACCCGCCCGGCGCCTTCCAGACGGGCCCTGTCCGGCGTGTAGACAACGAAGACCGGGGTCCGGCAGTTGCGCACCACCGAGTTGGCCAGGGCGCCGAAGATCAGGCGCCTGAAACGTCGCCGCCGGGCCGCGGTCATGATGACCAGGTCATGGCTGCGACCGCTCTCCAGGATCGCCTCCAGCCTGGATTCCGCGGCCTCCACCCGATAGTCGGTCCTGGCGTCCACCAGGTGCAGGTCCAGCCACTGCCGGATCCGTTCTTCGGCCGCCCGGATCTCGCGCCGGCTGCAGTCGGCATGGAGCAGGTGAAGAAAGGTGATCTCGGGCTGTCCGGCCGTGGCCAGGGCCTCGAGAACGGGCAGCAGTTCGTCGGGCTCACCCGGCGCGAGAAAGGGGACCAGGAGCCGGTCAAAGGACAGGGTGCCGACGAAACGGACCGCCACCAGGGGGCAGAGCACGTTGGCCGCCACCTTGTCCAGGACCTTCTGGAAGGCCAGCGGATTGCGGCCCAGGGGATAGCCCAGGACCACGGCCCGGGCGTCGTTGTACTCCACGGCCGAGACCAGGCCCGAGGCCGGGCTGTCATAGATCACCTCGGTGAGCAGCGGATAACCGAGCCCCCTGGCCTCGTCGATCTCCGGCAGGAACATGGCGGCGAGTTCCTCCCTGCTCTTACGGCCCCGCTCCGAGCTGTCCAGGATCCGGACCGACATGGGCAGGGCATGGTAGTGGTGGGCCAGGATGGTGGCGACCCGGGCCAGGCCGCGGACGGTGGAGGCATGGCAGGCCCCGAACACCACCACGCTCTCGGGATGTGCCGGCGGATGCAGGGGCTCCCGGGACCAGGGCGCCAGCCTGACCCCGGCCGGTCCGCGCAGCCAGGTATCGCAGGCCCGGCCCCGCAGCTCGCCGCACTCGGGATGTCCCTGGCGTTGCGCGGTCTCGCCGGCGCGCTCCAGGGTAAGGTGCACCAGGAGCGGACCACCGAGCTCGGAGAGCACGACCCCGGCCAGGACCACCGGCGTGATGACGGTGGTCCACGCGGCCAGGCGGGGATCGCTGCCGATCATGAAGACCAGGCCAATGGCCACCCCGGCCTGGGGCACCAGGGCCAGGCCGAGAGAGTTACGGACCATGGCCGGGGCGCCGGACAAAAGGCCGCCGAGCCAGGTACCGCCATACTTGCCGACAATCCGGGCCACGAAGTAGACCAGCCCGACCCATCCGGCCAGGCGCAGGGCCGCCAGGTCGAGATGGGCCCCGGCCAGGGTGAAGAAGAGCACGTAGATGGGGGGCTCAAAGGCGTTCAGGGCCCGGAACAGGCGCACGTCACGTTCGGCCCGGTTGATGATGACAAATCCGGCCATCATGCCGGCCAGCAGCGGCGACAGGTTGAGCATGCGGGTGGTCTCGCCGCAGAGCAGGAGCAGGGCCAGGCCACCGGTGAGCATCTCGCCGCGCCGGTGCAGCCTGTGGAGCACGATGTCGATGACGAGCCCCGTGGCCACGCCGATGACGAGGGAAAAAACGATCTCGTAGACACTGGCCAGGACCGCGTGCGCAAGGACCACATCCCGGCCGACGAGCTGGTGGGCCGCGGACATGGCCATGCCAAAGATGATGATGGCAATCCCGTCATCCACGGCCACCACGGCCATGAGGGTGGCCGTGAGCGGGCCCCGGGCGCCCAGCTCCCGGACAACGTGCAGGATGGCGGCCGGCGCGGTGGCCACGGCCACGGCGCCCAGGAGCAGGGCGAGGACCAGGCGCTGCCGGGGCAGCGCCGGATCACCCAGGAGCCAGGTGGTGACCAGGACGCCTGCCACCACCATGACAAAGGCGCCCAGGGCCTGGATCACCGAGATATAGCCCACATCGCGGGCCACGTCGCCCAGCCGGCGCAGCTCGATGTGCTCGCCGATGCCGAAGGCGATCAGCATGAGCGCGATCTGGGTGAAGTGATCCAGGCGGTGGCCCATGGTCTCCATGGTGATCAGGCCAAGGCCGGAGGGGCCAAGGACCAGGCCGGCCAGGATAAATCCCGTGACCGACGGCAGCCGGACCAGCTGGACGAGCTTGGCAGAGAGCAGGCCGCCGGCCAGGAGTATGGCGATACCGAAGGTCACTTCCTGCATGGATCTCGTTTCCCTTGTTCGGTTTCCGGGCCGGGATCTTCCGGCGCCCTTTCCCGGACCCCGAGCAGGCGGTCCACCTGTTGCCGCAGCCGATCGCGCCGGTCCGGTGGAACCAGGTCCAGCAGCTCTTCCGCCAGGCCGGCAAGGTGCTCCTCCACGGAAACGTCCCTGCCCGGCGGCTGTTCGGCCTGCTCGACAGCGATGACAGAGGACACCAGCTCCACCCCTTCCCGGTCATCCAGGAGCAGGGCCGCCCAGAAGAGATGATCCGCCCTGGGATTGATCTTGGGATCCTGCACCCAGAAGGCGGGCGGCAGCCCTACCACGGCCAGTTTCTTGGTCAGGGCCAGCCGGAACCGCTGCCGCAGCCGGGCCGGGTCCGGCTGCCCGCCCCGGGCCAGGGTCGTGATCATCTCTGTGAACATGCGCCCTCCCGTGGCCGCGAAGACCGGAAAAACATCCGGTGTCCGGCCGCCATTGTACCCGAACAGGGGCGACAGGGAAACAGTGGAATCACGGCCCGTCCCGGCGGCCTTCCCGGGGCAGGGGAACAAAGGGCAGCAGCAGTTGCCGGCAGGCCCTGTGGGCCGGGATCGCCACCAGGTTGGCCACCGTGATCCCCAGCAGGCGCACCTTTCTCCTGCCGGCCTCGGTGGCGGCCAGCAGCGCCGGAACGTGGGCCATGATGTCGCCGGACTCCGTGAAGATGGTGCCCGGGGTGCGGGAACGGCTGACAGTGGTGAAGTCTTCGTAGCGCACCTTGAGGGTCAGGGTGCGGCCGCCCGTGCGGCGCTGCTCCAGGCCCGCGCCCACCCGGCCGGCCAGGTCGGCGAGGATGGCCATCATCTGCTGCCGGTCGTCGGTGTCGCGGGCCAGGGTGGTCTCCGCGCCCATGGACCTGCGCTCCCGGCGCGGCCGCACCGGCCGTCGGTCAATGCCGCGGGCGATGTCATGGAAAAATTCACCGGCCCGGCCAAAGGAGGCCACCAGCTCCCGGCGTCCGTACCGGTACAGGTCGGCGCCGGTGCGGATGCCCAGGGCGTGCATCCGCCGCTCGGTGACCGGCCCCACCCCGTAAAACCTGCCCACCGGCAGGCGGTGGATGAAGGCCAGGGCCTGTTCGGGCCGGATCACGGTCAGGCCGTCGGGCTTGTCCATGTCCGAGGCGACCTTGGCGAGGAACTTGTTGCAGGAGACGCCGGCCGAGGCGGTGAGGCCGGTCTGCGCCAGGATCTCTTTCTTGAGTGCCGCCGCGATCCAGGTCGCCGACGGGATGCCGGCATGGTTGTGCGTCACGTCCAGGAAGGCCTCGTCCAGGGACAGGGGCTCCACCAGGTCGGTGTAGCGGAAAAAGATCGCCATGATCTGCGCCGAGACCCGCTGGTACTTCTCCCGGCTGGGCCGGACAAAGACCGCCTCCGGGCAGAGGCGCCGGGCGCGCGCACACGACATGGCCGAGTGGATGCCGAAGACCCGGGCCTCGTAGGAACAGGCGGCCACCACGCCGCGGCCGCGCGGATCACCGCCCACCACCACCGGCCGGCCGCGCAGGGCGGGACGGTCCCGCTGTTCCACGGCCGCGAAAAAGGCGTCCATGTCAACATGGATGATCTTCCGCCCGTCGCTCACTGCCGCACCGCATCCGTTGTGGCCGGTCCAGGCGGCCATCTCCCTTCACCGGCCCCGCACCGTCTCCCGGCCCACCGCCCGGCAACAAGGCGGGCGCCAGGCCGCCGGCATGTTGACATTTGCCGGCACCGGGGGCATAGTACTAAGAGATATCTCCTGTTCACGGCCGTTCCGTTCTCCCGCAACGCCGCCGGCACACACGTTCACCCCACGGACCCGACATGACGACATACCAGCAGCGACAGCGGCAGCTCATCGAAAATCCACGCACATGGCTCATCACCGGCGTTGCCGGCTTCATCGGCTCCAACCTGCTGGAGACCCTGCTCGGCCTGGATCAGCAGGTCGTCGGCCTGGACAACTTCTCCACCGGCCATCGCCACAACCTCGACGAGGTACAGGGCCTGGTCAGCGAAGAACAGTGGCGCAGGTTCACCCTCATCGAGGGTGATATCCGGGACATGGACACCTGCCGCCGGGCCTGCGCGGATGCAGACTACGTGCTCCACCAGGCGGCCCTCGGCTCGGTACCCCGCTCCATCGAGGACCCGGTGACCACCAATGCCAACAATATCTCCGGGTTTCTCAACATGCTGGTGGCGGCCCGGGACGCCGGGGTCAGGCGGTTTGTCTATGCCGCCTCCAGCTCCACCTACGGCGACCACCCGGACCTGCCCAAGCAGGAGGACCGGATCGGCAACCCGCTCTCGCCCTACGCAGTGACCAAGCTGGTCAACGAGCTCTACGCCGGGGTCTTTGCCCGGACCTACGGTTTCAGGACCATCGGCCTGCGCTACTTCAACATCTTCGGCCAGCGCCAGGACCCGGACGGCGCCTATGCCGCGGTGATCCCCAAGTGGTTCGCCGGCCTGCTCAAAGACGAGCCGGTCTACATCAACGGCGACGGCGAGACCAGCCGCGACTTCTGCTTCATCGACAACTGTGTCCAGGCCAACATCATGGCCGCCACGGCGGACAGGGACCAGGCCGCCGACCAGGTCTACAACGTGGCCTATGGCCAGCGGACCACGCTCAACGAGCTCTTTGTCCTGATCAGGGACCGGGTCGCCCCCAAGCATCCCCGGGCCGCGGCCGCGCAGGCGGTGCACCGCGATTTCCGGGCCGGCGATGTCCGCCACTCCCTTGCCGATATCGGCAAGGCCAGGGACCTGCTGGGCTACGATCCCCGCTTCTCGGTGCGCGACGGCCTGGACAAGGCGGCGGCCTGGTACATCCGCAGGTTCACCGCCGGCTGAGCACGGCGCGTCACGGCCCGAGGCCGTGCACCAGGACCCGGATCCGGCGGCTGCGCGGAAACTCCCGCTTGAGCAGGGTCCGGAGCAGCTTTCTCAGCCGGCCCGGCTCCACCGTGTATTCCTGGTTCCGAAAGCCCCTCTCCTCCACCAGGACGCGTCCGTCCGCCTGCCGGACAAAGACCAGCGAACGATCCCGCTTCCAGGTCAGCAGCTCCAGCCGGCCCCCGGCGGGCAGTTTCTTCAGGCGGCCAAGGATAACATGCACTGCCTCGCCGGCGTCGATCACCACTTCTTCCCCTCCGCTGCAAGCCCCTGGTAACGGCAGAGTATCCGCTCCACGGTGCCGTCCTTCTTCATGGCGGCCAGGGCCGCGCCCACCCTGTGGACCAGGGCATCGGGGGTATCGCGACTAAAGGCCATGTAGTACTCCTGCCGGAAGAGAAACAGGGCCCTGGCAAAGGTCGCATACGGGATCCCCAGTCTCTCCGCCCGCAACCGGACCGTTCGTCCCACGTCCACGATCAGGTCAACCCGGCCGTTGATCAGCTTCTTCATGTTCTGTACCTGGTAGGATGCCGGGTCAAGGTTGGAGGCGTCAAAACCGTGCCGGCGCAGGAACTGGCCGTGCACGCTGTCCTTGAGGATGCCGATGCGGTAGGAACGCGCATCGGCCAGCGAGTGGAGCCGGATGTCGGTGCGGCTGGCGAGCTTGAAGAAATAAAAGCTGTCCGGTGGAACCAGGGGGCCGACCCACTTGAACAGGGATTCCCGTTCCGGCGTGCGCAGGATGGTGTAGATCAGGGTGTTCCTGTTGCGCCGCACCGTGTAGTAGGCCCTGGCCCACGGCATGAGCCGTACCTGGCCGCCGGCGATGGAGACCCCGGCCCGATGGAGGGCCTGCTCCACGATCTCGGTGGATATGCCGATTACGTGCCCGTTGCTGACAAAGCTGTAGGGGATCCACTCCTCGGTGACCACCGTCACTTTGGCTGCATAAAGAGGCCGCGGCAGAAGGGAGAAAAAAAAGAGGAAGAAAAAAACAATCCAGGCTGTCATGGCCCCCATCTCTATATAAACCAGCATGGCTGGACCCGGTTCCCGGTTCACAGCCGCAACAAACCCTGAAACATCAACTGAAGTATTCGTATACGTCTGCGCCCTTGATGCCTCGCATCTCCGGCAAAATTGCCAATTGCAGGATTTAGGTACCAATTGCAGGATTCAGGGGAAAATGAAACTGCCGCCGCACGTGTGCCGCTTCACGGGACGTGCCCGTGACGGGACGGGATGCTCCGGCCCCGGGGCGCGTTCCGCGCCACAGGTATCACTTTGTATTATACTTTCCCCTGTGATATCGTAAACCATAAACCCACGACCATTCCTTCAACGATCCGGCGACGACCCGCTTCCGGCCTGATGCATTTTCGACCGATATCACTGCTGAAAAGGCGCACCGTGGCCCGGGACATGGTCCTTGGCCTGACCCTGACCGTGCTCCTGGTGGTCGCCCTGCTCGGCGCCTCCTATCGGGTGATCTCCAACCGGGCCCTGTCCCGGGATCTGCGGGCCAGGGCCGACCGGCTCACCGGCGAGGTGGCCAGTGTCCTCTATTTCCCCCTGCTCAGGCGGGACACGCAGACCATGTGGCATATTGCCGGTGTCTACCTGCAGAACCACGACTACATCGCCGGCATTACCGTGCGGACCGACCGGGGCGATACCGTCCTTGACAGGAAGACAACGCCCGGCTGGCGCCTGAGCAGGACCAGGATCCTGAGGAAAGATCAGCGCGAGATCGGCTCGGTCTCCCTCTATTTCAATGACGGCAGCCTGCTGAGCGCGCGGAGCAACACCATCCGCACCGCCCTGGTCCTCACCCTGGTCATCATCGGCATCATGGTCGTCTGCGTCAACCTGTTCCTGCACTACTGGCTCAACAGACCTTTCGAGCAGCTGATCATGGGTATCAGGCGCATCGCCAGCGGTGACTACGGCAATCCCCTGC
>WFUT01000223.1 GCA_015484845.1 Desulfobulbaceae bacterium
GATGACGCATCAGTGCTCTGGCGGACCGGGGGCGGGTTCCGGTCTCTCCGGGACCCGGTTCCGGGACCACCGCTGCCCCGGGGATTTCGGCTCATCCAGTGAATTTTGTTCTACAACCGAAAAAAAGATGTGTCAAGAACCACTGGCAGTTATTCTCAGATTGCCTGGCCGCCGCTGCCATGGTATGGACTATAGCCGGACGGCGCGCCTCGTCCACGGCCCATGATTCATCTGCAACAACGGGAAATTCCATGCAGCACGATCTGCCACCTGCCAGCAACCGGACCAACCGTGCCGAGGTCTCTGACGACGAACTCCTCCGGGTCATTGCCGATTTCCTGGACATGGGACATGTGGAGAATATCGTCGCCATGTTCAAACAGGAGCCGCGATACTACCAGTGGACCGGCCGGCTCCTGCAGGACGAACGGTTCGCGGTCCGGCTCGGAGTCTCGGTCCTGTTCGAGTACCTGGTCGAGGTACGACCGCACCAGGTCAACCTGGCCGTGCCGGCCCTGGCAGAGGCGCTGAAGAGTGACCTGGCCCGGGTGCGCGGCGAGGCCGTGAGCGTGCTCGGCATCATTGCGACACCGGAGGCCCTGGCCCATGTCCGGGCCATGGCCGACGACCCGGATCCGCAGGTGCGCGAGGTGGCGCTGGACATCCTGGCGGCGCAGGGGTAATGGAACGGATCTTTGCCGAAGACGGCCTGCTCTCCCGCCACCTGCCCGGCTACGAACCCCGGCCCGGGCAGCGGGAGATGGCCGCTGCCGTGGCCGACCTCCTTGCCACCGATACCGGGGAATCCCCCGGCCCGGCCGCCTGCCTGGTGGTGGAGGCGGAGACCGGCCTCGGCAAGACCCTGGCCTACCTGGTGCCGGCAGTGCTCAGCGGCCGCCGGGTGGTCATCTCCACCAATACCCGCAACCTGCAGGACCAGATCATACGCCGCGACATCCCCCTGCTCCGCAGGATCCTCGACCCCGACCTGGCGGCCCTCTGCGTCAAGGGACGCCAGAACTACCTCTGCCTGTACCGCTGGCACCAGGTACGGGCCGCGGCCAGCGAGGCCCTCCTGGAAGGGCTGGACATCGAACGGCTCGAACAGTGGATGGCGGAGACCGAGTTCGGCGACCGGGCCGAGCTGCCCTGGCTGCCGTCCGCCTCCGGCCTGTGGCAGAAGATCTGCTGCCAGTCCCACTCCTGCCCTGGCAGCGAATGTCCCCATGCCACGGCCTGCTTCCTCAACCGCCTGCGGCGGCGGGCCGCGGCCTGCCGCCTGCTGGTGGTCAACCACCACCTGCTCTTCTCCGACCTGGCCGTCCGCCGTGGCGGCTACGGCGAGGTGCTGCCCCGCTACGAGGCAATCATCTTTGACGAGGCCCACCACGTGGAAGACGTGGCCACCACCTTTTTCGGCCAGTCGGTCTCCCGCCACCAGGTCCTTGACCTGGCCGGCGACATCGAGCGCAGCACGGGCGAGCTGCCCGCTTCCCGGCAGGAGAAGATCCTCGCCCCGGTCCACGGCCTGCGCTCCACCCTGGAACGGTTCACGAACCTGTTTCCCGCCGAGCCGGGCCGGTTCCTCCTCCAGGAGCTCATGGCCCAGAAACCGGAGATCGGCCGCTGCCGCGATGACCTGGTCACTGCCCTGCACCGGCTGGCCGACATCCTGGCCGAGCGGACCGACAACGGCCAGCCGTGGGAACAGTTCGCCGGTCGCGGCCGGGAGCTTGCCGACCGCCTTGCCGCCATCACGGCAGAGTCCTTTGCCGACCTGCCGGCCGAGGAGATCCATTCCGTGCAATGGTTTGAGCGCAGCCGGAGAAACCTCGTACTCTCCTCCACCCCGGTGGACGTGACGAACGAGCTGCAGGAGACCCTGTTTTCATCGGTGGCGGCCTGTGTCTTTACCTCGGCCACCCTGGGCGTGGGTGGCAGTTTCTCCTACTTCCTGCACCGGCTGGGCCTGCCCGACGACACCCCGACCCTCTCTTTTCCATCGCCCTTCAACCACCGGGACAACGCCCTGCTCTACGTACCGGAGGACAGCTTCCCGGCGCCGGCGAGCCCGGAACACCGGCGCCGGTTGCACCGGCGGATCAGGCGCCTGGTCTCCCTGGCCGGCGGCAGGACCCTGCTGCTCTTCACCTCGCTGCAGGCCATGGAGGCGGCCTTCCACGCCCTGGAGGACGAGCTGGACTTCACGCTCCTGCGCCAGGGCTCCATGCCCCGGCACGAACTCCTGACCAGGTTCATGGAGGAGACAAGCTCGGTCCTGTTCGCGGTGGCCAGCTTCTGGGAGGGGATCGATATCCCCGGAGAATCACTGGGACTGGTAATAATCGACAAATTACCATTTGAAGTACCCGGCGACCCTGTTATTATGGCCCGCATCAACCATATCAAGGCCGAGGGCGGCAACCCGTTCTTCGAATTCCAGGTGCCCCGGGCCATCCTGACCCTGCGCCAGGGCGCGGGCCGGCTGCTTCGCTCTTCCGGGGACCGGGGGGTCATCGCCATTCTCGATGTCCGCCTTTTCAGCAAGGGATACGGCCGCCGCTTCCTGAAGAGCCTGCCACCCAGCCCGCTGACCAGGGACCTGGACACGGTGGCCGCCTTTTTTTCCGCGGACAGGGAACCTGCCGGGGCGGAACAAGGTTGAACATGCGGCCGGTTACGGCCGGAACGAGGGAGTTCTCGGGGCCGCAGCCGGTTGCGGCGAACCGCTGGACCATTACGGTAAATGCTCAACAACCCATGAAAGAGCAGGAGAACATGACGAAACGCACAGTTGCCCCCGCCAAAGGCGGAAACTGCCCTGTCCCCTGCTTCCTGTTTCCTGATACATGTCACTCCTGACCCCAGCCGACCCGGCCATGCTGCGCATGGTTGTCGAACAGATCGCCAGGCAGGTGGAAGACGCCATGCGCAGGGACCTGACCCGCGCCCTGCACGGCAACGACCCCCTCCTGGCCGAAGTCCTGAAATATGCCCTTTTCGGCGGTGGCAAACGGCTGCGGCCGCTCCTGGTGGTCCTCTCTGCCAGGCTCTGCGGGCGGCACGACGCTGACCTCTACCTGCTGGCATCCGCCTTTGAATACCTGCACGTGGCCACCCTGATCCATGATGACGTCATCGACCACGCCGACCAGCGGCGCGGCCGCCCCTCCGTGGGCACCAAGTATGGCATGGCCGCGGCCATCCTGGCCGGCGACTGGCTGCATGCCCGCTCCATGCACCTCATCGGCCGCCTGACCGGGACCGAGGGACTCGAGATCTTCTGCGGCGCCACCGCGGCCATGGTGGACGGCGAATTCCTGCAGCTCCGGCACGTGGCCGACATCAGTATCAACGAAGATCGTTACTTCGAGGTCATCCAGCGCAAGACCGGCCGTCTCATCGCCTCCACCTGCGAGATCGGCGCCCTCTATGCCGGCGCCGACCGCCAGCAGCAGAAGGCCCTGGCCCAGTACGGCTCCAAGATCGGAGCCGCCTTCCAGGTGGTTGACGACCTGCTCGACTACCAGGGCGACCAGGAGGCCACCGGCAAGAAGGTGGGCAACGATTTCATCGAAGGCAAGCTGACCCTGCCCCTGCTCCACGCCCTGCTCAAGGCCGGTCCCGCCGAGAGGGAACAACTGGCGGACCTGATCACCGGCGACCGGACCCAGCCCGAGGCCTATGCCTGCCTGTACCGCAGCGTCGAAAAGCTGGGGGGATTTCTTTCGGCCCGCTCCACGGCCGAGGACCTGGTGGAGGAGGCGGTGACCGAGCTGGATATCTTCTCCGGCTGCAAGGACCGGGAAAGCCACGGCCTGCTGGTCGGCCTGGCCCGTTTCATCCTGGAACGGAACCGGTAGCACGGCATGGACCACCGCCTGTCACCGGCCGCCACGGCGCGGTTCATCCTGCTGCTGGCCATTGTCCTGTTCCTGGGCGGCTGCAGGTTCCTGCCCTGGCGCTCCTCGCCAGCGCCGCGGCCGGGCCACGGCCTGCAGGACGGCAAAGCGGCCGGCCATGGCGAGGAGCCACGGATCGTCTTTGAAGAACCCGACCTGCCGCAGCCGGCCGGGGAGGTCGCCACGCCGGCCAGGAACCGGGCCTGCGGTTCTCCACCGCCGCCGGGCCGCCGCCTGCCGCAAGTCGCCATCATCATCGACGACATGGGCTACCACCGCCGGATCGGCGGCCAGCTGCTCAACCTGGACATGGAGCTCACCTTTTCCTTTTTGCCGGGCGCGCCCTTTACCCCGGAGCTGGAGGAGCATGCCTACCAGCTCGGTCGTGATATCCTGGTCCACCTGCCCATGGAGGCAAAGGACCCCAAGTGGGATCCCGGCCCCGGCAAGCTCCTGCTCTCCTATTCCCCGGAACGGCTGAGAACAACGGTCAGAAAGGACCTGGCGGCGGTACCGCACGCCATCGGTGCCAACAACCACATGGGTTCGCGGTTCACCGAGGACCGCCGGGCCATGCGCACGGTTCTCGGCGAGCTGAAAAAACGGGATTTCTTTTTCATCGATTCCTATACCACCGCTGCATCCACCGGCATGGAGGAGGCCGCCGCCCTGGGCATGAAGACAGGGCGCAGGAACGTCTTTCTCGACAACGTGCACAGCAGGGACAAGATCTGCAACCAGATCGGGCAACTGATCGCCCTGGCCGAGAAGCGGGGATGGGCCATCGGTATCGGCCATCCCAACCAGGCCACGCTCGAGGCCCTGACCCGCTGCCGGAAACGACTTCTCCGCCAGGTTCGTGTCGTGGGTGTCCATAACCTGGTGCGATGACCTCCTGCTGCCAAGACCGGCAAAGAGACGCGGCAATGGCCCCGCCACCCACCCTGGGCATGATCCTGAAGGGATATCCCCGCATCTCCGAGACCTTTATCTCCAACGAGATCCTGCGCCTTGAAGAGCAGGGCATGCCGGTGCGCATCTTTTCCATGCGCCATCCACGCGAGAACTTCACCCATGCCTCGGTGCAGCGCATCAGGGCCCGGGTCGACTACCTGCCCACCGAGCTCCTGCAGGAATTCCCCCGCCTGTTCATGCCCACCGCCCTGCTGGCGGTGCGCGAACCGGGCCGGTTCAGGGCCGCCCTGGCCACTGCCGGCCGCAGGTTCCAGCGCAGCCGCAACCTGGCCACGGTCAAGCACCTGCTGCAGGCCGGCTACCTGGTGGAGCACCTGCTGCGCCATGCCCCGGAGGTGGTGCACCTGCACGCCCACTTTGCCCATTCTCCTACCTCGGTGGCCCTGTTCGCCTCTCTGCTCAGCGGCCTCGGGTTCAGCTTCACCGCCCATGCCAAGGATATCTACACGGCCAACCCGGAGCAGTTGCGGGAGAAGATCCGGCTGGCCTCCCTGGTGCTGACCTGCACCGGGTACAACAGGGCCTACCTGCAGCGTATCGCCGATGCCGCCACGCCCATCCACTGCGTCTATCACGGCATTGACCTCGGCCTGTTCAACGGACCCGGGCAACGGCCCGCTCCCCGGCCGCCCTACCGCATCCTGACCGTGGCCCGGTTGACGGCCAAGAAGGGCATCCCCACCATCCTGGCCGCCCTGGCCCGGCTCAGGGAACAGGGGGTCGATTTCCGCTATACCCTGATCGGTGACGGTGACGACCGGGACAGGGTCATGGACCGGATCTTCGAACTGGGCCTGCAGGGACACTGCCGCTGGCCGGGGGTCCTGCCGCATGAGCGGGTGATCGGCGAGTTTGCCCGTGCCGATCTCTTTGTCCTGGGCTGCACCATTGCCGGCAACGGCGACCGGGACGGCATCCCCAACGTGCTCGTGGAGAGCCTGGCCATGGGGCTGCCGGCCGTGGCCACCCGGGTCTCGGCCCTGCCCGAGATCATCCATGACAACACCACCGGCCTGCTGGTGCCGCCGGACGATCCCGCGGCCATGGCCGAGGCCATGCTGCGCATGCTGACCGATGGCGAGCTACGACGCCGGGCCATCCGCCAGGGCCGGGAACTGGTGGCGGCACGGTTTGACAACCGCAGGCTCATCGACCGGCTGGCCG
Organism: Desulfobulbaceae bacterium; assembly: GCA_015484845.1. Lineage (GTDB taxonomy): Bacteria > Desulfobacterota > Desulfobulbia > Desulfobulbales > Desulfobulbaceae > DRKI01. The sequence continues at coordinate 6,042 of WFUT01000223.1, forward strand.
CGATCTACCGTGATTCCATCCCGGCCCTGGCCTGCCGATGACCCCATGCGTATTGCCTTCTACGCCCCCATGAAACCGCTGGATCATCCCAACCCGTCCGGTGACGTGGCCATTGCCCGCTCCATCTTCTCGTGGCTGCAGCAGCGGGGCCATCACCTGACAATCCCCAGCCGGATCCGGGCCAGGTGGATCTACTGGCGGCCGTGGCGGATGGCCGCGGCCCTGGTGGAGCAAAAAAAACTGGTCCGGCGGCTGCAGCGGACGCCGGTGGACCTCTGGTTCACCAGCCACTGCTACTACAAGGCGCCGGACATCCTCGGGCCCGCGGTCTGTCGTCGGCTTGGCATCCCCTATGTCATCTTCCAGCCCAGCTATGCCACCAAGTACCGGCGCCGCTGGCAGACCCGGGCCGGCTTTTATCTCAACCGCACCGCCCTGCGATCCGCCCGGCTGCTGATCAGCAACCGTCGCCACGACCTCGCCGACCTGCGGCGGCTGGTGCCGGACAGGAGGCTGCTCTTTCTCCGGCCCGGCATCCGCACCAGCCGCTTCTCCTTCGATGCCCGTGCCCGCGGGGAGCTGCGCCGACAGTGGGGAACGGGCGGGCGGCCCGTGCTCCTGAGCGCGGCCATGTTCCGCCGCGACGTCAAGAGCCGCGGCATTGCCGCGGTGATTGCCTCCTGCCTGCGGCTGCACCGGCGCGGCTATGACTTCCTGCTGGTCATTGCCGGCGACGGCGTGGAGCGCGACCGGCTGCAGCGACTGGCCACCCGGCTGCCGCCGGAAAAGGTCCTTTTTACCGGCCGCATCGAACCGGACCGGATGGCCGCCCTCTATTCCGCTGCTGACCTGTTCGTCTTTCCCGGCTTCCGCGAATCCCTGGGCATGGTCTTCCTGGAGGCGCAGTCCTGCGGCCTGCCGGTGGTGGCCTATGACAACGGCGGCATCCCCGAGGTGGTGGCGGCGGACCAAACCGGCATCCTCTGTCCCCTGGACGACGAGGACGCCTTTGACCGGGCCGTGGCCACCCTGCTCGACAACCCGGCCAGGCGCAGGGACATGGGACAGCGGGCCGCCCGCCATGTCCGCCAACACCACGACCTGGACCGGATCTGCCTGCAACTCGAGCAGGCACTCATGGCGCTTGCCGGCCCGGCCACAGAACAGGGAACCTAATGAACAGCACGACCACCAGGTTCGGCCTGATCCGCCACGGCCGCACCACCTGGAATGAAGAGCACCGGATCCAGGGATGGCAGGACAGCCCCCTGTCACCGTCCGGCAGGGCCATGGCCCGCCGGTGGGGCGAGGAACTGCGCCCCATGCCATGGCAGCGCATCCTGGCCAGTGACCTGGGACGGGCCAGGGCGACGGTGGCGGAGATCAACCGCGCCCTGGGCCTGGCGGTCCACCTGGACCCCCGGTTGCGGGAGCAGGACTGGGGGTGCTGGAGCGGTCTCACCTTTGCCGAGCTCCATGCCCGGCACCGGGAAGAGCTGGAGCAGCAGGTGGCGGCCGGCTGGGACTTCCGGCCGCCGGGCGGGGAGTCCAGGCGCGAGGTCCTGGCCCGGGCCACGGCCGCGCTCGAGGATGGCTGGCAGAAGTGGCCCGGCGAGGAGATCCTGGTGGTCTGTCACGAGGGGATCATCAAGTGCCTGCTCTACCACCTGTGCCGGCGCCGGTTCCTGCCCGACGAGCCGCGCCTGCTGCGCAGGGGCTACTGGCTCCACCTGCTGCGCGCGGACCGTGACGGCATCCGCCTGGACACGATCCATGCCCTGGCCCTGACAACGGTTGATGGAAATGCGGATTGAGTTCTCATGAAGATCCTGGTCTACTGCCAGCATGTCCTGGGTATTGGCCACCTGGCCAGGACCATGGGTATCCTTGCCGCCCTGCAGGGACACGAGGTGGTGCTGGTCCTGGGTGGGCCGGACGCGGCCCTGCGCCTCCCCGCCCATGTCCGGGTGGTCCGGCTGCCCGCCCTGCGCATGGACGCCAGCTTCTCCGGCCTGCGGGCCGTTGCCGCGGACCGCGACCTGGCAGGGATCAGGGAGGAACGGAAGACAAGGCTCCTGGAGGTCTTTGCCCGCTTCCGTCCCCGCGTCCTGCTCGTCGAGCTCTTCCCCTTTGGCCGCAACAGCTTCCGCTTCGAGCTGGAGCCCCTGCTGGAGGCGGCCCGGCAGCGGTCCGGCTGTCGGGTGGCCTGCAGCGTGCGCGACATCCTGGTCGAGCGGGACAACAGGGAAAAATTCGAACAGAGGGTGGTCAGGCGACTCAACCGCTGGTTCGATCTCCTGCTCATCCACAGTGATCCGGACCTGGTACCGCTGGACCTGACCTTCGGCCGCATGGGGGACATCCGGATCCCGGTCCGCTACACCGGCTTTATCTGCAGGCGGCCCGGGCCAGGGGCACGGGCGCGGATACGCGGCCGGCTCGCCCTCGAACCGGGACAACGCCTGGTCGTGGCCAGCGCCGGCGGCGGCAGTGTCGGCCACCGTCTCCTGGCCGCCACCCTGGCCGCGCACCGGAGAGCCACCGCGGGTGCCCGGTTGCAGGTCTTCACCGGTCCCTACCTGGAGGAACCGCTTTTTACCGGCCTGCAGCACCAGGCAGGAGCCACCGCCCGGGTGGAACGGTTCAGCGACCACTTCCCGGACTGGCTGGCAGCAGCGGACCTCTCCATCTCCATGGGCGGATACAACACCACCCTGGATGCCATTGCCGCCGGCTGCCCTGCCCTGATCCATCCCTTTGCCCAGAACCGGGAACAGCGGCTGCGGGCCCGGCTCCTCGGCACGCGCGCCCCCCTCTTCCTGCTGGAGGATCACGATCTCGAACCGGCCCGGCTGGCAAGGATCATGGAGGAGAGGCTGGCCGAGCGTGATGGTACCGGTACTGGCCCGCAGGCGCCCGGGGCCGGGATCCGGCTGGATGGCGGCCCGGCAGCCGCGCGGATACTCACCCGGGAGGCAGCATGAACGAAAAGATCCCCGCAAACACCCCATGGAACAATCCCCTGCCCGCCGACATCGGGCAGCGGCTCGAGGCCGTCCTGGCGCAGGCAGGCAGGGCGCAACAGGCCGTGGAGATCTTCTTCCGGGCCGATGATATCGGGCCGATGGACGCCAACTTCAGGCGCCTGCTGCAGATCTTCCGCCGCCACCGGCTGCCGCTCTGCCTGGCCGTGGTCCCTGCCTGGCTCGACACAGGGCAATGGCGGCAGGTGGAAGAATTTGCGCCCGCCGACCCGCTCTGGTGCTGGCACCAGCACGGCTGGAACCATGCCAACCACCAGGCAGAAGGCCGCAAGAGTGAATTCGGTGACCAGCGGTCCGAAGAGGCCATCCACAACGACCTGGTCCGGGGCAGGGAGCGGCTGCGGACCATCCTCGGCCCGGCCTTCTTCCCGGTCTTCACCCCGCCCTGGAACCGCTGCTCCCTGCAGACCCTGCAGATCCTGACCCGGCTGGGCTATGCGGCCGTATCCCGCACGCCCGGGGCGCGGCCCCCGGCAGCCGACCTGGTCCCGGACCTGGCCGTAAACGTGGATCTCCACACCCGCAGGGAGCAGGATCCCGGCGCGGCCTGGCAGAACATCCTGCGCGATCTTGCCCGTGCCGCCGGCAGCGGCCGGATCGGCGTCATGATCCATCACCAGTTGATGAACGAGCGCTCCTTTGCCTTCCTGGAGATCCTCCTTGCCCTCTGCAGCCGTCACCAGAAC
>WFUT01000224.1 GCA_015484845.1 Desulfobulbaceae bacterium
CCGTACCTTCAACGTCTCACCGGCGCCTGCAAAAGTGCGAACCTGTAGAACATTCATCGAAACTGGACAACATACACAAAAAAAAATGCTCCTGCCACGATAAAATAACAAACAGACAAACAAGAGCGGATTCCGGCGCCCGTGACAGGTGCAACAACCTGTTTTTCCGTACATGGTCACGCAGACCCCCCGGGCAGCCTCGGCCAGGGGGGAGGGGCATGCATCCCTGTGACCGGTTGCTCCTGTCGCACCGCCCTGGGGTGCGATACCTCACCCGGCGTCCGGCGCCATGTTCGCGGGCAACCATCGTTGCCGGCGCGCCGGCCACAACAGGGGATGAAAACAGGGAGCAGAGAGAGGCCAGCCCCCACGCAAACAAACGAACCCGCCACAGGCGCAAACTCGAGGTGCGGGATCCGGGTCGGATAAAAAAGGCGTCACCGATCAAATCGGTGACGCCCTGTTCCTGCCGCCGGTCGCTTGCCGGCGTGTGGTCGAAGGGAATTCGCGGGCAGGATTGCTCAGCCGGCCGGGGCCGGTCTTGTCGCCTCCTGCAGCTTCTCCTGCTCGAGCTGCTTGACCTTTTCCTCCAGCTTCTTCAGCAGCCCGGCATACTTGTCCCGGCGCAGGATCTCCCGGAACTGCTCCATGTAGTTACGTACTAAGCTGACCCCCTCGACCACCACATCATAGGTCATCCACTGGTCGCCCTTGAGCAACATGATGTAGGAGACAGGAATGGTCTTGTCCCTGTCCACCAGCAGCGTCTTCACCTCGGCCCGCCTGCCCCGGATGCGCTGGCCGGTGAACTCGACCTGTTGCCCGGCATAGTCCTTGATCTTGCCGATATAGGCGTACTGCAGGAGCCTGGTGAACAGGGTGACGAACTTGTCCTTTTGCTCGGGAGAGAGCCTGCGCCACTGCCGGCCCAGGACCCGCTTTGACATCTCGCGAAAGTCGAAATGTTCCTTGGCGATATTGATGATCTTCTGGCAACGCTCACACTTGGGATCGTTCTTGAAGTCCTCGTTACGCAGCAGGTTGGTGATCTTGGCGACAAAGGGACGCATCTGGGCCGTGGGGTCGGGCACGGTAGCGGTGGCTGCCCGGCCGCTGACAGGCACAAGAAAGAGCAGGAGAAACAGGGAGAGAAACGGCAGTCTTTTCATGGGCTCACCATCGGTTGATACAGGAATTCTCGGTGCACGGACAGTGACGGGACCCGGTCCGCGAACGGACGGGCGGGTCCGGCCGGCAGGTTATTCATCCGGAAAGGGGACATCTTTATCCCGCAGCCTCATGCGATGCTGGAAATAGGCGTTTCGCAGCGAGATATAGGGATCAAAGCTCAACTCCTTGAGGTCCTCATACTCCCCCAGGTGAAGTGATATCTTGTTGACCTCCTTTTCGGCGTAGATACCGGCATTGACGACAAAGTCATCGGACCAGGAGTAGTACGGCGTCATGGCAAGGGCGTCAACCACGGTGCCGCTGAAATCACGCAGGGTCGTCGAGCCGAACAGGGGCATGACCAGGTAAAAGCCGTCCCCGATGCCCCAGCGCCCCAGGGTCTGGCCAAGGGAGGCATCCACGGGCGGGATATCGAGATCGCGGGTCGCCGGGTCGGCCAGGCCGAAGACGCCGCCGGTGGAGTTGATGAGAAAACGGGCCAGGACCCGGCCGGCGTCGGAAAAGCGGGCCTGGAGGAGACAGTTGACAAAGCGGACAGGTTCCTGGAGGTTGTTGAAAAAATTGCTCACACAGCCCCGCACCTCCCAGGGCAGCACATGGGCGTAGCCGGTGGCCACGGGCTTGAGTACCCAGAAATAGGCGCGGTCGTTGAAGGTGAAGATGGCCCGGTTCATCGGCTCCAGGGGGTCGTAGACAGAGATGGTCTCCGGCTCCTCGTCATAGTATGCATCGCTGAGGAAATCGACATCGCCGCTGTCCGCGGCATGGACGACCGCCGCGTTGACCTGGACAAGGGCCAGGGCGGCGAGGCAGCTCAGGAGGGCCAGGAAACCGGAGGTTCGTGCCAGGATCTGCATGATGTTATTTCACCTGACCAAAGGCAAATTTTGAAATGAGCGACTCCAGGTCCACGGATGACTCGGTGTCGGTGATGGTGCCGCCGGGCTTGTAGTACTCCTCGTCCCCGCCCAGGGTGATCTGGATGTACTTGTCGCCGATGATCCCCTGCGACTTGACCGAGGCAATGGAATCGACGGGGATCTTGATCCGGCGGTCGATCTGGAGCGAGGCCTCGGCAACGCCGTCATCGGTGAGCCGGAGGCCAAGGACCGTGCCCACCACAACCCCGGCGATCTGCACCTCGGCGCCGGACTTCACTCCCGAGACGTTGTCGAAATCCGCCTTGATAACATAGGTCCGGCCGGCGTTCAGCCACGGAATCTCTCCCAGCTGCAGGGCAAGCCAGCCAAAGGCGAGCAGCCCCAGCACCAGGAACACGCCCACAAAGATCTCAACCCGTGAATTATTCATCGCTGCACCCTTTTTTCCCGCTGTTGTCTGCAAACATGTCACCCATGGTCATCTCCGCGAACTCACGGATGTAGGGCTTTGTTGAATGGACAATTTCCTCAATATCATCAAAGACATCGACCTCTCCCCTGTTCAGAAGGATGATCCGGTCCGCCAGGTCGAAGACCTTGGGGATGTCGTGGCTGACGATCACCGCCGTATACCCGAGGCGCTGCTGGGTCCGGCTGAACAGATCATAGATCTCCTGGGTCATGAGGGGATCCAGGCCCGTGGTCGGCTCGTCAAAGAGCACGATCTCCGGTTCGAGCTGCAGGGCCCTTGCCAGGCCGACCCGCTTTTTCATGCCGCCGCTGAGCTGGGCCGGGAACTTCTCTTCGTGACCTTCGAGTTCCAGCTGCCGCAGGGTCGCCATGACCTTCTCCCGGATCTCCTGCTCGGAGAGCTTGGTCCTTTCCCTGAGCGGCAGGGCGACATTCTCGAACACGGTCAGGGAATCGAACAGGGCCGCACCCTGGAACAGGACCCCGAACCGGGTGCGCAGGCTGCGCAGCTGCGCGCCCCGCAGGGTGGTCACATCCTGGCCGTCCACGTAGATATGGCCGCTGTCCGGCCGCATCAGGCCCAGGATCAGCTTGAGCGTCACGCTCTTGCCCTGGCCGGAACCGCCGGCTATGACCGTGGTCCTGCCCCGCGGTATGGAGAAACTGACCCCGTTGAGCACCACGTGCCTGCGCCTGCGCTCACCAAAGGACTTGGTGACCTCCCTGAACCGGATCACCGGTTCACTCGTGTTCACGTCACTGGATCGGGTCATTGTCTCAGAGAAGGATGGCGGTCAGCAGGTAGTCAAAGATCAGCACGGAGATGGACGACAGGACAACGGCCTGGGTCGTCACCTTGGAGACGCTCTCGGCGCCGAAGCCCGCCCCCCTGATCCTCTGGACAAAGTAGCCCCGGCCGCTGCAGATCCAGACCAGGAGCAGGGCGAAGACAAAGGACTTGATAACGCCGAGGCGGATGTCATGGTTGGTCACGCTCTGCATCATGCCGTTGAAGTAGGATCCCGAGCTGACCCCCATCAGGAGGACGCCGGCCAGGTAGCCGCCAAAGATACCGACAACGTCAAAGATGGCGGTGAGCAGCGGCACCGAGATCAGGGCGGCCAGCAGTTTCGGGGTGATCAGGTAGCGAAACGGATCAACGGCCATGCATTCCAGGGCATCGATCTGCTCCGAGATCCGCATGATGCCGATCTCGGCGCACATGGCCGAACCGGCCCGGCCCGTCACCATGAGCGCGGTGAGAATGGGCCCGAGCTCCATGATCAGGGTAAGGGAGACCGCCGAACCGAGCATCCCCTCGGCCCCGAACTTGTGCAGGGAATAGTATCCCTGCAGTCCCAGGACCATGCCCGAGGAGAGGGCGGTGAAAAAGATGACCGAGATGGAGCCGGCGCCGATGAAGCGAAGCTGCTTGACCAGCTCGCCAAAACGGAACGGCTGCCTGAATGCCCCGATCAACGCGGAAAAGAGGAAAATGCCCATCCTGCCGAGATCGGTCAGGAGGTAGAGGACGATATCCCCCAGGCGCGCAAAGGGGCGCAACAGTGGTGGCGTGTCATCCTGCGTGGAATATGAATCCGTCATACAGCATTACCCATGGAAGCCGGACCACCTGTGCCGGCCCGCAGCGTTGAGCCAGAATAAAAAAAAGTTGTTGCCGGATACAGTGGACGGCCCCTTTATCGCATGACTCCGGCAAAAAGGCGTCTGCCGCCTGACCGGTTCCGTCCGGGGCCCGGCGCCGGAAAACCGCCTCACTGCCCGGCGGATGAGCCGCCGGGAAAGTCTTCGAGGAATTCCCTGGCAACCCCGAAGGGATCCTCGGTGTAATAGAGGACCATGGTCTGGAGAAACCTGTAGGAATCTTCCGCCATGTCGGTGAAGCGAAGGCCGATGCCCTCCCCGTCCCTGCGGACGACGCGGGCGCCGAAATGCAGGATAAGACAGGAATGGCGACCGGACTCGTGCAGCTCGAGCCGGCAGCGGTCCCCCACCCTGACGTCGGGAAAATCACCCTTTACAAAGAGTCCGCCAAGGCTCAGGTCGCGGATCTGCAGACCGGAATAGAGCACACCGCGCAACGTGAACCTGACCGTCCGTTCGAAGACAACCCTGGCAAATCGGCGTTTTTCCTTCACTCCGCATCCCGACCATTGCCGCCCGGCCCTCGTCCTTGCCTGCAGGCGGTCAGAGTTTCCTCTCTGGTAAATATGCACGGGGCTCCGTAACACCCCGGCTGCCGCAGGTACTGCTCCCTTCCCCCCGGGGAGCGTATCCTACCGTCGACTATACCATATCACTTCCAATAAATGAACCGGGCAGAAGAAAAATATGCAGCAGTTCCATAACACCTGGGCGTGATACCGGCAACTGATACAAAATCCGGGCCAGGGGCAGCCACATCCCGCGTTTCAAAAAGAAAGATAATTTTCATTTGCCGAATCACCGGATGAGACGAACCTGTTTATTTATTTCGACTCACTGGCCGGGGGCGCGAACCGTTTCGTATTCTCTCGCCCTCCCCTGACTGGTAATTTCGTTGAATCTTCTACGTTATCAATGGCTTGAAATATTTTTTAGACCTCTGCCCCCTGCTGCCTCGCACCTCCGGCAAGATTACCGATTGCAGGCTGGCGGCGATATAGAAGCGAAGATCCGGCTCCGGCAGCCCTGACATTTTCCCTGCCGCGACCGCGATCCGCGCCCGTGGCACACAACGGCAACCGGGGCCGGGCAACGATTCCGTTCCGGCACCAGGTGGCGGGATCAGCGGTTTTTCAGGTGGCGCTGTATCCGAAACCCGACAACCAGGGTCAGGATATAGCACAGCAGGAAGAGAAAGGTCACGGAGAGTCCGCCGATACCAAAGCTGTTTGGCGGCAGGGCGACGAGATAGGGCCGGCCGTACCTGGCCATCAGCCAGGGGGCGGAAAAAACCGAGTTGAGCCAGGCCAGGATGAGGAAAAGCGGCAGCATGTAGATCATGACGTACCGGGCATAGTGGTAGGCAAGGAAGGTATTGTACTCTTCGTTGAGTTCCTCGTCGGTTGTCCGGTACAGGGCATCGCGGCTGTACTTGTCGGGGATGTGCCGAAGCTCCTGCTGCTGCCTGCGTTTCTCGGCAAACCGGCGGTTGAACTCCCTGACACGTTCATCGACCCGGAGAAGCCCGCGCATCCAGAAGGCAAACAGGCCGGCCAGCACGGCGATGACACACACCTGCAGCCACGGCGGCAGGTGGAGCAGCGTCATGGGACGGATGAGCAACAGGGTCAGGACCCTGGCACAGAACCGGAAAAAGGGCGCGATCAGGCCATAGTAGAGCCCGTTGAGGAAGGAATTGAAAACATCCATCTGCAGTATTATGCCTTGGCATGGGGGGACGGGAAGAGGGCCGGGGGCCGTGGGGTCACCCCGCCCGACCAGAAGCACCACATTGCACGGACGCAACCGTGCAGGGATGTGGCGCTTCTGATCGCCCGCAACGGTTGCTCCATGCTGCCGCAGGCCACCCCCGGGCGATGCGCAGGGCAATGCCACGAGGCTGCGGCAGCGCCACGGCGGGCAGAGACCGGCCCGGAAGAGCAGCGGACCGGTCCAGCCGCTCCCCATCACCGCGGCCAGAGGCCGACAGTCCCCTGCTTCCGGACCGCCCCACCCGTTGCCGTGCGGTCACCACCGCGATGGCCGGCGCGGAGCCTAGACCTCCTCCAGGCGGACAAACCTGAGGGCATGGGTGGTGCACTTGGTGACACAGGCCGGTTTCAGGCCCTGGTCAAGGCGGTCCATGCAGTAGTCGCACTTGATGGCCTTGCCGGTCGCCGGGTTGAGCTGGGGAATGGTCCAGGGGCAGGCGCCGGCGCAGGCCATGCAGCCGATGCACTTCTCCTGGTCCACGTAGACGATGCCGTCCTCCCTCTTGACCATGGCCTGGGTCGGGCAGACCGGCACGCAGAAGGGATCGTCGCAGTGGTAGCAGGACCGGAACGAGAACTCGGTCTTGGGCACCCCCCGGACCGGTTTCAGCGGCTCGTGGTCGATCTCGCAGAGAATGGGTCCCACCGGCAGCCTCTTGTTGGTCTTGCAGTGCACCTCGCAACCGTGGCAGCCAATACAGCGTTTGGAATTGAGATGGATCATGTACCTGTTCATAACTCAACCCTCCTCTTGGGATTCCGTGTACTGCGCTGCACAAAGACAAAGGCCTCGCAGAGGTTGATGGCTCCTCCGGCCTTGTCCCAGTCGTCGAGCTTTCCGGCCATCAGCTTCTGGTCACTGAGCCCTGCATGGTATGCCCTGGTCTGCAGCGGAATCTGGCGGCCGAAACCATGGACGGTGTAGACCGCCTCCGGATGGATAAATTCGGTCACATAGGCATGTATAGTCCCTGAATAGCTCGCATTCTGGGCGGTCACATCGACAAGGTCCCCGTCCTCGATTCCCAGTTTTGCCGCGGCCCGCCGGTTGATCCAGAGCGAATTCTCGGGCATCAGTTCCTCAAGCAAGGGGTTGTTCATGGTGTGGCCATGGGTATGAACGGCGGAGCGGCCATAGACCAGGCGGAACATGCCCTTGGGCGGCTTGTTGGGGGACCTGTAGGGTTTGAGCGACTCCAGGCCCGCATCGGTGAGCTTCTTGCTGATGATCTCGATCTTGCCGGACGGGGTCTTGAACTGGCCGTCCAGGGCGTCGCGGTCATAGAGCGGCAGGGGTTTGTCGGTCAGCTCGATGAATCCCTTTTCCTCAAAGTCGGCGATGGTGTAGCCGGTGCCCTCGAGTTGCCACTCGTAGAGCTCCTCGATGGTACTGTAGGGAAAATACTCGGTGATATCCAGGCGCTCGGCGAGCTGCCGGAAGATCTCCCATCCCGGCTTGGTGTCATACCTGGGCTCCACCGCCTTGCGGCGGACGATCAGCCGCGGCTTGGTCCCCTTCTGCAGGGCAATGGGATTGTCCCGCTCCAGGTAGGTGGACTCGGGCAGGATCACATCGGCATACCAGCCGAACTCGGAGTAGTGGGTATCGATGGAGACCAGCAGGTCGCAGCTGTCAAAGAGCAGCTTCTGCCGCTGCGGCTCTGGCATGCAGTTAAAGGGATCGTGGCGCATGGCGATCCACGCCTTGACCGGGTAGGGATCCTCGGTCCGCATGGCATCGAAAAAGAGGTGGGCCAGGCCCGGTCCCTTGTCGAAGTGCTTGTATTTCCAGCCCACGCCATCGGCCCGCTTGATGTCGGGCTTGGGGCAGTCGAGCATGCGGATTCCCTTGAAACCGCAGTCGCCGGCGCCCTTGGGGATGATGAGCCCGCCCTCGGTCTCGATGTTGCCCATGAGGACGTTGAGCAGGTGGAGGGAACGGCTGACGTAAAAGGAATCCTTGTAGCGGGACAGGTTCCAGCCCGGGTGGAAGATCACCCTGGGCATGTCCTCGGCAAGCTCGTCAACAAAGGCGAGGATCGCCTTCTCCTTGACCCCGCACTCCTTGGCCGCCCAGGCCGGGGTATACTCCTCGATAAAGGTGCAGAGCTCGTCGAACCCGGTCACGTAGCGATCGATAAAGTCCTTGTCATAGATGCCGCGCTTGATGATCTCGTGGATCATCCCCAGGGCCAGGGCATAGTCGGTGCCGGGCCGGACCTGGAAGAAGCGGGTCGCCTTGATGCCGGTCATGGTCTGGCGCACGTCGACATAGGTGAGCCTGCCGCCCTTGTCCAGCATGTCCAGGAGCTGGTTGCCCTGGGCAATCTGGAGGGAGGCGAAATAGTTCCTGCCAAACAGCACCACGTGGCGGCTGTTCTTGATGTCATAGATGAAACCCTTCCGGCCGACGCCGTTGATGGAGAGGCTGGCATGGTGGGTGTTGCGGCCGCAGGCACAGTCGTGGTTGGTGTAGTTGGGCGAGCCAAAGGCGTGGATAAACGTCTTGTACATGTTCTGCCAGGGGCCGCCGCGCGAGGAGAGGACCACCGACTCCGGGCCATACTCGCTCTTGATCTTCTTCAGCCGTTCCGTGATATAGTCGTAGGC
>WFUT01000225.1 GCA_015484845.1 Desulfobulbaceae bacterium
CTCAACTACGTCCTCAGCTGACCATCACCGTGCTTACGGGCGCCGGCCCTGCCTGGCTGTTCCCTCTCTGCCGACCTGCTCCACCTGTTCACCTCCTGGCGGTGATATCTTTTCGCGGCCGGCATCCTGCTTTCAGTCCCACCTCACCCTGTCCCCCTTTCCGCGATACCCGTGTTGCCGGCCGTAACGGACCCCGCCCTCCTCTCCGCTGCCAGGCCCGGTTTTTACTGCCCTCTTCTCCATGCACCGGGAGGGGCATCACCAACAATGAAAACCGAGCCAGTCCTTACGTGACACCGCAGAGCGGTGTCACGAGGAGAGGTGGCGTCCCGGGGCCGGGACAGGACCCGAAGGGTGGCTGCTCTTGTTGCACCGCTCTGCGGTGCAACACCCCACAGGCGCTCTGCGCCATTTTCGGACCAGCACAGCTGGACCAAGTTTTCAGCTCATTGCCCCGGCAAAACATGAAAATAGGGCCACCCCTCGCATTGCGGGCAAGCATTTTCGGATAACCAGCACAGCTGGACCAAGTTTTCAGGTCACCGCCCCGGCAAACCATGAAAATGTAAAACCGTCCCTTGCGCCGCGTACACCATTTTCGGATAAATTTTGGCGGTGAACCTGTCGATAAATATTGTATAATTCTTCCAGAACGGCTCGGCTGCGGATGGGACCATGCGTTTTTGCATGGTGTAACACGTAGGTCGTCCCGGCTGCCCCGGCCCTGTGGATACACATGGGCGTGCAGAGAGGTGAACAAGGGCCTTCGCGGGGCTGGTTGTGGCGACGTACGATGAAAAAGGTTTCTCAGGGACGGGATGAAAGCTCAGGAACGACTTGACAGGGTCATGCTCTCCTGCACCGGGCGGATGCAGGATGAGGTCTCGGCACTGCTGGGAAAAACCCTTTCTTTCGGCAAACCGGAGACATCCGTTCTCTCCAAGGAGGAATATTTTTCCCAGCCTGCCGGCAAGACCGTTCTTGCCCATGTCCAGGTCGAGGGCGATCTCGAGGGACACGGCGCCCTGCTGGTCTCTGCCAGGGATGCCATCCGCATCGGCGGCACCCTCATCATGCTGCCCGATTCCGAGCTCGAGGCGGTGATCACCGAGGAGGAGTACACCGAGGAGCTCAAGGATTCCTATGGTGAGATCGCCAACATCATCTGCGGCTCCCTCACTGTCACCTTTGACGAGCAGTATCCCAAGAACGTGCGCCTGGTCAGGACCGAACAGGAGGTGATCCTGCCGGTCAAGGTGGATGTCGATTCCGATGAACCGGTGCCCGATGGCCAGTATTACCTCATGCGCTGTGGCATGCGGCTCGAGGACGTGGACATGGGCGAGCTCCATCTCCTGCTGCCCGCTGTCACGTTTGGCCTGGTCCCGGAAGCCGGGACGGCCGCGGCCGGGGAAGCCGATGCGCCGGCAGGGGAGGCGGCCGCCGCTGCCACCGCCGCAGCGGCCGCCGGGACGCCGCCCGGGGAGGCAGAGCCGGAGCCAGCGGCTGCCGCTGCTGCCCCTGGTCCGGAAACAGCGGCGGCAGGGGCCGCCCCGGAGGGGGAAGGTGTTGCGGCAGAAGGGGAGGCCGCGGCCGGCGGATCGCCTCCGCCACGCCGCGACGTGGGCAAACAACGGAAACTCATCGACCGTCTGCTCGCCGCCTGTTCGGAAAAGGTCGGCGAGGAGGTGGGCGCCCTGCTGGGTGGCGACCTGAAGCTGGTTGCCGAGGAAAACGAGATCTACAGCAAGGAAGACCTGCTTGATCAGCTGGCGGGCAAACAGCTCCTGGCCCGTTTCGAGGTCCGGGGCGAGGGCGAGGGCGAGGTCTTCCTGTTCTGCGAGCTCAAGGATGCCATCCGCCTGGGCGGCACCCTGATCATGCTGCCGGAGGCGGAACTCGAGGAGGTCGTCCGCAACGAGGAGTTCAGCGAGGACACGGAGGATGCCTATGGCGAGATAGCCAATATCATCGCCGGTGTCTATACCAGTGTCTTTGAGGAACAGTACCGGAAAAAGCTGGGATTCGTGAAGAACGACCTGGAGATCATCGTCCCGGTCAAGATCGACCCCGAGTCCGACGAGACCATCCCCAGCCGGCCATACTACACCAGTGTCTGCCGCATTCGTTTCAACGGCAGCGACATGGGGTTGCTCCACGTCGCCTTTCCCGCCGCCCTGCTCGAGCTCGAAGCCCTTGCCGCGCGTTTAAGGCCGGACGAAAACGATGCCGCGGCACCGGCCGGGGAACAGCAGCAGGCCGCGGCCGCAGCGACGGCAGGGCCGGCGGCCGGAGCCGCCCGGGTCTCGGCCCCTGCCGCCCCCGGCGATTCCGGGGAGGACGGGCCTGTCCCGGCGGGGCAGGGGGATACGCCGCCGGACGTCCTCATTGTCACCGATGACGACCAGGAGGCGGCCAACATCGGCGCGGCCCTGGAAAAGATGGGCTACACCCCGCGGATCCTGCATTTCAAGGACCCGCTCCTTGACATGCTGGGTTCCTCTGTCCGGATCATCTTCCTGGTCATGGAAGAGGTGAGCGAGCAGGGCTTCGGCGTGGCGATCAAGATCGTCAGCAGCGGCTGCCGCCTGCCCATTGTCGCCGCCGGTCCGGCCTGGACCAGGACCAGGGTGCTCAAGGCGGTCAAGTACGGGGCCTGCGATATCCTGGTCACTCCGGCCACCGAGGAGGACGTGCGGGAGAAGGTCGAGACCAACCTGACCAGGATCGCGGCCTAGACAGGTCGTCCCGCCTTCGGCCTCAGCCGTTCTGCCAGCTCTTCTGCAGTTCCTTTTTCTTGATCTTCTCCAGCAGGGTGGTCCGTTTCAGGTTCAGGATCCGGGCCGCCTCCTTCTTGTTGCCCTCGGTCATCTTCAGGGCCTGGATGATGAGCCGGGTCTCGAATTCGTTGACAAGGGCGTTGAAATCCACCCCGTCCTCCGACCAGACCTCTTCCACCGGCGGTATGGTGGCGGAGAACAGGGAGAGCTGCTCGGGCCGCGACACGTCTTCGGGCATGGCATCCCCGCCGTTGATCGGCGGCACGGTGGCGCTGTTGCGGTATTTTTCGGGCAGGTCGGCAAAGCTGACGCTCGAGCCGCCGTGGAGGATGGACATGTGGCGGACCAGGTTCTCCAGCTCCCGCACGTTGCCGCGCCAGGGATAGCTGCAGAGGGCCTGCATGGCCGCGAGATCGAACCCCTGCAGCGGCTTCCTGCTGTTTTTTTTCAGGTTGTCGATGAAGTGCTCGATGAGCAGGGGAATGTCCTCGCTCCGTTCGCGCAGGGGCGGGATGCTCAAGGGGATGACGCTGAGCCGGTAGTAGAGATCCTCCCTGAACCTGCCTTCGGCGACCATCTGCTCGAGATCGCGGTGGGTGGCGGCGATGACGCGGACATTGACCGGGATCGATTTCAGGCCGCCCACCTGCTCGAACTCCCGCTCCTGGAGGACCCGCAGCAGCTTGGCCTGGAGCATGGGCTTCATGTCGCCGATCTCGTCAAGGAACAGGGAGCCGCCGTCCGCATATTCGATACGCCCGATCTTGGAGCTGGTGGCGCCGGTGAAGGCGCCCTTGGCATAGCCGAACAGCTCGCTTTCCAGGAGATCGTCGGGGATGGCCGCGCAGTTGACCGGGACAAAGTTGCCGTTGCGCCGGGGGCTGCGGGCATGGATGGCCTTGGCAACCAGTTCCTTGCCGGTCCCGGATTCGCCCTGGATCAGGACCGTGGTCTGGTCGTCCTCGGCCAGCTTGGTAATGAGCTCAAAGAGCTGCCGCATGGGCTCGCTGCGGCCGATGAGGCCGTGAAATGATTTCCTTGCCATGGGGGTCAGGAGGGCATCTTGTCGGCCAGGCGGCTCGAGGTGCGGCGCATGTTGAGGCTGAGAAGCCGCATGATCTTTTTCAGCAGGTTGATGCCAAGGGAGGGATAGTGCCGGGTCAGGATATCAAAACCTTTCTTGGTCAGGATAATGACCACCGACGGCTGCCGGGCAATGACCGAGGCCGAGCGCGGCGACTTGTCGATGATGGACATCTCGCCGATGGTGTTGCCCTTGCCCAGGCGGGCGATGACCCGGTAGTCCCCCTGGGAGGACTTTTTCAGGACATCGAGCAGGCCGCGGACCACGAAACACATGTAGTCCCCCTTGTCGCCTTCCATGAAAAGGTATTCCCCGCGGGTGACCTCGGAATAGTTCATGTGCCGTGCCAGGATATCGATCTCATCCACCTTGAAGACATCGAACAGGGGCAGGCTGAGGATAAAGTCCCTGGTCTTTTCCTCGGTTTCGCTGAGTTCGGGCGAGCGAAGGTCTGCCGTGTTCATGGGATGTGGTCAGAGCTCCATGGATGAAGAGCGGCGCACGTGGTTCGGACGCCATGGGGCGGCAGGAGCAGGCAGAGGCGCCCTGTTCCCTCCCGGCCCGGATAAACGACTATCTCCTCAATCCCGCACTTCGAAAATGAAGAAAAAAATTTTTTGCCGTATCAGCGAATTATACGAACGTAATCGTTTTTTTTCTTCATTTTCTCGCCCGCAGGGATCGGCAATTTTACCGGATCTGCTTCGTTATCAAGGGATTGAAGTATTCTTATACGTCTGGGCCCTTGCTGCCCCGCATCTCCGGCAAAATTGTCAATTGCAGGATTTAGGTATCTTTTTTCCGGTGTTCTGTTGTACACTTATGATTAAGAATAGCATACATCCCCTGCGAAAAACAAGGCGCATTCATCCTGTGTGTCATTTTCTTGACAAGCGGGAGCCGCGCGGCATGGCGCCTGCCACCGCATGCGGCGCAGGACCATGCTTTTTCAGGTTATTCAGCCCTGGCCGGCGCACGATCCAGGTGGGCCGCAGGTGGGCCGCTACCGCTTTTCGACGCGATGGAGAACAAGAGACAGCAACAGGTATTTGTGGTGGATGACAGCGCCCCCGTGCGTCAGTCCATACAGAAGCAGCTCGAGGGAGGAGGCTATGCGGTCCAGAGCTTCTGTGACGGCCTGGAGTTGATCTCCTGCCTGTGCTGGATGGAGGACCCGCCGGACCTGGTGATCATGGACATCGACATGCCGCGGCTGGACGGCTTCTCCGCCTGCAGGAAACTGCGGCAGTACGAGGAGGAGGGACGGGTGGCATGGTCGGGAAATCCCCTGCCCGTTGTGCTGATCTCGGCCAATGACACCCTGGACAACAGGCGCCGCGGCTTTCGCCTGGGATGTGTCGATTTCATCGCCAAGCCTTTCGGCCCGGGCGAGATCCTGCAGGTGGTGGATTCCCTGCTGCGGCCGGAGACCACCTTTGCCGGCATGACGGCCCTTGTGGTCGATGATTCGCAGGTGGTCCGCTACCTGGTGGCACGCTGCCTGGCCCGGATCGGCCTGCAGACCCGCGAGGCCGAGGACGGGCAGGCGGCCTACGAGATGCTCTGCGAGCAGGGGCTGGAGGTGGACCTGGTCATTGTCGATTACCGGATGCCGCGCATGAAGGGCGACGAGTTTGTCTACCTGGTCCGCCGCTGTCCGGAGACCGCCCAGCTTCCTGTCCTGTTCCTCAGCTCGGAGGGGGATTCGGATCACATCATCACCATGTTCCGGGCCGGGGCCAGTGACTACCTGGTCAAGCCGTTCATCAGCGAAGAGCTGCAGGCGCGGGTCAAGGTCCATCTCCAGTCCCGTCTCTATCTCTCCCGTCTCGAGGAGATGAACCGCAACCTCTATGACCTCGCGGTCCGCGACAGCCTCACCGGCCTGCACAACAGGCGCTACCTGATGGATTTCCTGAACAGGATCTTCTCCCGCATCGTCCGGTCCGGCATGGACCTGGGATGCGTGTTTTTCGATCTTGATCATTTCAAGAAGATCAACGATTCCCTGGGTCACGATTTCGGCGATCATGTCCTGGCGGAGATCGGCGGCCTGGTACGGCGGCTGGTGCGGGAGGGTGACCTGGCCGTGCGCTACGGGGGCGAGGAATTCGTGCTTATCCTGCCGCGGGCCGGCCTTGAGGCCTGTGTCGGTGTGGCCGAGCGGTTGCGGGCCACCATCGAGGCGCACCGGTTTTCCTCGGCCGACAGGTCCTGCCGGGTCACCATCAGCGCCGGCGTCGCCACGGTCCTCAATGACAACCCTGCCAGCGCCGCCGAGCTGATCCAGCTCGCGGACCGGCTGCTCTATGTCGCCAAGAGCCGGGGCAGGAACCAGGTGGCGCCGCGGCTCGCGGCCGAGGAGAGGGTGTGAGGAGCCTGGCCGCCGCCGCAGTCTTCCTGCTGCTCCTGCTGAACTGCTCCAGCAGCCTGGCCTGGCACGGCCTGGTGGTCAAGGTCCTCGACGGTGACTCCATCCGGGTCAAGCGGGGCAACCGGATCGTCGAGATCAGGCTCTACGGTATTGACGCGCCGGAATATGGCCAGCGGTACGGTGACCGGGCACGCTATTTCCTTCGCGGTCTGCTCCTGCGCAAGACGGTGAGCGTGGAACCGGTGGACGTGGACCGTTACAGGAGGGTGGTCGCCCTGGTCAGGATCCATGGCCGCCTGGCCAACCGGGAGATGGTGCGCGAGGGCCTGGCATGGATGTATCCCCGCTACTGCAAGCGGAAGAAGTTGTGCAGTGAACTGAAAAGACTCCAGGCCAAGGCCAGGAAACAGCGGCGGGGGCTCTGGAAGGACAGGCATCCCATGTCACCATGGGAGTACAAGTGGCGCAAGCACGCGGGCCTACCTGTCGGGTTTCACCGGGAGTATCGTCTCCCGTATGGGCGGTAGCCCCTTGCCCGGGACCGTGGCCGGGCCGGCGTCCGGGGTCAGGGTCAGCGGCGCCTGCTGTGCCGGTTCGTCTGTCCACGGGTCCTGTTCATAGCCCAGGGCCTGCCAGTCCAGCCGGGTCGAGGCGCCGTGGCAGTCCATGCAGTCCAGGGCCTGGGCGGCAGGGACGGTGCCGTGGTCCAGGCGGCGGTAGGTGACGGTGACGGTGAAGTCATGGCTGCCGCTGTAGGGCAGGCGGAAGCTGTTCATGCCGGTGCGGGCGATGGCCTCCCAGTCCGTGCCCGGAAACAGGGTGCTGCCAGCGGCGGTCAGTTGCGGTGAGATCAGGTAACGGTACCGGGCGTCATAGAGCTGGGTGCCGTACTGCACCGTGAAGGGACGGATGCGCGACTCCGGTTTCCTCGGTCCGGGACCCTGCAGCACGGTCGCCCTAGCCGGGGTTATCCGGTCACCCCGCTGGTAGACCTGGTCGCTGCCGTCGTCCCACCGGTAGACCGGTTCCACGTCCGACCCCAGCAGGAAGCCGTTGCCGGTCAGGAGAGGGGGCCGCCGGCCGGGGACGCTACGAAAGATTCCGGCCGTCTTCCCGGCCAGCAGCCAGTTCCAGGCGACAAGCACCGGCGTTGTCCGTCCATAGTCGGGGATGTGGCAGCTCTGGCAGGCGATCAGCTCCGCATGCTGGTTGAGCCGCTCCTGGCGGTGCGGGCTGTCCGTGTGGCAGGCTGCACAGCCGAACGTCGGCCTGCCGTCCCTTACCCTGCTGATACGGCGCGCCATCCGGTGGCGGCCGTCGGATGGATGGCAGTCCTGGCAGCTCATGCCGGCGCCGCGGGGAGAGAGATGGATGTCGCTGGCAAAGTCGACCCGCTGCAGGCCGTCTCCCAGGCCGCAGGACGGGCTGTGGCATGTTGTGCAGTTCGCCGGTCGGGGCCGGCCGGCGCTCCGGGCCATGCGGAGCAGCTCCGCCGGCGTCGCCTTCCTGCCCCGCCGGTATGTGCCGCTGGTGTCATGGCAGACCAGGCAGTCGATGTCTGTCGGGTCCTTGCCGGCAATGGCCTGGGGCGAGGGCGAGATGCTGACGTGGCAGCCCAGGCAGCGGCCCGGGTTGGACCGGGCCACGATGCCGAAGTTGGTCAGGCCCTCCAGCTTTGCGGAGATCGCGGGCCTGCCGTTGATGGTTCGCTGCCGCTGCCAGCGCCAGTGGACGCTCGAAAGGATCGCGGCTCCCGCCTCCGGGTGGCATTGCAGGCAGGCAGCGGTGACCGCGCGCACCGAGGCAAAAGGTCCCTGCAGGGTGGCGTGTTCGGCCGGGGTGGCGGCGATGGCGCTGGAGGCGGCGACCAGGAAAAGGGCCAGCAGCATGGCGGCCGCCTGCCTGGCCGTGGGCGCGGCGGCTCCCCCGGTTGCCGGGTGTGGCATGGCATCTCCCGTTGGCCCGTTCCCCGCTCCCCTCTTGCCTCTCTTCCCCCCTTGTACAGCGCCGCTTGTCTCCATGGCTGCCTCCGGATCGCAGGATTCGGCTGTCATCAGGCCGCTTGGGCCGCATTCTTCTCCACGATCTCCCGCAGTTCATCACGGTTGATGGTCTCCCTGTCCAGGAGCGCCTCGGTGATCGCATCGAGCGTTGCCCTGTTCTTCTCCAGGATCTCCCTGGCCCTGTCATAGGCCGACTGGACCAGGCCCTTGACCTCCTCGTTGATGAGCACGGCCATCTCCTGGCTCATGATCTGGCCCGGTTGCCCGTTGAGTGGATCGGCCGGCCGGAAGGTCATGGGGCCGACCGCGTCGCTCATGCCCCATTCACAGACCATCTTGCGGGCGATATCCGAGACCCGCTCGATGTCATTGGCGGCACCGGTGGTCATCTCGTTGAAGACGATCTCCTCGGCGATCCTGCCGCCGAGCAGGGTGCAGAGGTTGTTGAACAGGTAGGTCCGGTCCTGGGAATTACGTTCCTCGTCCGGCAGCTGCATGGTGAGCCCCAGGGCCCGGCCGCGGGGAATGATGGTCACCTTGTGCACCGGATCGGTGCCCGGCAGCATCCAGGCCACCAGGGCGTGGCCCGCCTCGTGGCAGGCCGTGACCTTCTTTTCCCGGTCCGTGATGATCAGGCTGCGCCGGGCCGCTCCCATGAGGACCTTGTCCTTGGCCTCCTCGAGGATGGCCATGGTGACCTCTTTCCGGTCGGCCCGGGTCATGAGCAGTGCCGCCTCGTTGACCATGTTGGCGAGCTGGGCGCCGGAAAACCCGGGCGTGCCCCGGGCAATGGTGTGCCAGTCCACGTCGGGTGCCACCCGGATACCGCGGGCATGGACCTTGAGAATCTTCTCGCGGCCACCCACGTCCGGCAGCGGCACCATGACCTGGCGGTCGAAGCGGCCCGGCCGGAGCAGGGCGGGATCCAGGATATCCTGCCGGTTGGTCGCCGCGATGACGATGACGTGATCATTGGCCTCGAAGCCGTCCATCTCCACCAGGAGCTGGTTCAGGGTCTGTTCCCGCTCGTCGTTGCCGCTGGCGCCGCCGGAGCTCCGGTGACGGCCCACGGCGTCGATCTCGTCAATGAAGATGATGCACGGCGCGTGTTTTTTCCCCTCCCGGAACAGGTCCCGCACCCGGGAGGCACCGATTCCCACGTACATCTCCACGAAGTTGGAGCCGCTGATGGAATAGAACGGCACCCCTGCCTCGCCGGCAATGGCCTTGGCCAGCAGGGTCTTGCCGGTGCCCGGCTCGCCGTAGAGCAGGACGCCGGTGGGGATCCTTGCCCCGGCATCGGTGAATTTCTGCGGGTTCTTCAGGAAGTCGATGATCTCGGCGACCTCTTCCTTGGCCTCGTCCACGCCGGCCACATCATCCAGGCGGACCCTGGATTCCTCCGGGTCGATCAGCCGGGCGCGGCTCTTGCCGAACGCCATGGCCTTGCCGCCTCCTCCTCCCTGGCCGCCGCTGCGCTGCATGTAAAAGAACCAGGCCCCGATCAGGATGATGATGGGAACCCAGGAGAGAACGGCCTGCACCAGCCAGTTGGGCTTGCTCTCCTCCTTGACCAGCATATTGACCTTGTGGCGGAGCAGGTGGGGCAGGGCCACGTTGCTCTCCGGGACAACGGTCTTGTACCTGGTGCCGTCCGAGGTTGACCAGGTGATGGTGTCTCCCCTGATGGTCACCGAGGAGAGGACCCCGGAATCGACCTTTTCGAGAAACTCGTTGAACTGGATGGGCTGGAAGACCTCGGTCCGTCCCTTGAAGAGGTTGAACAGGAGCAGGCCGACCAGGGCGATGACCAGCCAGATGGAGAGGTTCTTGTAGAAGTGCTTCAATGGGCTTTCTCCGGGAAAAAGAAAAAGATGGACACGGGAGACATGTCCCGCGCCGCGGCCGGGGCGCTGCAACCTTTTGAAATGATTATTTTATAGAATACGAACAGTTGCGTGTCCCACTCAGGGATACCACAAATCCGGCAAAAGGTAAAGGGGATGGCACCGTTCCCCCGGCTGGAGCCGTGCTCCTGCCGGGCCGCGGCAGGATGCACCGGCTGTCCGGCGCACGGACCTGCCCACGCACGGCTGACCCGCGGAGATCCCGCAGGTGTACAGGTGGAGTTGTTCCTGGCGATGTTCAGGGGGTACGGTCGGGGATGCACGGAAGAAAAAAACGATTCCCGGGGCCGCCACCCCGGGAATCCTGGGAGAAGCTATCTCGTCTGGCGTTCTTTGCGAGCAGCTGTCCTTTTTCTAGCAATTTACATGCCTTCTTCTGGGTCTGTTTCTTGTTTTTGTTTGTAACATACTGGTAAGAAAGAATAATTTATTTATTTTCCAGAACAGGGGCAATGGGGTTGCCCGCAGGTAGCGGCTCGAGCGGGCGCAAAATGCGCATTTTTTGGATGGTTGCGGCTGAATATGCGCCATGGCGGGGCGGCCTGTCTGACCCTGCCCCATGTGTCGTCCCCTCTCTCAATCGCGCAGTTCCGGGCCATTGGGGGCCTTGTCGGATTGGAAGGGCCGGAACTGCATGGGATATCTCAGTTTCCGATTTATCTGATATTGTGGCGTGGGAATATTGTGCGTCATGCGTTTGCACTTTTTTTGGAAACAGTGGGACTTTTTTGTTGACAACCAGTGGGATGTTCGTTTAAGAGAGAAGGCAAGGAAGGAGTTTACCTGTACGATTCATTGAATTTTCAATCTCAGACGCGCAAAGGAGGTGAAAGCAAGCAGAGCACGACATGCATGACCGGGTATGCAGCCGCCACTGGATATCCGGCCGAAACTCATGCACCAAGTCCAGTCTGACTGGAAGGAAGGAGAAGCAAAATGGAAGGCATAGTATTTCTCGTTTTCTGGCTAGGTGGTGCTGCGCTCCATACCCTGTTTGACATCAAGATCAGACCGGTCTTAGAGGCCGCCAGGGAAGAAAGTGATTTTTCCTAGCCGTTGCACACGTTGTTCGTCTGCACAGAGACAATGGCAGGAAGAAAACGATTCCCCTGCCAGCCACCAAGAACACTGTATGGAGGAGTAGTGAATCATGGAAACTATATTAGCTAAGGTTCTGCCCCAGGAGGGAGGACTTGAAGGGAGTAAGTCACCTGTCTATAACGCGGTGATCGGCCTGCTCGGCCTGTTGACCCTGGTCGGCATCGCCTTTGGAATCCACGCCCTCTACATCGGGCACCGGCTCGCCTACGGCTGTACCCGTGAGGTCCCCTGGGGCCTGATGCTGGCGGGCTACGTCTTTTTCGTCGTCACCTCGACCGGCCTGTGCCTGGTTTCGTCCATTGGCCACGTCTTCGGCGTCGAGTCGTTCAAACCCATTGCCAAGCGCTCGGTCTTCCTGGCCATCGCCACCATCATTTCCGGTTTTCTTGTCATCGCCTTTGAGATCGAGAATCCCTGGCGGATGGCGATCTACAACGTGATCTCGCCCAATGTCACCTCCAATATCTGGTGGATGGGCACCCTGTACGGCGCGTATCTCTTTTTCATGCTCATCGAGTTTGCCCTCTTGCAGATGGGCAAGCACAAGCAGGCAGGTTTCCTCGGCCTGCTGGGCGTCATCGCCGGTGTCGCCGCCCACTCCAACCTGGGTGCCGTTTTCGGCCTGCTCAACGGCCGCGAGTTCTGGCATGGTCCCTACATGCCCATCTACTTCATCGCCTCGGCCATGATGTCCGGCTGTGCCGCTGTCCTCTTTTTCCATTGGCTCGGCTACAAGATCAACGGCTGGAAGATGAGCGATGAGCTGCAGAATTCCCTCAGCGCCGTGGCCAAGCTCGGCGCCCTGCTCTACATGGTCCTGCTGTTCTTCACCACCTGGAAGGTGATCTCCGGTATCGCCGGTCATCCCCCGGGAAAATACGAGGCCATGATGTCCCTGGTCACCGGCACCTATGCCATCAACTTCTGGGTTGGCGAGGTTGCCCTGGGCATGGTCATTCCCTTTCTCATCATCCTTGCTGTCCGGGCCAAGAATGTCCCGGCAATGGCTCTCGGTTCGGCCGGCAGCCTGGTCGGCATCTTCTTCATGCGCTATGACCTGGTCGTTGTCGGCGAGATCGTGCCCGGCTTCCACGAGCTCAACATCGTCGGCATGCCTGCTCTGTACTCGTACAGGCCGACCCTGCACGAGTATATCATCACCCTGGGCGGAATCGCCTTCTGTGGTATGCTGGTCATGGTGGGTGAGCGCCTCTTCCGTGGCCACCTGTCCGAGAGTCACTAACAAGCCTGCCGGCCGGGGGAAGCTCCTTCCCCCGGCCGGAGCATGGAAAAGGAGAACAGCATGGCCAGAAAGAGGTCTGAAATTCAACCGATGCGCCCCGATGTGCCGATCTACCCGATTGGTGTCGCGGCCAAGCTGCTCAATGTCCATCCGCGTACCCTGCGGATCTACGAGGCAGAGGGCCTGATCACGCCGGCACACGTCGGCTCCAGGAGAATGTTCTCTGCCAACGACATCCAGTGGATCACCTGTCTCCGTTCCCTGATCCACGACGAGGGCATCAGTATCCCGGGGCTGAAGAAGCTCCTCCAGTATGCCCCCTGCTGGGAAATCGCCAACTGTCCGGCCGAGGTCCACGAGTGTTGCGAGGCCAGGGTCGACCGGGCCGTGCCGCGCACCCTGCACAAGGTCGGCGATGCGGCCGCCCTCAAGGAGGCCAAGGAGGCGGACGAGAAGAAACGGAAAAAGGCGGCGCAAAAAAAAAAGCGGTTGTCATCAGGCTAGACAGTGCGCTGCCCGTGGCCGCCGCCATGGCAGGCAGGCTGCAGCGACAGTCATATGGTTGAACAGCCTGCGTTGCCGGCGCCACCATGCCGGTGCCGGGCTGGTTGCGTGCGGCTAGCGTGCGGCAGCTCCCCTTCCCCCGGTGCATCCGGACAACGGGATGGGGTCACAAGGGGGTGTCCGGGGAACCCGGACACCCCCTTTTTCTGTCCTTGCCGAGAGGGGACCCGTGCCCCCTCTGTCCGCAGGCATCTTGACGACCGTTGACCCGATTGCCTGCCCCGGCATGCCCGTTTATCACGGGGAGCTGTACTTTCCCAGGCCGCTTCAGGGACCGACCGGGGCTTCACCCACCTCGGGCTCAACGTGGAACGAGCCGGAGATATCGTTTGATTTCCAATGGTGGTATTTTCGGTCATAATAGACCGCCATGGTTGCGGTATAGAGGTAGGTCCCCGCGTCCTGGAAGTTCCGGGTGATGTCGATATAGCGCTTTTCCCCGGGAAAGAGCGGTTCAATCCTGTACGTGTCATGGAAAATTAGCGGCGACCTGCCACTGTCGTCCTGCCGTCTCAAGGTGATGTCAACAGAGGCCTTGCGGCTGAGTTGGCGTTCGGAATCATTGTATACGGCAAAGACGATATGCTCTTTTCTGCCCACCGTCAGCACGCCGTGTTTCTTGAAGTAGAGTGAATCACCTGTAACAACAGTGGCGGTCGGGTTGAAGACAAACCATGGCTTGGGCAGGTAGACCTTCAGCGAATCCCTGATCCTGTTGTTTCTCTCGTTTCGTTCGAGCACCTTGTTGTCCGGGTCCACTATCACAGAGTATCGTTTCCTCCCCTTTGTCCGCCACTTGATGCCCCTTTTTATCCGCCGGTCGGCCGGATAGGTCTCCCCGGGAGCAAGGGAGGGGACCGAGTAGGTGTGTGTGCCGTCCCCGTCAATGTGCAGGACCGCCTTGCTCGCCGGTGAGGCGGCATAGCCGGTATTGCGGACCATCATCTGGAACCATCTCTTTGGTCCCGACACCCGGACATCTGACGGCCGCGATATCCAGACCTGCAGGTCTGGCAGCTTTTTTACGGTATAGGTTATTGTTTTTTTGTTGTTGTCCGTGACGATCTCCCGGGCGGGTCCCTTCAGCTTGACAGCGACCGTGTTGGTATAGGATCCTCCTTTGGGCAGGGCGATGTCCCTGAAGAACAACTTGACTGCCTGACCACCCTGGCTGACCGGTTTGGCAGCTTTCCTGCTTGTCTGGACCATTTCCGGTTCACTGCCCAGGGGGCCGGTAATATCTAACCTTGCCGTTATATCCGTATTTTCGTAGTCATAGCCGCCGCCTGTATTGATCACCGTGACCACGCAATCGATCCTGTCCTTGCCGGTCGGCGCGGTCGGGATGATCATGACGTCAACAATATCGAGGTCCGGAAGAATGGCAGGACCGCCACCATAGGTTGTTGTCCCGGCAGCGGTTTGTCCGTTTTTCGGCATCTTTCCGGCAGGGACATGTGGCAGGCGAGGTATTGGCATCGGTACTTCGAGCCCGGCGATGGCCTGGCCGGCCGAACCCCGCCGCGCAGGCGTACCTGCCGGGTAGCAGGGCGTGGCCCCGATCAGTAGCGAGACAAGTACAATTACGCTCGCCATGCGGCCTCCCCGGCCCGTTCTCCCGTATCTACGACACTGGGTTGCTTTTTTCATGCGTCGTCCTCCCTGGAAAAGGTTGTTTTCTCATCGTGCCTGTTCCCGGCAGCCATGGTCCGTCTGACCATATCATATGTCTTCGCAGGGCAGGATGCTGCGACGGCAACCAGGAGGGTTGAGGCAGCGGATTTTCGTGGTACCTCGATCCCGCAATTGGCAACTTTGCCAGGGAAGCGAGGCGTCAAGTTATGAGAATCCTGTAACGACTCTGTGTCAAGAGGTATCTGCCGTCATGGGGCCGCGGTCGTCTGTCTGTGGCCGGCCGAATGGCCCGGGAAATGGTATCTTCCGATGCAGGCGCCGGCTGTTTTGCCGGGCCCCGTGGTCTATGGCCTGAGAGCGAAATAGAGGCCAAGGGCGGCAAAGAAGGCCAGGTAACCGAGGATGGTGAACCTGGCGGCAAAGGCCGCGGGGTTGTCCGTGGTCACGTCGGTGATGTAGAGGCGGTAGGCGATCAGGTTGGCCAGGGAGCCGACCAGGCTGCCGAACCCGCCCGTGCTGGTGCCCCAGAGCAGGGCATGCCAGTTGTCGGTGAACCTGCCGAAGAGCAGGGCGGCCGGCACGTTGCTGATCACCTGGCTTGCGAGGGCAGAGAAGAGGAAGACGTGCTCCGAGTGGGCAATGGATGCGGCGAGCATGTGCTTGATGTTTTCGGCAAGGCCGAAGAAGCAGGCCAGGGTGAGAAGGAGGATATAGTCGATGCGCAGGCATCGGCGGTCAATGAGCAGGGCAAGGACCAGGATGATGATGCCGGCCTGGGTCGGCAACTGGCGAAGGATCACCAGGATGATGGCGAGCAGCAGAACGATGTAGGCCACGGCGGTCGGTCGGACCGGCTGGCAGGAGGATGGCTCCTGCCGTGCAAGGGGTCTTGTCCGCATCCCGAGCAGCAGGCCGGCCAGGCCGAGTATGACGAGAAACATCAGGGAGAAGGGCGCAATGGCGGTGATAAACGTCCGGATATCCAGGCCATAATGCCAGAAGATGAACAGGTTCTGCGGGTTGCCGATGGGCGTCAGGGCGGAGCCGGCATTGACGGCCAGGGCCTCGAGGATCACCAGCAGGTCCCTGTCCCTCCGCCCATGGGCCAGGGTGAGCGGTACGATGACGAGCAGGGCGACATCGTTGGTGATGACCATGGAGAGAAAGAAGCTCAGGCCGACCAGTTTCAGGGGCAGCAGGCGGCCCCTGGCGAACCGTTGCGACAACCGGAGCAGGAGGTTGCTTTTTTCCAGCCCCTTGACCACGACGAACAGGGTGGCCAGGATGAAGAGAATCTCCAGGTCTTCCCGGGAGAAGGTGGGCATCCGGCCCAGGTAGAGGGAGGTGGCGGCCATGGCCGCGGTGACCGAGAGCAGCAGCCATTCCCGGAGCAGGAAATCAAGAACTGTCCGTTGCGGGCTCACTATGGTTCCGGTCTGCGGGGCAGGATGTCAGGTGGCTGCGGCGGATCGTTGGACGCCGCTGGTCTCAGGTCGCCGGAACCAGCCTGTCCTGGCTGTGCGGATGCACCTGCCAGCCCAGTCTCTCCAGCTCGCTGCGGGCGCGGTCGCTGAAATCACCGTAGGTCCAGATCTCGATCCCCTTCTTTGCCCTGCCGGTCACCCCCTTTGCCACGCCGGCAACCCGGGCGCTCCAGATGATATGATCCGTGGGCAGGACAACCACCAGGGTGCCATCCTTCTTCTCGGCGCAGAAGAGCCGGGCCATGGGCGCAAGTCTCGCCAGCCGGCCAATATTCTTGTGATATCCCGCAGTCAGGACAGCGGTCTCGGTGATGATGCGGGCCATGTCCGGGTCACTGGCCTGCAGCGCCACCTTGAGCAGCAGCCCCAGGTCGGCCACGTCCCGCATCTCTTCCATGGCCGCCACCAGGACCGTGGTTGCTGCCGGGGAAAAGACAGGGTTGTTGAGGAAAAGCTCCACCGTGTCGCTGTTTATGCCCAGCTTGCGCAGTTTGTCCCTGTTGCGGAGCCAGAGTTCCGAGGCAGGCGTGGTGTTGATGGCCTCGTTGAGGAGACGGGCCGTGCCCGAGGTGGTCAGGAGCAGGCCGCCGGCACCGGGGACAACAGCAGTTGCCAGGCCGACGCCAAGACCTCCCATGTAGTCGGCCAGGGCCAGCCGGTCCAGTTCTTCCTGGAGCACGGGGTTGCTGGAGTACATGTTGACCGCGAAACGGGTGGCGATCTGGCCCTTGGATTTTGACAGGCCGATGAACTGGGCAACGCGGCTGTCCTCGCTGTCCGTGATCTCCCGCGAGCCGATGGTGGCCGCGGCCCGGTTGAAGAGGCTGTTGACGCCGCTTACAGCCCCTTCCAGGGTCTTTTCCGGGTCCTCGAAAAGAGTTTTCAGGCCCTGGACGGTCTTTTTTCCCGATTGCTTGAGGGCCTGGACGGTCGTCTCGTCGGTGCGGATCTTTTTCATGGCCGCAATGGCCCGGATCTCGTGGACCAGGGTGAGCAGGGCGCTGGTCGAATTCGCCCTGAAGGTGCCAAAGGGCGAGGAGACCGTGTAGTGATTGAACAGGCCGTCGTTGTCGACCCTGTCGGCCACGGTGTAGTTCTTGTCCTGCAGAATGGCGGGGGGCAGGACGTCACGGGCCCGGAGAGGGCGGGGCTGTTCAAAGTTGTCCCGGCCGGCGGCAAGGCCGGCCACGGGCAGGAGCAGGACGGGCATGATGAGAAGGGTGAGCAGGAAGAGCAGGAAGAGAGGGGCCGCCGGGAGGTGAAGTCGAGTCCGCATGGCATTGGATCCTGTTGATGAAAAGAGATTTTTGCTTGGTGACAGGTGGCAGTCTATCACAGGCCATTGGAAAACAAAACAGCTTTTCCAGGGCGGCGGCAGAGGGGAAAAAGCTTGCCTTATTTCCCGGATAGGGTAAGATGGGTGAAGTTCGGAGAGAAACCCCTCGAGAGATCGCCCACTGCCATGTATCCGCGTAATCCTCTTGCAGAGGATACGCGGTTTTTTTGTGCGATCTGCCCGGGGACTCTCCTCATACCCGGCAGCGGACACGACCGCTGGTTGGACGCCGTTCTGCCCTGCAGGTCAGGGGAGGGGCGCAACTTGGCGGTGTTACGTCCTGCCGGTTCATCAAAATGGTCCCTGCCGGGACCATGTGGAAAGGAGTAGTACGAAGTGAATAAAGGTATTGTAAAGTGGTTTAACGCGTCAAAGGGTTTTGGTTTCATCGAGCAGGAAGAGGGGGCGGACGTCTTTGTCCACCATTCCGCCATCCAGGCCGATGGGTATAAGACCCTGGACGAGGGAGCGACCGTCAGTTTTGACGTTGTCGACGGCCCCAAGGGTCC
>WFUT01000226.1 GCA_015484845.1 Desulfobulbaceae bacterium
ATGTAGACCCGGGCGGGAGTGGCCGGGTCAAACATTATCGCTGCTCCAGTACCGAGAGTACCTGCTGAAGGGACAGCGGTGAGAACCGTTCGCTGACCTCTATGACGACAGTGGTGTTCAGGATGATTTTCACTCCGGCCCCCTGGCCGCACACGGGTGGACGGAGTATCAACAGGTACCGGCACCAGAGCAGGGCCTGAAGAAGAAGGTTTGCCCAGTTTTCTCTGCCAGTACGTCAGGGTGGGGTAGGAGAGGTTGTGTTGTCGGCAATTCTGCCCGGTCCAGGCTGCTCCTCTCCTATTGCGCCTTGACATGTCTCTGCCAGTAATGACGGGAAAGGTTTCTCCTGCTCTTGTGGTTGCGTTGCCATGAGGGCCTCCTTGGTCATCGTTGACTGATGCCTGCATCATGGCATACCGGGACAACAGAAAAAAAGATACGGTTGGTATGGCGGTCACGTTAATTTAGGTCATATTTGAACATCAAAAGGAGGGGAATTGTACATTTTGGTACAATTTTTCCACTTTTCAGAGATGTTTCTATGGCATAGATTTTGCTATAAAACAGTGCGATGGGAGATTTATTTTTTGTTTTGTATATTGTTTTTTTGGAACCTATGTAGCTGCGGTAGATATAATACTCATGTATTTTTATGAAAATGTATGTAGGTGGTTTGCTCGCATGAATAAAGTATATATAATGCAATAATTAGAAATATCATGAAGTAATATGTATATATTATGAAAAAAATTCATGGTTCATAAAAAGAATTAAGGTGATTCTGCTTACATGTATTGAGCTAGCAAGAAGAATACTGATTAAGTTCAGTATATAATTATATTATTAGTGTAAAATGTGATAAATTGTTAATGATTCAAAATGGATTGTCAAATTAGTGGGTTAATGATCTGCTGTGTAATAATATGAGATTTGTATCTGATGGTAATTGCCACTGAAAGAATCTTTACGTGACATGAGGTTATAAAATAAAAGGAGGGGTGAAATGAAGAGATTGCTGTTTTCGCTTCCATTTTTTATGGTATTGGTTGTATTAGCAGGTGTAGGCAGCATAAAGGCAGAAGACTCCATTCATCGACTTGTGATTCAAGTAAGTGATGACAATCCAAGGACGATGAAAATGGCTCTGAACAATGCCATGAATGTCATAAAAGTGCTGGGACAGGATAATGTAAAAGTAGAAATAGTTGCTTACGGACCTGGACTCAAGCTTTTACTGAAAAAGAACAAGGCCTTCAGAGACAGGGTGGTGAGTATGCCATTTTATGGAGTTCGCTTTGTTGCCTGTAACAATACCATGAAAAAGCTAAAGGTGTCGAAGAGTGATCTCGATAGCGGCGTATCTGTTGTCCAAGCTGGAGTGCTGGAGATTATGAAGAAACAAGAACAGGGATGGTCTTATGTCAGGCCATAGCAAGCGTGAGAGGGTGGAGTTAATATCTTTGCCCTGGCGGCCAGGGCAGAGAGCGGCTAGGTGGTGTCGCGCAGCCTGATCTTGAGCTCGATCTCCTGCATGGGATGGGGGATCTTGAGCGTACCGAGAAATCCGGTCACACTTCCGGCCAGGGCCTCCTGGACAAAGTCCTTGAGCACCACCCTGTTGCCGTTGACCAGCAGCAGCACCCGGTCCTGGCCACTGCCGCGCCTTTCCCCGAGAAACCGTTTTTCCAGGAAGTCGGCCAGCTCCCGGCTCTCGTCGAGCCGGAAGACGTGGTCACCGGCAATGGCGCAGTCCGTGGCAATGGCGATCACGCCGGTCACCCGGTCGCGGAGCAGTTTGGCCGGGTCCCGGCAGACCTCGATCTTGGCTACCTGGCGGGCCTCCTTGAATCCCTCGCCGATAACGATGTCCATGTCGCTGAAAAAGCGGTGCGCCAGCGAGACCAGGTTCTGTCCCGGGTTGGCCATGGTGATGACCATCTGGTCCGGGGCCAGCAGGGTGACGCTGTCGGCCCCGGCCCGGCGGTAGCTGTCAGTGTCGGTGTCCGGGCGGTCCATGGCAATACCCTCTTCCTTGGTCGACTTGATGACCGCGACCCGGAAGCCGCGCTCTTCCAGGTGGGCGACCACCTGGCTCGCCAGGGTGGTCTTGCCCGAGTTGTGCCAGCCGATGAAGGTAACGATGGCCGGCATGGCTAGTCGATCCTGTAGCGGCTGTGCAGGATCTCCACCTCCTCCCGGCACTTGTAGCCATTGAGCATGGAGGCCAGCGAACCGCGGACAGCGAACAGCGACATGTAGAGGTGGATGATGAAGAAGGCGACCAGGGCCGCGCCCAGGAAGTTGTGGAGAATGGCCATCAGGCGGAGCTGGTCGGTCACGGCCCGGAAGGCGAAAAGCTCGTAGCCTGACCAGGCCATGACGCCGCCGCCCACGGTGGCGAGCCAGAACCAGAGTTTCTGGCCGGCATTGAACCGGGCCGCGGGCACGGGTTTCTTCTTCCTGCTCAGGTAGCCGCCCATGACGAGGAACCAGGCCAGGTCCCAGGGCATGGGCAGCATGTCCCTGAGCCAGGCCAGGAACATGGGAATCACGGTGACGGTAAAGACCAGGGCCGCCACCAGGTGCACCGACCGCGCCCCCATGACCAGGGAACCGCCGCCCAGGTGGCGGCCGAAGATGATCATCAGTCCGGTTGCCGCCAGGACGGTGAAGCTCGCGGCGGCAAGCCAGTGGATGATGCGGACCAGCAGGCCAAAGAAGAGGACACGGCCGCTTGCGTGGTCAAACTCCTTTGCCCCGATGACGAGAAAGTGGAGCAGGAAGAGGGCCGGCGGTACGACCAGGACCAGGAGAAAGAGCCGCGGAAAGAGCGAGGCCTGCCAGCCGGTGAAGAGCTGGCCGTAGCGCTGCCAGTCGCCGGTGGTGATGGCGGCGAAATCACGAAAGGCCGCACTGGACGGGCCGGCGCCGAAGCTGGTGAGTTGGAGCGGGTCAGCGGCCAGGGCCAGGGTGGCGAGCAGGGTGGTGAGCCACAGGATAAGCGGAAGATACGGATTTTTCAGATTCATGATCCTTTTTCCAGGTGGGAACAGCGGGCGATCCGGCGGGGCCGGATCGCCTGTTCTTATTTACCCCGGTAGGCCCTGTCCCAGCCCCAGGCACCTGCCCCGGAGCCGCGCCTGAAGACACGCTTCCGGTAGATATCGGCAATGATGTCCGCGTCTCCGGCCATCAGGGCCTTGGTGGCGCACATGGCCGCGCAGAGCGGCACCTTGCCCTCGGCGATCCGGTTCTGGCCATAGAGCCTGCGCTCCTCCTCGCTGAAGGTCTTTACCGGGCCGCCGGCACAGAAGGTGCACTTGTCCATGGCGCCCCGGGCCCCGAAGACCCGGTCGCCGGGAAACTGGGGCGCCCCGAAGGGGCAGGCCATGAAGCAGTAGCCGCAGCCGATGCAGATCTTCTTGTTGACCAGGACGATGCCGTCGTCACGCTGGTAGATGGCATCCACGGGGCAGACCGCGATGCAGGGCGCGTCGGCGCAGTGCATGCAGGCAACCGAGATCGATTTTTCCCCCGGCCTGCCCTCGTTGATGGTCACCACCCGCCGCCGGTTGATCCCCACCGGCACCTGGTTGCCCTCCTTGCAGGCCACCACGCAGCCGTTACAGTCGATGCAGCGTTCCACGTCGCAGAGAAATTTTACACGTGCCATGGTTCTCTCCTGCCATTAAGCCTTGTTGACCCGGCACAGGCCGTCCTTGGTGGCCTGGATCTGGGTGATGATGTCGTAGCCGTAGTTGGTGACGATATTGCCCGGCTCGCCCAGGGCATAGGGGACAAGGCCCTCGGGATAGTTTTCCCTGAGCGAGGTGCCCATGAAGAAGCCGGCAAAGTGGAAGGGCAGGAAGATGGTCTTGTTGTCCACCCGTTCGGTGAGCTTGGCACGTACCTTGATCCTGCCCCCTTCTGGCGATTCGATCCAGACCATCTCGCCGTCGCGGATACCCAGGTCGTTGGCGAGCCGCGGGTTGATCTCGGCGTACATGTCGGGCTTGAGCTCGGCCAGGTACTTGTTGCTCCTGGTCTCGGCGCCCGCGCCCATGTGCTCGACCATGCGGCCGGTGGTGAGGACGTAGGGATAGTTCTTGACCAGCTCCGGGTTCTGCTCGGACTTGAACCTGGTAAAGACCCGGTACTGGTTGGGCTGGTCCTCGTAGGTGGGGTACTTCTTGATCAGGTCCGGCCGCGGCGAGTGCAGCGGCTCGCGGTGGATGGGCACCTGGTCCGGGAAGTTCCAGACCACGCAGCGGGCCCGGGCATTGCCGAACGGCGCCATGCCGCGGCTGAGGGCCACCTTGATGGTCTTCTGGCTGAGGTCGGTCTTCCAGTTGGTGCCCGGCACCACGTCCTTGAACTCGGGATAGCCGCCCATGACCTGGCTGCCCGGGTTGGCCACGCCCTTTGCCGCCAACTGGTTCTCGGTGCGGCCGCTCATGGAGTAGGTATGTTCCAGGCCGAACCGGTTGCGGACGGGGAGTCCTCCCTTGGCCACCGGCTTGGAGATGTCGTAGAGGATCGGCGTGCCCGGGTGTTTCTCGGTCCAGCAGGGCCAGGGCAGGCCGAAGTACTCGCCGTCGCAGGGACCGCCCCTGGCCTGCAGGGTATCGATGTCAAAGGTGTGCCAGTTGGCCATCTGCCGCTTGATCCGCTCCGGGGTCTGGCCGTTGTAGCCGATGGTCAGCGAGCCCCGTCCCAGCTCCAGGGTGATGTCCTCGGGCGTCTTCTTGATATTCTTGTAGAACTTGTCGGCAAAGCCGAACCGCTTGACCAGCTCCTCCATGATCTGGTAGTCGTCGCGCGAGCCGTGCACCGGGTCCACCACCTTGTCGCGCCACTGGATCTGGCGGGAGGTGGAGGTGACACTGCCCGAGGTCTCGTACTGGCTGGCCGAGGGTAAAAGGTAGATGTTGTCCTTGTCCGCGGCCGCGGCCAGCATGGTGGGGAAGGGATCAATGAGCACGATCAGGTCCAGCTTGTCATAGGCCTTCCTGACCTTGTGGAACATGGAGTTGGAGTTGGCGCCGCAGCCCCACTGGATCAGCGCCTTGATGGGCGTGTACTGCTCGATCTTGTCCTCCTGGATCACGCCCTCGTACCAGCGCGACAGGGTAAATCCCTTGCTGTTCATCCATTTCTTGGCCTTGAAGCGGGACTTGATCCATTCGTAGTCCACGTCCCAGACCCGGCACCAGTGCTTCCATGAGCCGTCCTTGAGCCCGTAGTAGGCGGGCAGGGAATGGGAGAGCACGCACATGTCGGTTGCGCCCTGCACGTTGTCGTGGCCGCGGAAGATGTTGGTGCCGCCGCCGGACTTGCCCATGTTGCCCAGGACCAGTTGCAGGATGCAGAAGGTGCGGGTGATGGAGGAACCGATGTGGTGCTGGGTCCCGCCCATGCACCATGTCAGGCTGGTGGGCCTGTTGTCGGCCAGCAGCTTGGCGATGCGCACGGTCTCGGCGGCCGGGATGCCGGTGATCTCCTCCACCGCCCCGGGCGTGTACTGCTTGGCCACCGCGGCCATCTCCGGGAAACCGGCCACCCGGGTGCGGATGAACTCCTTGTCCTGCCAGCCGTTTTCGATGATGACGTTGATCAGGCCCATCATGAAGGCGGCGTCTGTGCCCGGCCGGATGCGGACATAGTCGGTGGCCTTGGCCGCAAGCTTTGTGAAGCGCGGGTCCACCACGATCAAGGGCGCGTTGTTCACCTCGCGGGCATGCAGGATGTGCTGCATGGCCACGGGATGGGCCTCGGCCGCGTTGGAACCGATGAAGATCATGCTTTTCGCGTGCCTGATATCGTTCAGGCTGTTGGTCATTGCCCCGTAACCCCATGTGTTGGCGACACCTGCCACCGTGGTGGAGTGTCAGATACGGGCCTGGTGGTCAATGTTGTTGGTCCCCCAGAAGGCGGCCAGCTTGCGCTGCAGGTAGGCCAGCTCGTTGGAGACCTTGGCCGAGCCGTTGATGTGCAGGGCGTCGGGGCCGTCCTTTTCCCGGATCGCCAGGAGCTTGCTTGTCACCTCGTCCAGGGCCTGGTCCCAGGAGATCTTCTGCCAGCGGCCGTTCACCTTCTTCATGGGACTGGTCAGCCGCTTCTCCGAGGTCACCATGTCGATGGCGCCGGCCCCCTTGCAGCAGTGGCCGCCGCGGGAGACCGGGTGATCCTGGGCCACCTCCTGCCGGACCCAGACCCCGTTCTGCACCTGGGCCTTGATGCCGCAGCCCACGGCGCAGTAGGTGCAGATGGTGCGCACCTCCTTGGATCCCGGGTAGGCCTCTTTCCGGGCCTGGTTTTCCGCTGCCGTGGCCTTGCGGGTCATGCGCGTGGTCATGGCGGCGCCGGTGAGGGCGGCCGTGGCCGCCGAGAGTTTCAGGAAAGAGCGCCGGGCGACCCGCGGGTTGAGGGTCACCCTGGACAGGGTCGTGGTGGATGGATTGGTGGTGACGAGCTTCTTCCTGGTCATGGTCAGCCTCCTGTTATGCCTTGAGCGTCTCGTAGTAGCGCCTGAACTCTTCCGTGTTCCGGTGAAGGATCTCTTCGTACCCACCTTTGCCGGCTGCCGGCCCGTTCCCGGCGACTGCCGTGCTGCCGGTGTCCCGGCCGCTGGTCATGACCGTCACGGCCCCGGCCGCCACCGCGGAACCGGCAAGAACCGATTTGAGAAATGTCCGTCTCGATCCGTGGTCCTTTTTCATGGCATCTCCTCGCAGGTGATTGGTTGGTTTGGTTTAGGACGGTAATATCCCTCTCCGCCCGCGTTTCCGTTCCCGGCTTTCGATCTCTTCCCCCTGGTCTTCCTTCAGGCCGGTCGTTCTGTTGCGGCCAGCAGCCCCAGTTCGATCTCCAGGTAACCGGCCAGGAACCCGGCGCAGGCACCGTAGAAATCGGCCCGGGGCGAGCCGGCCAGGGTCTCGGCAAAACGGCTGCAGGCCGGGTGCAGGTAGGAGGCCAGCAATCGTTGCTGGGCCTCGTAGCCCACGGCCGGATCCCTCTCCTCCTCGATCAGGGTGACCATGGTGTCGAGCAGGACCGCGATGGCGTCGTCGCTCTCCTCCACCGTCTCCTCCCGGGTAATGCCCGTCTCCATGAGAAAGGCGCGTAACTGCACCAGGGTGGGGCCGAAGTTCCGGCCGTCCAGGTACCAGGAGGCAGTGGTTGGCACCCGGTGTTCGCTGTAGGGATCAACGAACAGGTCATAGTATTCGTCCCGGATGTCCTGGAGTTTTTTCGTGGCCAGCAGCCGGTTGAGTTCTGTCACCGCCCTGTCGAGGCGCGGACTGACCGTGGTCCCGGCCAGGGAGGTGAGGATGCCGCGCCAGCGGCTCAGGCACTCGGCGTCTGGCTCGGCCAGGAAAAAGGACTTCAGGAGGTCGAAAAACCTGGTCCTGGTCCGTGCCAGCTCCCTTGTCGAGAGTTCACCCGTCATCCCTTCCTCCGTAGATCCTCACCACCCGGCAGGTCTCGCAATACTCGTACAGCTCGTCGTCCTGCACCAGGTTTTTCTGCCGCAGCAGCACCAGGACCCGTTCGTGGCTCTGCCTGGTGCCGAACATCTTGCCGCACTGTCGGCAGAGCATGGGCTCGGCCCGGGCCAGGTCCGTGATCCCGGGCCGGTCCGGGCCGATCTCCAGGCCGGGTGCCAGGGCCAGGGCGTCCTCGGGACAGGTGGCGCAGCAGGCGCCGCACTGGACGCAGGAAAGCGGTGCGTGTTGCAGGAGCAGTTGTTCCCGATCTGCCCGCAGGGCGCCGATTCGGCAGTCATTGAGACAGGCGAGGCACAGGGTGCAACGGTCGGGGTCGCATCGCAGGCTGCCGAATTCCGGGAAATCCCCGCCGGCGAGCAACAGCGGCCTGGAGGCCGCCTCGCCCAGGCGGGCCAGGAGCGAGGCCAGGATCGTGCGGCGGTTGGATGATGTGTCGATGTCGGCAGCCAGGGCAGGGGCGGCCGGTGCCTCTTCTTCCAGCAGGGATGCCAGCTCGCTGGCCGTTACCAGCCGGACCGGCTCGTCCGGGCCGTCCAGCTGGCTGTAGATGCGGTTTGCCTGGTCCATTGCCTGCTGGCCCGGCCGGGCATGGCCGTGGCCGAGCAGGAGGATGCGGCTGAATCCCCTGCCGAGCGCGGCCAGCAGGTGCATGAGGTGCAGGGCCTGGAGCCGCGGGAACTCCAGGAACAGGGTATGGCTGAAGCTGCGGCCGCGGTTGCGCCACCAGAAATGGTGCAGGTCGGCCGCCTCGGCCAGGACCAGGGTCGTGGCGCTGCCCGGTGCAACGGCGGAGAGCCAGCCGAGAAAGGTGCGGTCGTCGAAGCGGTGGTACTGGATGGCGCCGGTGGGACAGGTGCCGGCGCAGAGGCCGCACTCCAGGCAGCGTTCCTGGTCGATACGGATCCCGCTCCCGTCCACGGTCACGGCATGGTGCGGGCAGACGGACAGGCACAGGGTACAGCCCCTGCCGGTCCGGACGCTGTACTGGCAGATCCGGCTGTCGCAGGTGAGCAGTTCCTCGACCTGGCAGGGATAGATGGAGGCAAAGAGCTGCTCGAGCTGCTCCGGGCGGAAGATCCTGTCCCCGCCCGGGTCCGATTCGGCCAGCAGATCGATGCTGACCTGGTCGAGCAGGAGCAGGGCCGGCACTTCCAGGCGCTGCCGCCGGGCGCCGTGCAGGTCGATGGCCCCGTGCGGACAGGCCCTGACACACTCGTTGCAGAAGTCGCAGGTCTCCAGGTCAAGGAAGAGGGTGGGGGAGAGGCAGTCCCGGGGGCAGACCGGGCCGCAGGCGCCGCAGTAGGTGCACCGCTGCCTGTCCACCGGCACACGGACCAGGAAGTCCAGGCGCAGGTTGTCATCGGCGGGCGTCACGGTGAGCTCGGAGGCGGTGGCAAAGTCCGGGTCGCAGCCCGAGACGAGCAGGGGCCGGATGGCGAGCACGCCGCCGTAGGTGTCGATGAACCGGCGCAGCCGCCCGGCATCGGCGGCCAGGACACAGACGGTGTTGTCCGCCTCCCGGGTCGTTGTCCGCCAGTGGGCGTTGTTGTGGCGCTCCAGCTCGGCCAGGGCAATGGCGGTGAGCAGGTGGTCGTCGCAGGTGGTCAGGTCGCCGTTGACCTGCAGGGTCGGTGACAGGGGGTGGGCAGAGTCGGGCGATATGGACGGAAAGCCGCCGACGATGAGGACCGGGTCAGCGGACCGGACCGGAGAGGGTTGTCCCGGCTGCAGGGGTGCCTCCTGCCGGACCACGAACGGCGTTGTCTCCTCATCGAGGGTGAGCAGGTGGTGGCGGAAGGTGGTGCCTGTCATCTCGTGCAGGGTCCTGTGGTCTGACCGGAACCGTCCGGTGTGACTGGAGTATCAATCTGCAGGAAGAGACCAGGGGGCCGCCCGCGGGCAGCAGATCCCTTCGTCGCAGCACCCGGCTGCCGGACTCTTACGGCGTGGCAGTCGATGCGCTGCGCTGTAGTTCGCAGGATATAGCGAACAGAGAAAAAAACAAGGAAAAAAGGGGTTGAAGAAAGGAGAATTGTCGGGTCATGTAGCAGATCATGAAGAATGCGGATCAATGTACCACAACGTCGGCGTTGGTTTCCCTGGAGACCGCCAGGAGTATTGTCGGCCGGCTCGAACCCCTGGCACCGGAACCGGTGCGCCTGGAGGAGGCGCTTGGCCGGGTGGCGGCCTGTGATATCGTCGCTGTCTCGGATTGCCCTTCTGTTGATGCGTCACTGAAAGACGGCTATGCCGTGGTCTCGTCCGACCTGGACACGGCCTCGGCGGAGAAGCCCGTGCGTCTTGCCATCCTGGGCACCATGACCGCGGGCGACGAGCCCCTCTCCTGTCGGGTGCGGCCGGGGACCGCGGTCCGGATCATGACCGGCGCGGCGATTCCGGCCGGGGCGGACGCGGTGCTGGCCTCGGAGTTTGCCCGCGAGGAGCAGGGAGTGGTCCTGGCCCTGGCCGACGCCCATCCGGGCCGCAACATTCTCGGCAGGGGCAGCGATGTCCGGGCCGGTTCCGTGGTGGTCAGGGAAGGCACGCCGCTTAGCGCCGCCCATCTCGGCCTGCTGGCCGCGGCCGGCATCCACGGCCTTGAGGTGTACCGCCTGCCGCGGGTGGCCGTGGTCGCCACCGGCAGTGAGCTGGTGGCGCCGGGTGAGCCGGTGCGGCCGGGCCGGATCGCGGCCTCCAACATGGTGACCCTGGCGGCCGGGCTGCGCCGGCAGGGGCTGTCGGTCAGCACGGTCATTGTCCGTGACAACCTGGAAGAGCTGCATCGCCGCCTGGCGCCCCTTGTCGAGGAGCATGACGTGGTGCTCACCTGCGGCGGTGTCCTGGACGGGGACAAGGACTACACCATGCGGGCCATGGCCATGCTGGGTGTTACGCCCCTCTTTACCCGCGTCCGGGTGGGGCCCGGCAAGGGAACCTGCATGGGAAGGAAGGGAAAGACCGTGCTCTTCAACCTGCCCGGCGGGCCGCCTTCCAACCATGTCGGCTTTCTCCTCCTGGCCCTGCCCGCGATCCGGCGCCTGGCCGGGTGCGGCGATCCGTTCGGGCCCCGTCTCCGGGCCCGTCTGCTACGGAGGGTCCGGGGCCGGCCCGGCTGGACCCAGGTCATCCACGCCCGGCTGGCGGCCGGAAGCGCGGAGCCCGAGGTGGAACCATTAACCGAAACAAGCAGGCTGCAGGCCATGGCCAAGGCCGATTGTCTCATCGAACTGCCGGAGGAGACAGGGAGTCTCCCTGCCGGCGCATTGGGAACGATATGGAAAATCAGGTGACCCTGGTCCAGAAGACCGTGGTGCTCACGCCGGACGGGGCCACGGAGCGGCAGGAGTGTCTGGCCATCGAGGAGCCCTATACCGTGGCCCTCAACGACCGTGACATCGGCACCTCCATGGTCCTGGCCACCGGCCTGGAGGAGTTCGGGGCCGGTTTTCTTTTCGGCCAGGGCTATGTCACGGAGCCGGGCCAGGTGCGGGAGGTGCTGGTCTGTCCCGAGGGCAGGATCTCGGTGCACGCGGACGTGGAGGAGGACATGGAGCCCAGGGAGGTGATCATTACCTCGGGCTGCGGCGGCACCGGCCGTATCTCGCGGCAGATGCTGGAAGGCGCCTTTGGGCCGCTGGCGGAGTGCAGCATCAGCTTTGCCGAGATCAGGCGCTTCATCCGCCAGGTCCTGCAGGCCTCGACCCTGGGACTGGAGACCCACTGCGTGCATGGCTGCGGATTCTGGGCCCATGGCCGCCTCCAGGCCCATTACGAGGACGTGGGCCGGCACAATGCCGTGGACAAGGTGATCGGCGCCATCCTCCTGGGCCGTTTTTCGCCCCGCGGCGCCATCTATACCACCGGCCGGCTGACCTCGGACATGGTGCTCAAGTGCGCCCGCATCGGCATACCCATTGTCATGTCCCGCACCGCGCCCTCTTCGCTGGGCCTGGCCATCGCCCGCCGGGCCGGGCTTACCCTGGCCGCCTATGCCCGGCCGGAGCGGCTCAACATCTTCCACGCCCCGGAACGGATCACCGGTGTGGCCCGTGACGGCTAACCGGCGTGGCCGTCCGTCCGGCCGTCTGCCGTTTCCGGTGGTTCGGCCGGCCCGCTGTCCTGGAGCGTGGCCAGGTGGGTGGGAAAGGTCAGCTGGACACTGGTGCCCACGCCCGGCGTGCTCCTGATCCGGATATCGCCCCGGTGCTCGTGGATGATCTGGCGCACGTAGGGCAGGCCCAGGCCGGTGGCCCCCGCCTTGGTGCTGTAAAAGGGCTCGAAGATGTGCTCCAGGACCTCGCCCGGGATGCCGGGACCGTTGTCCTCGATGCGGACCATGGCCCCTTCCCCTGTCTGGCCGACCGTGACCCTGATATGGTTCTTTTCGCCGCAGGCCTCGATGGCGTTGCGCAGGAGGTGGAGCAGCGCCACCTTCAGGTACTGCTGGTTGCCGTACAGGGGCAGGGGGTTGGCGGCCGGGGTGAAGGCGAGGGCGATCTTTTTCTGCTCCGCCTCGTGGCGGACGATCTCCAGGGCGTCGTGGACCAGGGCGTTGAGCTCGATGGTGCTGAAGTGATTCTCGAACTGCATCTGCAGGTTTTCAAAGCCCTGGACCAGGTGCTCGAGCTGGCGGATCTGGTCCATGATCGCGTCCCGCATCCTGCGCTCCTCGGGCGAGGGACTGCAGTCCCGGTAGAGCCGCTTGAGCAGGCCGCCGATGACCATGACCGGGTTGCGGATGCCATGCGCTATCTGCAGGGCCATCTCCGCCTTGGTCCGGTCCGAGACCACGGCCTCGATGTCCCGGTTCAGCTCCAGCAGCTGGCTGGAGGTCTTTTCGATCTTGAGGCGGTCCCGGGTCATCCGGTTCATGATGGTCAGGATGTCGCGGAAGAAGATGGTGACCGCGAAGATAACCACGAAGGTGATGGAGTTGAGGCCGCCGCTCACCGGCGCGATCCGGTGCCATAGCACCCCGTGGCCCGAAAAGAGGAGCACGTACTTGACCAGGTGCCCCAGGGCCCGGAACAGGCAGAAGACAAAGATGGCCGAGATCAGCCAGAGCAGGTAGGTGTTGAGGGCGTTCTCCGGGTCCCGCCGGTAGAGCCTGAACACGAGGCGCATGCTGGCCGCCGACAGCACCACCATGGCGATGGAGCCGGCGATGTCGAAATACCAGAACGGGTAGAGGGAGATCTGCTGCATGGCGTCCTGTTGGTTTTGTCGTCGGCCTCAGGCCGTGTCTGCCGGCCCCTCCGGCCTGACAGGTCCGGAGGCCGCCATGTGGCGCAGGCCGAGATAGATCAGCAGCAGGGCCGGCACACAGACCAGGTGGTCCATCCTGAACAGGCAGTAGAGGTAGTCGATCCCGGACTGCAGGACCAGGATCGAGTGCAGGCCGCGGTCATCGACAAGAAAGTGACGTGCCGGAATGACGGTGTCGATGACATGGGCGACAAGGGCCCACAGGTTCCAGAGAAAGAGCAGGAGCGCGCCCCGGGACATGAGCCGCCAGCCGGGTTTGCCGGCCAGCCTGGAGTTGCGGATGACCTGGAAGGTGAAGCCCAGCATGGCCAGGGCATAGAGGAAGTGCCCGATCTCGTGCACGTAGAGGCCCTCGGGCGCCCCGTGCGCCTGGATGGCCAGGGCGGGTGTGGCAATGCCGAACAGGAGCAGGCCGGCCCCGGTAAGGGACACGGGCATGGCGCGAAGAAGGCGGCGGCAGGGACGGGAGCGGTTTTTCGGCATGGCTGC
The DNA here is from genome assembly GCA_015484845.1 of Desulfobulbaceae bacterium. Taxonomy (GTDB): domain Bacteria; phylum Desulfobacterota; class Desulfobulbia; order Desulfobulbales; family Desulfobulbaceae; genus DRKI01. The sequence continues at coordinate 13,263 of WFUT01000226.1, forward strand.
TGATCCTTTCAGGAAAGCGCTACCCGCTGCCCCGTCTCCCGGCAGGAATAGCCGCCCATCTTCTCCACCGCTTTCCTGAAGGGGGCAGAGGCGATGATTTCGAGCAGGGCCCGGATCATGGGCAGGTCCAGGAACCCGGCCGGGATGAGCAGGTCGTATCGCTCCTCGGTGACCGGCACGAAGTCCAGGCCCAGGGCCCGGGCCGCGGCCAGGATGCCCAGGCCGGCGTCGGCCTTGCCCGAGAGCACGGCCACGGCCACGGCCATGTGGGTGTACTCCTCGGCGCTGTAGCCGTTGATCCGGTCGCTGTCCAGGCCGTGCCGTTCCAGCTCGCAGTCCAGCAGGACCCGGGTGCCGGACCCGGCCTGGCGGTTGATGAAGGTGACATCGTCGCGCAGCAGGTCCTCGATGGCGCGGACCTGTTTCGGGTTGCCCGGCCGGACCATGAAACCCTGCTGGCGGTGGACCAGGGTGATGAGGGCGATGTCGCGGTCCGGCAGGTAGCGGCGGATATAGCTGGTATTGTAGGTGCCAGTCTCCGGGTCGAGCAGGTGGCTTCCGGCAATGTGGGTCATGTTGTCGCGCACGGCCATGATGCCGCCCAGGGAGCCGACATGGGTCGAGGCCAGGGGATAGGCCGGGATATGGCGCTTGAGAAAGTCGTGCAGCAGGTCCAGGCAGAGATCGTGACTGCCGGTGCAGAGGATCGTTTTTTCGATCTCGGCCAGCGGCCGCAGCAGTTCCACCCGCACCCGGCTCCGGCGGGCCTCGCCCTCGGACGACCCACTGATCCGGAGCATGGAATTGGCCCGGGTGAGGGTGGTGATGGCGCCGGCCCCCTTTTTCAGCGGCAGGGTGACGAAGTCCTCGCCGATGCGGCCGGTGATCATGCGCCGGAACTCCTCGATGCCGGCCCTGGAGGGCAGGTCGCGGGCCAGGCGGGCGGTGATCTGCGCGGCCGCGGCAGGCTCGGTGCCCTGCATCCGGGCCAGGAGCGGAACCACGAACTGCTCGAACGACAGGATGGCCGAGACCGGGTAGCCGGGGTTGCCCACCACCGGCTTGTCAGCGATCACGCCCAGGATGGTGGGCTTGCCGGGCATCATGGTCACGCCGTGCACCAGGACCTCGCCCAGTTCGGCGATGATCTCGGCCGTGTAGTCGGCGCTGCCCGCCGAGGAGCCGGCATTGATCACCACCACGTCGGCATCGCCCTGTACCGCCTGCAGCAGGTGGCGCTTTATCTCCCCGTAGGCATCGGCGATGATGGGCGTCACCTCGGGCCGGGCCCCGGCCTCGGCGGCCAGGGCGGCCAGGACCGCGGAGTTGGACTCGATGGTCCTGCCGGCCGGGGGCGGCGTGCCTGCCGGGTCCAGGTCCACCAGCTCGCTGCCCGTGGGAATGATGGTGATCCTGGGCCGCCTGCGCACCATGACCGTGGGGCAGCCCGCGGTGAGCAGGGCCGCTACGTCGGCCGGCGTGATGCGGTGACTGGTGGGGAAGAGCAGCTCCGTGGCCACGATGTCCTCGCCCACCTTGCGCACGTGCTGCCAGGGATAG
>WFUT01000227.1 GCA_015484845.1 Desulfobulbaceae bacterium
TCCCTGAGGAGCATGGTGGCGGTGCCGCCGTGCTCTTCCGGCACCACGACCTCGTCCGGCTTCAGGGAGAGCAGCCAGTTGCCCACCAGGAGTCCCCGCTTCTTTTCCGCCCCCAGGTGGGGATTTTCCACGAACTCCCGCTTCAGGACCAGGTTCTCCCTGGTGTCGACGGTCTCGACGAGAAACCAGGGCGCCTTGACAAAGTGGTGTGACACCGGCCCTTCCGGCCGGGTTACGGGCGTCAGGCGGCGGATGATATGATCAGAGCTGTAGTGGGGCCGGATCCGGGCCATGACCACCAGGGGAAACTTTTTCGGAATCAGCTCCTCGAGCCGGTCGGCCACGTGATCGGCTATCTTGTGGGACGGGGTGTGCATGACCACGTCCATGTCAATGATAAACCTGCCGCCGGCGGTCCGGCTCAGGCACTGCTTGACGCGGCTGATGCGGGGATGGTTCTCCACCATGCGGATGATCTCCCGTTCCGTCTCCCGGTCAATGGAGGCGTCGAGCAGATCCTTGAGCGCGGCCACCAGCAGCGCCACGCCGGCCCGGAACACGAAAAGGGAGACCACGGCCGCGGCCCAGCGGTCCACGGCATAGCCGAAACGGGTGGCGACCAGGCCGGCCAGGACAACGCCGGTGGACAGGGCATCGGCCAGGTAGTCCCTGGCATCGGCCTGCAGGGCTGGTGAATTGAGACGCCGGCCGGCGCCGAGCTGATAGAAGCCGAAGCCAAGCGCCACCAGGAGCGAGACCAGGGCCACCGGCAGGGCCAGGGTGACATCGGGCAGCCGCTCGGTGCCGAAGATCGCCTGGCGGCCGATCTCGTAGGCGGCGACAATGACCGCCACCGAGGTAACCAGGGTGGCGACCGTCTCCGCCTTGTAGAGACCGTAGGGAAAAGAGGGGTGTTCCCGGCCGGCGACCCAGAGGCCGACATAGGTGGCCATGGATGCCAGCACGTCGGTGCCGGAATGGATGGCATCGCCAAGAAGGGCCGTGGAGCCGGAGACCACGCCGGCGATTCCCTTGCCCAGGGCGAGGCCGAGGTTGAGGAAGATGGAGAAGGCGGCCCGGCGGCGGGCGGAGCGGAGGTTTTCTCTCGAGATATCAGAGGCCATTTCGCGTTGTGGGATAAGCAGCCGCCGGGGGGAACCGTTTTCCCGTCACCCGGCGGGCAACGATTGCCGTCAGTGCAACAGCCGGCCCTGCGGGGCCGGTCCCCGGGCAGCCGCGGTCAGCTTCCCTGGAACCATAAATGGTTGTGGGAAAAAAACAATATCCGCCGTAATTTTTTCCCTCCTGCAATGGCCGATCCCGCAGGGCGGAACTTCGAAGTGCAGGGTTGAGACTGTCCGCTCTGCCCCCGGCGCTGCCCGACCGCGCATCGTTTACCGCCCCTTTCGTGCCGCGGGCGGAACAACTGAGCCAAATGTGTTGCCCCTGAACATTTTTCCGGCACCAGGCCTTGCAAAAGTTATTGACAGTGATCAATGTTTGGTGTACCTAAAGAGCGAATTTCAGCAGGGGGCATATCATGACCAAAAAGCATCCGGATGTACGATTCCATTGCCAGAAGGGCGGCCGCTGCTGCCTGCGCAAGGTGCCCTGTCCGGACGACGCCATGCCGTTGAGCAAGGCCTGCTGCAGGGGCAGGGTCAGGATCTGCAGGATACGCGGCGACCGGAAGACCTGCGCCAGGATGGCGCACCTGGGCCTCCTGCCCGGCTCGGAGCTGGAACTGATCTGTCCGGGCAGGGGCAACAAATGCATGGTCCGGGTCAACGGCGGCACCATCAGCCTGGATCGGCCCGTGGCCGAGGGGATCCTGGTCACGCCGGCCTGATCAGCGGCCTCTCTTTTTTTTCCCTGTGATTTAGGGATACCTAAAACTTTTTACTGACACGCCATGCAGCAGATCATTGTGCTTCTCATCATCCTCGTTGCCGCCTTTTTCATTGGCAGGCGGTTCTGGCGCTTTCTGCGCTCCGACCGGAAGAACCCCTGTGGTGGGGGCTGTTGCGGCTGCAGCGGCCCTGCCACTGGCAGTGACTGCCACGATCCGGAAAAAGGCGGCTCCCTGTCCCGCCGTCCCCCTGGAAAACAATCCTGACTTCCTGTATCCTGACGGCCTGATCGGAAAATCTCCCCTGCCGCGGCGGCCGGCCGCCGGCCAGCGAGTCGGGGTGTGTTTTTTTCATTGACGCGCCAACAGAGTATTCCTGGAGAACAACTGTGAGCACCCACCTCAACATCGCCCTTGCCGGCAACCCCAATGCCGGCAAGACCACCCTCTTCAACCACCTGACCGGGGCCCACCAGCACGTGGGCAACTATCCCGGCGTAACTGTTGAAAAAAAGGTCGGGATCTGCCAGCACGGCGACCACGAGATCCACGTGGTCGACCTGCCGGGAACCTACTCCCTCACCGCCTACTCGGTGGAGGAGCTGGTGGCCCGCGACTTCCTGGTCAACGAGAAGCCCGATGTTGTCGTCGATATCGTTGACGCCTCCAACCTGGAACGTAACCTCTACCTGACCACCCAGTTCATGGAGCTGGGCATTCCCCTGGTCATCGCCCTCAACATGATGGACGTGGCCGAAAGCCGCGGCATCTCCATTGACACCGAGCGCCTGGCCGGCCTGCTCGGCGTGCCGGTGGTGCCGATCATCGCCCGCTCGGGCGAGGGCGTGGACCGGCTGCTGGACACGGTGGTGCAGGAGGCGGCGGTCGGCAGGAGGCCGGACCCCATTCTTCTCCGCTACGGCTCGGACCTGGACGAGGCCATCGCCGCCATGGTCCCCATCATCGAGGAACACCACCTGCTCACCGACACCTATCCCTCCCGCTGGATCGCGCTCAAGATCCTGGAAAACGACGAGCAGATCATCGACAAGGCGAGCCAGGTCAACCCCGGTGTCAGCGAACGCCTCCTGGCCATCAGCGAGGAGGTCACCAACCACCTGATGCACACCCTGGACGCCTACCCGGAGGCGGTCATCGCCGACCACCGCTACGGCTTCATCAAGTCCATTCTCCACCAGGGCGTGATCACCATCAGGTTTGTCGGCGACAGGCTCTACACCTCGGACCGCATCGACCGCATCGTGACCCACCGGTTGCTGGGCCCCCTGATCATGGCCGCGGTCCTTTTCGGTCTCTACACCTTTACCTTCAACTACTCCGGTACCCTGGTCGACGGACTGGCAACGCTCTTTGCCACCATGGGCGACATGGTCGACCGCTCCCTTCCCGACGGACCGCTCAAGTCCATGATCATCTCCGGCGCCATCGACGGCGTGGGCGGGGTACTCGGCTTTGTGCCCATCATCATGTTCATGTTCTTCGGCATCGCGGTCCTGGAAGACTCGGGCTACCTGGCCCGGGTCGCCTTCATGATGGACCGCATCTTCCACTTCTTCGGCCTGCACGGCTCCTCGGTGATGCCGTTCATCATCTCCGGCGGCATTGCCGGCGGCTGCGCCGTGCCCGGGGTCATGGCCACCCGGACCCTGCGCTCGCCCAAGGAACGGATGGCCACCATGCTCACCGTGCCGTTCATGAACTGCGGTGCCAAGCTGCCCGTGCTCACCCTGATCATCGGCGCCTTCTTCTCCACCCACCAGGCCCGCTACATGTTCCTGGCCACCCTGGCCTCCTGGGTCATCGCCCTGCTGGCGGCCAAGATCCTCCGACTCACCGTGCTCCGGGGCGAATCGACCCCCTTTGTCATGGAGCTGCCGCCCTACCGGTTTCCCACCATCCGCGGCCTGGTCATCCATACCTGGGAACGGACCTGGCAGTACATCAAGAAGGCTGGCACCGTGATCCTGGGCATCTCCATCCTGCTCTGGGCCATGATGACCTATCCCGGCCTGCCCCGGGACCAGCTTGCCGGCTTCGCTGCCGAACGGGCACAACTGCTGGCCGCCAGCCCGCCACAGGTGGTGGCGGCCATGAAAAAGGGCAGTGACGACCCGGCGGCGCTCAGGCTGGCCGCGGCCATTCGGAAGATCGACGCCCGCCAGGCCATGGCCGGGCTGCGCAACTCGGCGGCCGGCCGCATCGGGGTGGCCCTGGAATCGGTCAGCCATTTCGCCGGTTTCGACTGGCGGACCAACATCGCCCTGGTGGGTGGTTTCGCGGCAAAGGAGGTGATCATCTCCACCCTGGGCACGGCCTATTCCCTGGGCGACGTCACCACCGACAAGACCACCTCCCTGCGGCAGCGACTGGCCGCGGACCCGCACTGGAACCCGGTGGTGGCCTTGAGCGTGCTCACCTTCATCATGTTCTACGCGCCCTGTTTCGTCACCATTGTCTGCATTGCCCGCGAGGCCGGAAGCTGGAAATGGGCCTTCTTCTCCATGGGATTCAACACCCTGTTCGCCTTTACCCTGTCCGTGGCCATCTACCAGATCGGCATGCTGCTCGGCCTGGGCGGCTAAAGAGACCTGTATTGACAAACCCGTTGCCCGGCCGCATAGTTACCCTTGGGCGGGAATACAGACCCGCCCAGGGCGACGCGGCCCCTGCCGTGGTTGTCCAGGGAATCCACAAACCGGGGGTGTTGCATGCGGCTACTGGTTGTTGAAGATGACGAAAAGATCGGCTCCTTTCTGCGCCGCGGCCTGGGCGAGGCCGGCTATGCCGTTGACCTGGCTGCGGACGGAGAACAGGGACTGCGCCGTTTCGAGGAACATCCCGGCTACGATGCCGCGGTCATCGACCTGATGCTGCCCGGCATGGACGGCCTCACACTGATCGACACCATCCGCGACCGCGGCATCACTACGCCGATCCTCATCCTCAGCGCCAGGCGCACGGTTGACGACCGCGTCCGCGGCCTGCAGCAGGGAGGCGACGACTACATGGTCAAGCCGTTTTCGTTCGCCGAGCTGCTTGCCCGTATCCAGGCCCTGATCCGCAGGGACTCGCGCAGCCGTCCCCCCTCCTCCCTGTCAGCCGGCGACCTGCACATGGACCTCCTCTCCCGCCGGGTGGAGCGGGGAGGCCGCGAACTGGAGCTGACAGCGCGCGAGTTCGCCCTGCTCGAGTACATGCTCCGCAACAGGGACCGGATCCTCTCCAAGACCTCGATCCTGGAACATATCTACGACTACAGCTTTGACCCCCAGACCAATGTTGTCGATGTCCTGGTCTGCCGGCTGCGCAACAAGGTGGACAAGGGATTCAACCAGAAGCTGATCCACACCGTCCGCGGCATGGGCTACGTGCTGCGGACCCCCTGAGAAGCGGGACGGCATGGAGACCGGGCATCCCCCCAATGGAGCCGACAGAGCGCAACAAGGGCCGCGCCTGCCGCCTTTCCCGGCCGGCGTCCTGGTCGGCGCTGCCTGCTTCCTGCTCACCTTTTCCCTCCTCGGCCTGGGCCTCACGCTGACCCTGAAAAACGCGGACCACAGGGCTGCGCAGCAAATCCTGGACAGCTACCTGCTGCGCTACCGCCGGGGCGGGCTGGCCGCGCTGCAGGCTGACTTCCCCCATCTCCTCGGCTGCCGGACCGGCTTTCTGCGCCTGGCCGGTCCCCACCTCCGCCTTGTCCTGCTCGCCGGCGACACGGACACCAGCGGCATGCCCGATTTTGATTCCTTCGCCCCCACCCTGGCCAGGACATGGACCGGCCTGCGGGGCCACAACAGCGTCGGCCCGTGGACCGTGGTCTCCGGACCGGCCGGAGACGGCAACGTGCTCCAGATCGGGATCGACTGCAGCGCCACGCTCGACCTGCTGACCCGCCTCGGCAAGCTGCTCCTCCTGGCGGCCCTTGTCCTGCTGCCGCTCTCGGCCGTGCCTGCCCTGGTCATGGGGCGGGCGGGAAAAAAGCGGACAGAGCGGCTGCGAAGGGCAGTGGAGGCGGCCGCGGCCGGACAGCGGCCCCGGTCCCTGCCGGCCCGGGGTGCGGACCGGGAGGAAGAGCGGTTCGTGTCCGCCGTCAGCCGGCTTCTCGACCGGTACGACCGCCTGGCCAGGGAACTGCAGGAATCCATGGACAACATGGCCCACGACCTGCGCACCCCCATGACCCGGCTGCGGACCACGGCCGAATACGGCCTGCAGGAATACAACAGCGTCGAACAGCTCCGCGAGACCCTGGCCGACTGCCTGGAGGAATCGGACCGGGTCCTGGCCATCCTCAACACCATGCTCACCGTGGCAGAGGCCCAGGCCGATACGGTCAGGCTCGACCTGCGGCCGGTGGACCTGCGGGATATCCTGGCCGAGGTGATAGAGATGTACCAGGTCCTGGCCGAGGAGCAGCATGTCAGCATCCAGCTCCAGGCGCCCGAACCTGTCATGGCCCTGGTGGACAGGACCAGGATCAGCCAGGTCTGGGCCAACCTGCTGGACAACGCCATCAAGTACGGGGCCGACCGGGTCAGGATCAGCCTTGCGGTCAGGGGAGAGATGACCGAGGGCCGCATCGAGGACAACGGCATGGGTATCTCGGAGGCGGAAAAGGAGCGGATCTGGGAGCGGCTCTACCGCGGGGACCGCAGCCGCAACCGGCCGGGTCTCGGGCTGGGCCTGACCCTGGTCAGGGCCATTGTCGAGGCCCACCACGGCAGCATCATGGTAGAGAGCCGCATGCAGCAGGGAACGACCTTTACTGTCCGCCTCCCCCGTCCCGGGCTCCCCTCTTCCCCGGCGCAGCAGTAACCGGCGCAGCAACAGCGGCACAGCACGGCGGTTTTCCCCTTGACCCGGTACCGGACATCCGGGTACTCTCATGAAAAAATACCATTCTCATCCGTCCCCCTCCGGCCAGGAACCATGCCCATGCCGAGACCCTCCCCGCTGCGGCACGCCGTCATGTCGGCCAGCCGCCTGCCGCTGATGCCGCCTGTGCACCACCTGCTTGCCGCGCCTGCCAGTCTCCCTTCCGCTGACCGCTGTCCTTCCCGAGAAGGCCGGCCACAGCGATCTCCATAATCTCTTAAAAAAAGGAGAAAATATGACAAGAACCAGAAAGATCCTCCGACCGGCCCGTCTCGCGGTTCTCGCGATCCTGGGCGGAATATTGCTCGTCCAGACCGGTTGCGGCCCCAGCCAGGGCCAGCGGTTGGTACAGGAAGGCGCCTCGACCGAATATGGGCAGGGATTTGACGATGGCTGCAGCAGCGGCAAGAAGGCCGCGGGCGACATGTTCTCGCAGTTTCACAAGAAAGTACGGCTCTACCAGCAGAATGCGGATTACCGGCAGGGCTGGAACGACGGTCACGAGGAATGCCTGAACGAGTGGCGAAGCATGGAGCGGCAGCAGGAGCTGGGTATCAAACAGCAACGTGCCCTGGATGAACAGAAGTGGCTGGAGAAGAAGGAAAAAGAGGACAAGGCCAGGCAGGCCCTGCCCAAGTTAAACCAAAAACAGATCGATATTCTCAACAGGCTCGGCCACTGAGCCTGTCGGCGGGGGGCCGGCCTGGGAGAGCATCGGTCGGCACCACACGACCACGGAGAGAAAACAATGCGGAAAATGAGAAAAAAGATACTTGTCGCCATGGCGGTCCTGGCCCTCCTGGTCATGGCAGGATGCGGACAGAACGAGGAAAAAAGCCCGGCCGAGAAGGCCGGCGACTCCATGGCCAGGGCCCTGCAATCCTCCAAGGAGGCGGCCAGGCACGCGGCGGATGCCGCCAGGGAGGCCACGGCCAGGACCACTGAACAGGCAGAGAAACTGGCCCACGACTCCCTGCAGGCCACCGAGAAGACGGTGCACGAGGCCAGGGAAGCCATGGAAAAGAAAGAATAGCCCGGTGAGCGCTGCCCCTGCCGCGACGGGTGCGCGGCAGGGGCAGCGCTCCCATGGCAGCGCCCCGGGGCTAGTAGCGGAAACGCCGCTTGGAACGTTTGTTCTTTTTCTGGGGCTGGACCTGGTTGACCTTGATCTCGCGGCCCTTGAGCATGCTCCTGTTCAGGGCCTTGATGGCAGTATCGGCCTCCGAGTTGTTGGGCATGTCGACAAAGGCGAATCCCTTGGGCCGTCCCGAGTACCGGTCCGTGACCATGTTGATGCTGGCGATCTCGCCAAATTCCGAAAAGAGTTCCTTCAGGTCCTCTTCACCCACACTGAAGGGCAACTGACCGACATAGATATTCATACGCTGTTTCTCCGTAAATCCGTGGCCGCAACTCCCGGGCCGCGGGCGGGCACCCCCTTCTTTCCCACCCCTTCCCTTGATCCGGCACAAGCAACGGCACGCCGGCCACGGCTTGCCGACCGCCAGGGGCGATGGTGTCGGGAATTCTCTCCTGCGGGCAGGGACGGTCGGGGCAACGTGACCGCTGGTTGAACAAAAGGAAAACAGAAAGGATCGTTCGACGGCATGGATGGCAGAAACGCCTGCAGCCAGTGCCGCCGAATACCTGTCACCTGTCTCCTGGTCCTGGCTATTGCCAGTTGCAGGATCGAGGTATCAAAAAAAGTGCCCTGCCAAAGGCAGGGCACGTGCAGGACCGGTTTCCGGAATCGCTGCTAGAGCTGAACCACGTTGGCAGCCGCAGGACCCTTGGGGCCGTCGACAACGTCAAAACTGACGGTCGCTCC
>WFUT01000228.1 GCA_015484845.1 Desulfobulbaceae bacterium
GGCCTGGTGCAGCCGTTCGGAATCGACCCGGAAAACCGCGTCGGCATCAGGGATGTACTTGTTGATCACCTCGATATTCTTTGCCGCCTTTTCCAGGTATGACAGGATCGCATTGGTGTCAATGGCCGGGTCCGGCGTGTAGCCTCCCTCCCCGCCCTCCCGGAAATCGGTGCGTATACTGACCCACCGCATGCAGGCGTGTGCCGCCTTCTGCCCCTTGAGCCGCCCTGTCTCCACCTGCTCCACCAGCCCCTCCTTGAGATAGAGGCGTGCCTGGTCGTCATACCGGTAATCAATATGGAGAACTCCACTTTTCCCATTGAAAACAAGGGGCTTCAGGACAGAGAACAGTGGCTGGTACATGGATATTCCTCGGGATTCGATGGGCGCCGCCAGGAGGCCAAAAAGGTTGAAACACCGGTTGCCTGCACCAATTCTATTCCATCTTGTCCCGCAATATCAAGGCTGAAAAGAATTTCTTTGTCCCTGCCGGAAGACAGGAACCAGGGGATACAGCGGCCGTTGGCCGGTGCCGCCGCCACAGCGTGACACCCGCCCGGCTGTCAGCGCGGGGCTGCCGCCTGCCTGTCACCGGGACCGGAATTTTTCCCCGGATTTCTGAAAAAATTTTCCCCGTCCATTCAACACCTTGACTTGACGATATTTCTCCATCGTACCCCCTGTAACTCGGGCAACGGACCCTGGAAACGGAAATAGCGAAAAATCATTGGCGCGCAACGCTTTTCCCGGTTCAGCCGGCCCGGAACAGCCATGCCAACCCACTGTCGTCAATCAACTTTCCTCCTGTACAGTCCCATGGCAAAAAAATATACTTCATACAGAGACAGCGGACCGGCGCCCTGCATGGCAGCGGTCGTTGGCGCAAGGGAACTCCCCCTCTGCACCGTGACCTGCCCTGTCCCCGCGAGACCATCCGCCGGGCGCGGCCATACGCTCGCAGAACTGCTGCCTGACACCACCCGTTATGCAGAAAACCGTATCATCCCCAACGCCTTCACCAGACCGCGACGTGCTGCCCGGGACCGGGCCTGCCGGCAGACACGGCGCCGTCTCCTGATTTTTTAAGTCAACCCGCCCCAGAGAGAAGAGCGACCGCCTGCTCGACAGAACAAGACAATCCGCGAAGGGTCCTGCCCGGAAGGGACGCGCCGCGAGAGGAGCAACTGCATGAAGAGTATCAACACCATGTCCCTGCGAACCAAACTGATCGGAGGATTCACCATAGTCCTCCTGCTGCTGGTCATTATCTCGCTGACCGCCTACACCGCCCTGGACAAGGCCACGAAGGGATTTGTCCAGTACCGGGAAATGGCGCGGGACACCAACCTCGTGGGCCAGTTGCAGGCCAACATGCTCATGGTCAGGATGGAGGTCAAGAGCTTTATCATTTCAGGACACGAAGCAAACAGAAGGCAGTACCAGGCCTATTTTGACAAGATGATGGGCTTCCTGGAAGCCGCGCAGAAAGAGATAACAAAACCGGAAAGGGCCCGGCAGATCGACTTTATCGAGGAAAAGGTCAGGGAATACGACAAGGGGTTCAAGGCCGTCGTTGCCCTGAAGAAACAGAGAAATCACATTGTCTACGATATCCTCGGCAAGGATGGCAGGCTGATGGAACAGGAGCTCAGCGAGATCATGACCTCGGCCAAGCAGGACAAGGATATCATCGCCGGTTACGACGCCGGCCTTGCCCTGCGCAACCTCCTGCTGGCACGGGTCTATGTGCTCAAGTTCCTGGACACCAACGAAGACAAGCATGTCCAGCGGGTCAACGCGGAGTTTGCCGGGATGGAGAAACGGCTCAAACAGCTCGACATTGACCTCCAGAATCCGAAACGACGCCAACTCCTGGAAGCAACGAGGAAAAACTATGCCGAGTACCACGAGAACTTCAATCGGCTCGTGCAGTTGATCCGGCAGAGGAACACGATCATCGCCGGCACCCTGGACACCATCGGCCCAAAGGTCGCGGCTGCCGTGGAGAACGTGAAACTTGATATCAAGAAGGTCCAGGACGAGATCGGCCCCCGCCTGCAGGCATCGAACAGCAATGCGGTCATGATGATCGTCATCCTGAGCATGGTGGCCCTGGCTGCTGGATGCGTGATCATCTTTCTTGTCACCCGCAGCGTCCTGGCCCAGCTTGGCAGCGATCCCTCGCGGATCGCCGAGGTGGCCAGGAACATCGCCCGCGGCAACCTGAAGATGGATTTTTCCGACCATGGCCGCAGCAAGGCAGAGGGTGTCTACCTGGACATGGAGGTGATGTCCAAAAACCTGAGAAAGATCTTCAGCGAGATCGCCACCGGCACAGAGACCCTGACCTCGTCGGCCGATGAACTCTCGGCCATTTCGGAGCAGGTGGCGGCCAGGGCGGAACAGACCTCGGGCAAGGCGGAGACCGTATCGACCGCTGCCGAGGAGATGAGCGCCAACATGAACTCCGTGGCTGCCGCCGCCGAACAGGCCACGACCAATGTCAACATCGTGGCCACGGCCACCGACGAGCTGTCCAACGCGGTGAGCAACATATCCGACAACACGGCAAAGGCCAACACCATCACCAAGACGGCGGTCACCGACGTCCGGGCGGCCTCGGAAAAGGTGGCGGAACTGGGCAAGGCGGCCGACGAGATCGGCAAGGTGACCGAGACCATTACCGAGATCTCCGACCAGACCAACCTGCTGGCCCTCAACGCCACCATCGAGGCGGCACGGGCCGGCGAAGCAGGCAAGGGGTTTGCCGTTGTCGCCAACGAGATCAAGGAGCTGGCCAAGCAGACTGCCGAGGCCACCGGCGAGATACGAAAGCGGATAGAGGGTATCCAGACCTCGACCAGGGGAACGGTATCCCAGATCACCCAGATCTCCTCGGTCATCAACGAGGTCAACGCCATTGTCGAGACCATTGCCACCTCTGTCGAGGAACAGAGCGCGACCACCGAGGAGATCGCCTCCAACATGAGCCAGGCGACCCAGGGCCTGCACGAGGTGACCGAAAACGTCGCCCAGAGCTCGGTGGTATCCGACGAGATCGCCCAGGACATTGTCGAGGTCAACCAGGCGGCGCAGGAGATGACAAGCGCCAGCGAACAGGTGAAGAACAATGTACACGAACTCTCCAGGCTGGCCGGAAATCTCCGCCAGATAATCGCCAACTTCTCGATCTGACGGATCCTCGCCCACAACCAGCAGCGGGCCAGCTTTCCGGGCCACAGCCTCGACCTGCCATGCAAACGGCCGGCAGCCATCACGTGACACCGCTCTGCGGTGTCACGTGGTTGAGGTGGCGCCCGGAGTTCACGGGGAGAACCTGGAGGTGGCTGTTCCTGTTGCACCGCTCTGCGGTGCAACACCTCTCGGGCGCTCTGCGCCATGTTAGGAGCCCGGCGGACCGCAGCCCTTGTTGCACCGCTCTGCGGTGCAACACCCCACCGGGCGCTCTACGCCATTTCCGACCTGCCGGTAACCGCGACCGCCCCGGAATATTTGCAATCGTATCCTGGCTGCGCTAGACTCTGCCGCACGTGCACAATTTTTTCCCTGCTGCCCCTGGCGGCTTCCGGGTGCAATTCGCCTCGTCCTGCGCCGCACCGTCAGGACGGGCACAACGCCATCACTGGCGGCAAAACCCCTGCAGGCAATGCCTGCCGCCCATCACCATGGCAAATATCCTCCTTGTTGAAGACGACAGAAAGACGGCTGGTTTCATCAAGTCCGGGCTGGCCGAAGAGGGTTTTTCCGTGCATCATGCCACTGACGGGCAGACCGGCCTTGACCGTGCCCTGGAAGACGCCTTTGATGCCGCAATAGTTGACATCATGCTGCCCGTACTTGACGGCCTGGACCTTGTCGAGCAGCTGCGTTCCGCCGGCTCGACCCTGCCGATCCTTTTCCTGAGCGGCCGGAAAACCGTTGAAGACAGGCTGAGCGGCTTCAGGGCCGGCGGTGATGACTACCTGGTCAAGCCATTTTCCTTTGCCGAACTTGTTGCCCGCCTGCTTGCGCTCCTGCGGCGCAGCCAGCCGGCTTCCGAACAGTCTCCGCTCACGGTGGCCGACCTGGAGCTTGATCTCCTCGCCCGCAAGGTGTTCAGGGGCGGACAGGAGATCGAACTGCAGCACAGGGAATTTTCCCTGCTCACCTACCTGCTCAGGCACAGGGGGCGGGTGATCTCCAAGATGATGATCCTGGAACAGGTCTGGGGCTATGATTTTGATCCCCAGACCAACGTGGTCGAGGCCTGTATCTGCAGGTTGCGGGACAAGATAGACAGCGGGAAAGGACAGCGCCTCATCCACACGGTCCGGGGTGTCGGCTATGTACTGGATGACAAAAGATAACCCACACGATGCTCTTCTCCACCGTGGCCCGGCGCCTGACACTCTCCTACACCCTCTTGTTCGGCGTGCTGTCGCTGGGGGCGTTTCTCCTGGTCTACGTGCATATTGCCCATGACCTGAACCAGCAGACAGACGACCGGCTGCGGGCCACCATTCGCGAACTCGTCAAGACCAGGGCTGAAGGAGGCCGTGCCGGCCTGGAGGAGGAATTCTCCGTCGAGTCCACGGCCACGGGGAAGGAGCGGGTCTTTTTCCGGCTCCTCGACCCCGCCGGCAGGCCGGTCATCACCTCGGACCTCGCCTCCTGGAAGTCGGTGCTCCGCTCCCCCCTGCCCCTGCCGAAAAGCGGCTGGCGCATCGATCGGCTCCATGCGCCGGGGCATGAATACCCCACCCGGATTATCACCGCCCGCCTGCAGGACGGCTCCCTCCTGCAGGCCGGGGTTGCGGACGACAAGGACGAGGTCCTGGAGTCGTACCGGGAGACCTTTGCCACCGTCTTTCTCCTCACGCTTGTCCTGGGTGGTATCGGCGCCTTCCTGATTGCCCGCCGGGCCATGGCCGGGGTGCAGGAGGTGACCGCGGCGGCGGCCCGTATCGCGGCCGGTGACCTGGACCAACCCATCAGCAGCGGCAACCGGGGCGCGGAGATAGAGGCCCTGGCCGCCATGTTCAACAGGATGCAGCAACGGATTTCGGGTCTCATCAACGAGCTGAAAGGGGTTATCAACAACGTGGCCCATGATCTGCGGATGCCCATTACCCGCATGCGCGGTGTTGCCGAGACCACCCTGACCAGGGACGCCGACCGTGCCTCCTATCGTGACATGGCAGTCACGGTCATTGAAGAAAGTGACCGGCTGGTCGGCCAGATCAACACGATCCTGGAACTTGCCGAGATCGATGCCGGGCTCAAGGTCATGACCATGGAGCGGGTTGACCTGGCCCGGATAGTGAACATGGCAGTGGAACTGTACCAGCCGGCCGCCGAAGACAGGGATATCAGCCTGACGGTCCGGGTCGGGCGGCAACCGTTTCCCGTCACCGGCGACCGGAACAGCCTGCAACGGTTGCTGGCCAACCTGCTGGACAATGCCGTCAAGTTCACCCCGGCCGGGGGAGAGATCACCGTCACCCTGCGGCAGGAGAACGGATGCGCCCTTCTCTCGGTGGCCGATAACGGCCCGGGTATCCCGCCGCAAGACAGGGAACGTATCTTTGACCGTTTCTATCGCGGCGACGCCAGCCGCTCCATTTCCGGCAACGGCCTGGGCCTGGCCCTGGTCAGGTCCATAGCCCAGCGACACCACGGCACTGTTGCCGTGGACAGTGACGGTATTAACGGCAGTTGTTTCCTGGTCAGGATTCCCCTCTGAGCCGGACGAATTTCCCCCTTTTTCTTCCCCGCCATCAAACATTACCAAAAGATAATGTCGGGATAATCTCCCGGTAATCTTTGCATGCTACAGGTGGCGACAGGTTCCTGTTGTGGGCCCCTGTTGCCGCCTGACCGCAGCCAGGTTCCCATATCAGTTGTCCTGTTGCCCGGACACCCGTCACCCCTTGCTTACCCCAGGACCCCATGATCGACCATCTCTTCCAGGCCCTCCTTCCATCCATCGCTCACGTGCACCTCATCGGCTACTGGGTGGGATTTTTCGCCGCCTTCGTGGAAACCGTCCTCGTCGTCGGCCTGCTGGTGCCCGGCTCCAGCCTGCTGCTGTTGCTGGGCGCATTTTCGGTCACCGGTCACCTGGACTTCGGCGATCTGCTGTGGTTTGCCATTGCAGGCGCCGTTCTCGGCGACAACCTGAATTTCTGGCTGGGCCGGCGCTACGGACAACAATGGATTCGCAACGGGGTCTGGTTGCTGAAGCCCGAACACTTTGCCCAGGTCCGCCGGTTTTTCGATGACCATGGTGCCAAGAGTGTCTTTCTCGGCCGCTTCATCCCGAGCATCAAGGAGATCGCGCCCTTTGTCGCCGGTGCCGTGGGGATGCGGCGGCGCACCTTTTTTCTCTGGAATGTCCTGGGCGGCATTGGCTGGGGACTGCAATGGGTCGGGGGCGGTTACCTGTTTGGCCAGTCGCTGAACCTGGCCCGGGTCTGGATGTCGCGCGCCGGCATGGCGCTGGTTGTCGTCCTGCTGTTCTGGCTGCTGCTCTGGCTGGTGCAACGTGCCGTCCTGCGGCATGGACGGGAGTTCATGCTCCTGTTCGTCTCGCTGGCCCGCTCCATTACCGCGGCGATCCGCAGTAATCCCTTTGTGCGCCGGCTGCTGCGCCGTTATCCCGGAACCGTCGCTTTCCTGAAAGCACGAACGGATCGTTCCCGTTTCTCCGGCCTGCCGCTGACCCTGCTTGTCATGGCCTTTGTCTACGTGCTGGCCCTGTTTGCCGGCATTGTCGAAGACCTTGTCACTTCCGATCCGATCATCGCCGTTGACCACGCGACAGCGCAACTGGTCGCCGCCTTCCGCGCCCCGGGCGTCATAACGCCGTTTCTCTGGATCACCGGCCTCGGTGTTTCCCTTGTCGTTGGCCCCCTGCTGGCCATTACCGGCCTGATCCTCTGGCTCCTGCGCCGGCAATGGCTGCTCCTTCCCCTGCTGGCATCCAGCCTGGGCGCCACCGCGTTCAGCGCGCTGGGCAAGCTCGCCTTTCATCGGCCGCGTCCGGCCGAGGCGGTCCTGCTCGAATCGTCCTCCTCCTTTCCCAGCGGCCACGCCACCATCGCGGTCGCCTTTTATGGTTTCGTGGGCTACCTGCTCATCCGTTCTGCCCGGCAGTGGAAGACCCGGGTCAACCTCTTTTTCCTGACCTGCATCCTGATCCTGTTGATCGGCCTGAGCCGTATTGTTCTGGGGGTGCACTATTTAAGTGACGTCTGGGCCGGCTACCTGGTCGGGACGCTGTGGCTGATTATCGGCATCAGCATGAGTGAATGGCTGACCGCCAAAGGACGGATCGACTGGCGCCGCCGGGTCGGACCCGGCAGGCGGCGGCTGGCGCTCGGCCTGGGTATTGGTGCACTGGCCTGGTACCTGGTCTTTGTCGGCAACTGGCATCCACCCCGCAAGGTCCCGGCGCCGGTGCGGCCGATCGAGATCACCGGCCCGATCAACACCTACCTGGAAGACCACCACATCGCCTCTACCGAGTCCCTGCTCGGAACACCCGGGCAACCTCTTTCCTTTGCCCTGCTGGCAAAAGATTCCGACGCCCTGCTGTCCAGCCTGCGGGAGGCGGGCTGGCATGTCGCCGACAAGGCCGACCTGCGCCACATGCTGCGCCTGGTCCAAGAGGGGATGGCGTATACCACCGCGCCGCTGGCGCCGGCCTTCTGGAATGGCCAGATCAATACGTTTGCCCTGGAACGACCTGTCCAACGGGGAGACAGCACGGGTATCGTCACCATCCGGCTCTGGCGGACACCCTTACGATGGGCCGGAAGCCGGGTCTACGTCGGCATAGCCAGGGAGTACGTCGGCATGCAGTGGGGGTTGCTGCACCGGATCTCGCCCGATGTCGATGCCGCGGCCGGCCTGCTTGTTGCCTCGCTGCAGCATGGCGGAAAACGACGCAGCTGCCGCTTGCCCCTGGTCAGGCCGATGATAGGACGCTATCTCATGGGCGGCCGTTTTTTCACCCGTGGCGACATGTGGCTCGTTGACCTTACGCACGACGCGGACAGGGTGTTACCCTGCAACGCCCCTGCGCCGACGCCATAACAGCCGGCAGCCGCCGCCCCGGCAGCGAGGTGTCTTCCTGCCCCGCGGCCGCCCGGGGGAGTATTGGCTCCGTGCGGTTCTCCGGCCGGCAACGGTGTCCACAGTACCAAATGATAATGCGGCGACAATCTTCGGGTAATGTTGCCATGGCAGGATACTGGCCATGGCGGCACCATGGCATGTGCCTGTCGCACGCCGGCTCGCTTGCACGCCGAAACACGACCGAAAGAACAACTTCTTGGAGGACATGATGAACGTAGCACTTTTTACCTGGCTGCATGAAGGGGCCGGCAACCGGCCGATACTTGACTTTCTGTCTGTCATGGCGGCGGAACTGACACCGTATCTTGTCATTGTCTGCATGGCCCTATACTGGTTCACCACGGACCGTGCCGGCAAGAGGGTCCTGCTGGAAGGGGCCGCGGTCGTTCTCCTCGGACTGCTCGTCAACCAGTTGATCACCCTGTTCTTCTTTCATCCCCGACCCTTTATGATGGGCCTCTGCAAACCGCTTATCCCGCATGCACCGGAGACATCATTCCCCAGTGATCATGCCACCCTGCTTTTCGGGGCAGCGCTTGCCCTCCTCTTTCGTCCGGGATGGCGCGGCAAGGGCGCCTTCCTTCTGCTCGTTGCGATGATCGGGGCATGGGGCCGGGTATATACAGGGCTTCACTTTCCCTTCGATATCCTGGGCTCCCTGGGCGTGGCCCTGTCGGCCGTCCTCATCGTCGCCAGCATACGATGGGCACTGACGCCGTTATATGATACAGTTATTCGCACTGTCGATCACGTTACGGCCCTTGTCACCCGGAAAGAAAGGCTCACCTCCTGAAACCGGTTCCCGTCATCTCCTGCAGAAGGGACAAGCCGGCTTCTGAGCTTTGCCTGCAATCCAACAACAGAAAGGACAAAAGCGGACTTGCCCCCTTTTATTTTTTGCGCCTGAAAGAGGTATCGAGCCCCCTGGTTTCCCCAAAACAGGTATTGTGTCCCCGGTTTTTTGTTCGGTTTTTTGTTTTTCCCGGATTTTCGCGAGCCAACAACTTATTGGTCTTGACGGGCACTTTTCCGTATCGCATAATTTGGCATTATGCTACAAAGTGATTATTTTCAATATCCTTAGATGACACTATGGCTATCGGCGAGAAAATAAACAAATTACGCAAGGAACGAGGCTGGAGTCAGCAAAGCCTGGCAAAACAACTCGGGACCAGCGGACCGGTGATCGGCAGGTACGAACGAGGAGAGATGGTGCCGTCGGTTGAAGTTGCCGGGAAACTGGCTGATGCATTTGGCGTTACGCTTGATTACCTGGTGGATACCACAGGCAATGTTGCCAAGATTAAGGACAAGTCCATGCTGGCCCGGCTGGCTGACATTGAGCGGCTCAACAGCGAGGACAAGGAAACGATCCTCAAGGTTATTGACAGCCTGCTTCGTGATGCCAAGGCCAAACAGGCATATATGACCACGGCTTGATTTCTTTTCAGGGAGACAAACATGCAGACCTTTACGGCCGTTATCCATAAAGAAGATGATCTCTATGTTGCCGAGTGCCCCGAGGTTGGAACCGCCAGCCAGGGAGCATCGATCGAAGAAGCGATCGGTAACCTGCGGGAGGCCACCGAGTTGTATTTGGAAGAGTTTCCTGTAAAACAGACCTTCCGCCCAATTCTGACCACCTTTGAGGTTGCGGCGCATGCCTGAGTTGCCAAGGATATCAGGTGACCAGGCCATCAAGGTATTCCTGGCGCTGGGCTTTTACCAGGCCAGACAGAAAGGCAGTCATGTTGTCATGCGCCGGGATAACAAGGGATGTGTTATCCCGCGGCACAAAGAGCTGGCCGTTGGTACCCTGCGTAGTGCAATCAGGCAGGCCGGAATAACGGTTGAAGAGTTTGTGAAGGCGATGAAATAGGATTCAAGTGGCGCTCGCTGACGCGCAGATAAAAAAATCCCTACCCACCCCAACGCGCCGGGTTTGGTGCTCATGCCGGGGCGCATTGTACCGCCCCCTGGCTGTCACACTGTTTGCTGAGAACGAAAAAACCGCAAACAGTGGCCAGGGTACGCGCAGGGCTGGCAGGTATTGCCGCCGTCCGCCCCTGTTCACTTTCCTTTCGATATCCTGGGCTCCCTGGGCGTGGCCCTGTCGGCCGTCCTCATCGTCGTCAGCATACGATGGGCACTGACGCCGTTATATGATACCTAAATCCTGCACTTCGAAAATGAAGAAAAAAATTTTCTTTTGCCGTATCAGCGGATTATACGAACGTGATCGTTTTTTTCGACTCACTGATCAGGTGAAGGATTTTTTTCTTCATTTTCTCGCCCTTCGGGATTGGCAATTTTACCGAATCTGCTTCGTTATCAAGGGCTTGAAGTATTCGTATACCTCTGCGCCCTTGATGCCTCGCATCTCCGGCAAAATTGCCAATTGCAGGGTTTAGGTAAAAAATTTTCCGGCCCCGGCACGGATCAGACCGCCCGCAGCGGCGGCTCCTGCCGGGCCAGGTGAATCTCTGTCTCCATGCCCCTCTCCGCGAGCGCGCTTTGCAGCCGTTTCTGCAGGGCTGCCATGGCCGGGTTCTCGGTGGCAAAATGACCGGCATCGATAATCCACAGGCCGGCCTCCTCGGCCCAGCGGGCAGTGGCATGCTTGACCTCGGCGGTGATATAGACATCGGCCCCGGCGCGCAGCGCGTTTTCGGCGAACTCGGAACAGGACCCTCCGCACACCGCCACTCTCCGGACCTGCGCGGGCCGCGATCCGGCGGCCAGCAGCCAGGGCGGGGCCAGGGCTGTCCGCAACCGGTCGAGAAACGCCCCCGCCGCAAGCGGCGGCCGCAGATCACCCAGCCGGCCCAGGCCGCATTCTTCAAGGCCATCGTCCCGCGCCACCAGGGGACGGACGTCCTCCAGGCCGAGCCGCAGGGCCAGGACATCGCTGACCCCGCCCGGGGCGGCGTCGAGATTGGTATGGCAGCCGATGACGTTGATCCCGGCGCTGATGGCGTGCCGGATAAAGCGGCCGGCGGGATGATCGGTGCGGATGGCTGGAAGGGGACGGAAGATGGCGGGATGGTGGGTGATGACGAGGTTGGCATCGAGGCGTTCGGCCTCGGCGAGGAGGGCGGGCAGGGGGTCCAGTCCCAGCAGGACGCCGCGGACCGCCTCCCTGTCGCTGCCCACCAGCAGGCCGACGTTGTCCCAGGACTCCGCCAGAGAGGGGGGCGCTATTTCCTGTAATATGTCAATGAGATGCTGAACCGTGGCCGACATGGGATACCTGCCAAAGAAAAAGAGGCACAACCTCCAAGGGATGTACCTCTTTCGCGGATACTCTTTTTTGTTCCTGTCTGCGGGACAGGTATAGGCAAACGCCGCTGCTGGTTTTCAAAAGCCTGTGCTTGTCTGCCGGAAGAACGCCGGGCCCGTCTGGCCACCGCCGTCTGCCGAGGAGTTGTTCAATGTCTCTGTCAGGAGGGCCCCGGGGCCTTCCTGGTAAGTTGCTCGTGGTGGGCCTACCTGGACTCGAACCAGGGACCGACCGGTTATGAGCCGGTGGCTCTAGCCAGCTGAGCTATAGGCCCATCCGTATCGAAACATTTTATAATACCAGCGTCAGGAAAAGCGTCAATATATTTTTCGGGAAACAGCGAAAATGGTTGCGGCCCAAGCAATAACGGCCAGTGACAAAAAGCGGGGTGGCGTCCGGCGCGGTGATGGTTTATACGTATCAGGAGTCGAAAGCCGAACGCCGGGACACAGGCAACAGAAGGTCGGGGGAGAGGCGGCGCCCACAGTCCGGGAGAGAACCCGGAGGGTGGTTGCTCTTGTTGCACCACTCTGCGGTGCAACATCTCACCCGGCGCTCTGCGCCATTTTCGGATACGTGCCATAGAGGGGCCATTCCCCATTAACCCGCCGCAGGCGTAAACCGGTCCGGTTTCTGTCCTCTGGCGTCTGTTTTCTGTTTTCAACCGGGAATACCATGTTCTACAACAACCTGATCTATTTCCTGGTGGCGATCTTTGTCTTCTCCACCAGCACGGCCCCGAAGACGCCGACCGTGGCGCCACAGCTGGCAGTGCCCCTGTTTTTTCTTCTTCTCTTCGTCTTCTCCCGCGTCGCCGCCCGGCTCTACGGCCGGGCCCGGCGCGGTTCCTCCAGCCAGTACTTTGCCGCCGAGACGAAACTCTCGGTCCTGGCGGTCCTCCTCTTTGCCTGCATGGTCTACTTTCTTGATCTCAAGTACTACCTGCAGCCCCTTTCCCTGGGCGGCAGGCTGCCGATCCTGGTCAATGCGGCGGGCCTGGGCGTGTTCTTTCTCATCCTGTCCATCATGTGGCTGCGGGCCCGGCCCGCCTACGAGGCCGTGTTCGCCCGTTCCTACAGCGCGGCCGGGTTCGTGCTCTCCAATATCAAGTCCAACCTGCCCATCGTCCTGCCCTGGCTGGTCCTGTCATTCGTCTTTGACCTGCTCGGGGCCCTGCCGCTGCCCCGCTTCCAGGAGATCATGTCCTCGCCCTGGGGCGACCTGGTGCTCTTTCTCGTCTTTGTGCTCTTCCTGGCCCTGTTTTTTCCGCCGCTGGTCCGCTGGCTGTGGGACTGCAGGCCCATGCCGCCCGGCCCGCTGCGCGACCGGATCGAGTCCTTCTGCCACCGGCAGAACTTCCATTCCGAGATCTACCTCTGGCCCCTGTTCGAGGGCCAGGTGCTGACCGCCGGCATCATGGGCATCCTGCCCGGCTTCCGTTACCTCCTGGTCACCCCGGCCCTGCTGGAGACCCTGAACGAGGAAGAGCTGGACTCGGTGCTGGCGCACGAGATCGGCCATGTCAAGAAGATGCACCTGCTGCTCTATGTCCTGCTCTTCCTGGGCTTCAGCATCCTGGCCGGTTCCCTGGCCGGGCTGCTGCCGGTCCTCATCCTGGGCAGCAGCCTGTTCTACCGCCTGCTCGACTGGTTCAACAGCTCGCCCGAGGTCCTGTTCGGCGCCCTCTCCGGCCTGGCCCTGCTCGTGGCCCTGCTTGTCTACTTTCGTTTCGTCTTTGGCTGGTTTATCCGCAACTTCGAGCGCCAGGCCGACCTGTACGTGTTCCGGGCCCTGGGCACGGCCCGGCCCCTGGTCTCCTCGTTCGAGAAGATCGCGGCCTTGAGCGGCAATATCCGCGACCAGAAGAGCTGGCACCACTTCGGCATCGGCGAACGGATCGACTTCCTGGAGCGCTGCGAACGGGATCCCGGCCTGATCCGGCGCCACGACCGCAAGATCTACCTGGCCCTGGGGATCTACTTCCTGGTGATCCTCTCCACGGTGCTCGGTGTGCGCCGGGTGGACACCGAGCGGCTGCTGGCCGGCTACGAGACCCGCTATACCGAGGCGGTCCTGCGGCACAAGGTGCAGCAGGAGCCCGGCAACAGCCTCTGGCTGCAGCTTTTGGGCGACCTGCTCCAGGACCGGCAGATGGAGAAAAAGGCCAGGGATGCCTATGAACGGGCGCTCCGGCTGAATCCCATGAACGCGGATCTCAACAACAACCTGGCCTGGTTGCTGCTGACCGCGCGCGACCGGTCCCTGCGCGATCCACGCCGGGCCCTGACCCTGGCCCGCACCGCGGCAGTGCTCAAGGAGAACGGCTACATCCTGGATACCCTGGCCACGGCCTTCTGGGCCAACGGCCTGGTGGACGAGGCCGTTGCCACGGAGCTGAAGGCCATGCGCCTGGACCCGGAGAACCGCATCTACTACCAGCAGCAGATCGAGAAGTTCAGGACCAGGAGCTGGGAAGAGGACAGCGGCTGACAGCGAGGGCGTATGACCGGAACAGGTGACACCGCCCGGGCGCGGCAGGGGTTTTGCAAGCGCTGCCTGGCCCTGGACCTGGAGATCGACAGGCAGGGCCGGATCCACGCCATGGGTGCCCTGCATGGCGAGCGGGTCCTGTCCTGGTCCGGCGGGGCGCATGACCTGCCCGCCCGCCTGCACGAGCTGGATGCGATGGCCGACCAGGCCGACCTGCTGCTCGGCCACAACCTGCTCGGCCACGACCTGCCCGCCCTGCGAAGCCTGGCCCCGGACCTGCGCCTCCTGGCCCTGCCCGTGGTGGACACCCTCTATCTCTCGCCCCTGGCCTTTCCGGAGAATCCCTACCATCGCCTGGTCAAGGACTACAAGCTGGTGCGCGACAGCCTCAACGATCCCCTGGCCGACGCCCGCCTGGCCCTGGAGCTGTTTGCCGACCAGTGGCAGAGCTTCACCCGCATGGCCGCGCAGGCCGATGGCATCCTCTCTTTCTTTGCCCATGCTTTTTCCGCCAGCCCGGCGTATGACGGCCTGGGGCGCGTCCTTGCCGCCCTGGGCGCGGAACCGGTTTCTCCTGCCCGCGCCGTGGAGATCTTCACGGCCCTCAGCCGGAGCCGGGTCTGTCGGCACAACCTGACAGAACGCGTCCGTGGCTGGCTCGATGATGCGGACCTGCGGCCGGCCATGGCCTATGTCCTGGCCTGGATCCGGGTGGCGGGCGGCA
>WFUT01000229.1 GCA_015484845.1 Desulfobulbaceae bacterium
CTCCATCCCCCTGCCCCGCCTGGGCGGCCGTGCCCTGAGCGACAACTTCGCGGCGGTGCGGACCTGGGTGGAGAGGCTGCGGGCCGAGGCAAAGAACGACCAGCGGCCCGGCTACCGGATCGACTACCGGCAGGTGAACCACAGGCGCCTGGGGGAGCAAATGGTGCCGGCGAAGATCGTCATCGCCACCATGGCCGATTTCCTGGCCGTGACCGGAAAGAAACAAGACTTCGAAAAATTCCGGGAGCTCTGCGACCTGATCCTTTCCGCGCAGCCGGAACTGCGCGGGCTCCTTGTCCGGCGGCCGAACCTTGTGTTGGAGTTTGCGGCGGCCTGGCCGCGCCTGCTGGCCGTGGCGGCCTGGTTCCTGGAACACCCGCGGCCGGACTGTTATATCCGCGAGATGGATATCGCCGGCGTGGACTCCAAGTTCGTGGAAGGCCACCGGGGCATCCTCACCAGGATCCTGGACCACCTCCTGCCCGAGACGGCCATTGACCACGCTGTCCAGGGCCAGGCCCGGCACGGATTCGAGCGGCGCTTCGGCCTGGCCTGGGACCAGCCGCTGATCCGCTTCCGGATCCTCGATCCTGCCCGGGCCCTGGCCGGCCTGCGCGACATCGCCATTCCCCTGGCCGACTTCAGCCGCCTGCAGCCCCCCTGCGGCCGCATCTTCATCACCGAGAACAAGATCAGCGGCCTGAGCTTTCCCGATCATGACGATGCCATGGTCATCTTCGGCCTCGGCTACGGCATCCGCTCGCTGGCCCGGGTGCCCTGGTTGCGGGAACGGCAGATCCTCTACTGGGGCGACATCGACACCCATGGCTTCTCCATCCTCTCGCAACTGCGGGGCTATTTCCCGCAGGTCCGCTCCCTGCTCATGGACCGGGCCACCCTGCTGCGGCACAGGGAACTCTGGGGTAGGGAAGAGGATGCAAAACGGCATCTTGCCCTGCCCTCGCAGCTTGAACCGGAAGAAAAAACCCTGTATCTTGATCTGCGCGACAACCGTATTGGCGACAATATCCGCCTGGAGCAGGAACGGATCCGTTTTTCCTGCCTGCGCAGGGCCCTGGACTCCATCAACTGAAAAGAAGGAAAAAACACCATGCCCGGACTCGACACCGCAACCATCGCCCGCCTGGCCGATTCCAATGCCATCCTGCAGCGGGGCCGCAGGCTCTACCAGGTCGGTTCGTTTCACCTGCGGGAATACCGGCCCGAAGAGGCCACCTTTATCTACGACGTGGACGGTAACTACGGCGACTATACCACCACGGTGCGCCTGAACGGCACGGTCAGCGCCTCCTGCGACTGTCCCTATCCCGGACCCGGCTGCAAGCACATCGTTGCGGTCCTCTTCGATGTCCTCGACCGCAGCGGCCGCCGGTCCGGGGAAGAAGAGGCCGTGCCCGGACCGGAGCCGGAGCAGCCCTTCCTGACCCCGGACGAGATCAGGCGCCAGGCCCTGGAAGACCGGAAAAAACGGGCCCGCAAGGAGATTTTCACGATCCATGCCGGCGACATGCTCAAGGGCGATCACCTGCTGGAGACACCCCGCGGCCGCCAGTACCAGGTGACCCTGCACGATCCGGCCACGGGCACAGGCCACTGCTCCTGCCCCGATTTCCAGACCAACCGCCTGGGCACCTGCAAGCACCTGCTCCATCTCGTCGACCACTTCAAGAAAGAGGCGGATTTCGACAGGCGGCTCAAAAAAGAACGCTTTCCCTATGTCGATATCTTCTGGGACTCGGTGACGGGCGGACCGGCCCTGTTCCACGAACAGGCGCCGGAAAAACTGGCCGGGCTGCAATCCCTTCTTGACGACATCTTTGACCGGGACGGCCGCTGCCGCGACCGGGACCTCACGACCTTCATGGCCCGTCTCGACGCCCTGACCGCCGACAAGCTGGTCCGCATCCAGGAGCCGGTCCTGGCCCGCCTCTCCCTGGCTGCCATGGACCGGGAGCTGGCCCAGGCCGCCGACGCGCCCCTGCCCGATCTCGCCCGGCTCCTGAAGGTCCGGCCCTATCCCTACCAGGCGGAGGGGATCCGCTTTGCCCTCCACCGGCGGGCCGCCCTCATCGGCGACGAGATGGGCCTGGGCAAGACCCTGCAGGCCATCGCCCTGGGGGTGCTGAAGAAGGAGATCTTCGGCTTCAACAGGATCCTGGTCGTCACCCTGGCCTCGCTCAAGGACCAGTGGCAGCGGGAGATCGAGAAGTTCAGCCACGAGAAGGCCACGGTGATCTCCGGTTCGGCCGACCAGCGCCGGCGGCAGTACGAAGAGGACGCCAACCTGTTCCGGATCACCAACTACGAGGCCGTGCTCCGGGACGTGACCATCATCGCCCGTTTCCGGCCTGATCTCATCATCCTCGACGAGGCC
Organism: Desulfobulbaceae bacterium; assembly: GCA_015484845.1. Lineage (GTDB taxonomy): Bacteria > Desulfobacterota > Desulfobulbia > Desulfobulbales > Desulfobulbaceae > DRKI01. The sequence continues at coordinate 2,396 of WFUT01000229.1, forward strand.
CAGCGGATCAAGAACTTCGAGACCAAGACCGCGGAGGCGGTCAAACGGCTGCCGCGGCAGCACGCCCTGGTCCTGACCGGCACGCCACTGGAGAACAAGCTCGAGGATGTCTACTCCATTGTCCAGTTCCTGGACCCGGACCTGCTCAGTCCGCTCTGGCAGTTTGCCGCGGACCACTTCCTGATCAGCCGCCACCGCAAGGGCCAGATCCTGGGCTACCGCAACCTGGACCGGCTGCATGCAAGGCTGCAGGACCTGGTTATCCGGCGGCGCAAGGAGGAGGTGCTCTCCGAGCTGCCGGACCAGGTGACCAACAACTACTTTGTCGACCTGCACCAGGAGCAGGCCGAGATCCATGCCGGCTTTGCCCGCTCCCTGCTGCCCCTGCTCAACAAGAAGTTCCTCACGCCCATGGACGTGCAGCGCATCCAGATGCTGCTGCTCAAGATGCGCCAGGTCTGCGACTCCACCCACCTGATCGACCGGGAGACCAATATCTCGCCCAAGCTGCAGGAACTGGAGTCGATCCTGGACGAGCTGGTGATCCAGAACCGGCGCAAGGTGGTGATCTTCAGCGAATGGACCACCATGACCTTCCTGATCGGCAGCCACCTGTCCCGGGCCGGGATCTCCTTTGTCGAGCTGTCCGGCAAGGTGCCGGTGAAGAAACGGCAGGCCCTGATCGACGAGTTCACGAACAACCCGGACTGCAAGGTCTTCCTGTCCACCGATGCCGGCGGCACCGGGCTCAACCTGCAGGCGGCGGACAGCGTCATCAACTTCGAGCTGCCCTGGAACCCGGCCCGGCTCAACCAGCGGATCGGCCGCGTCAACCGGATCGGCCAGCAGTCGCAGTGCGTCAACGTTATCAACCTGATCAGCAAGTGCAGTATCGAGGAACGGATCCTCACCGGCATCAAGCTCAAGAGCGAGGTCTTTGACAGTGTCTTTGACGGCGCTGCCAGCGAGGTGATGTTCGACCGGAGCAAACGGCAGGAGATGGTCAACCAGCTCCGCCGGATGATGGGCGCCGAGGAGGAACTGCCGGTGGAAGAGAGCGTCCCGCCCCCGGAACTGCCGGAAGACACGCCCTACTTCCTGAATCCCGAGGTACTGCAGGAGGAAGAGGAGGCCGCGGCGGATTCCGCCGCCCCGGAGCCGCGGCCCGGCAGGGTGGCGGCATCCGCCGCGGCTGCGGCCAGCGAGGCCAACGAAGGCGGCCGGGCCCGGGGCGGCGGACAGCCGTCGGCCTCTCCGTCTCCCCAGTCACCCGAGAAGATGGAAGAGGTCCTCAACCAGGGCATGTCCTTCATCAGCGGCCTCATGGAGATGGCCACGGGCGAGAAGATCGAGGCCGTGGAAGGCGATGGCCGCCTGGTCAGCCTGGACAGGGAAACGGGCGAGGTCACGCTCAGGTTCAGGCTGCCGGGATTTGGCGCCTGAACCCTTGCGGTCGTCGGCGGCCACTTGACTTCCCGGCCACGCAACTTACTGTATGTGCGAGATGGCAGGTGAGCCATGGCCCACGTGCCACAACCGCAACCGACAGAAAAGAAAGGAACATCGCCCATGAACAATACCATAAAGACCTTTCTCCTCATGGCGGCGCTCACCGCGCTGTTCATGGTGGGAGGACAGCTCATGGCCGGGCGGCAGGGCATGCTGATCGCCCTGGTCCTGGCCGTGGGCCTGAACTTCTTCGCCTACTGGAACTCGGACAAGGTGGCCCTGGCCATGAGCCGGGCCCGCGAGGTCTCGGAGGCCGAGGCGCCGCAGTTGCACCGCATCGTGGCCGACCTGGCCCACCGGGCCGGCCTGCCCAAGCCACGGGTCTACATCGTGGACAGTCCCACGCCCAATGCCTTTGCCACGGGCCGCAACCCGGAGCACGCCGCCGTGGCCGTGACCAGCGGCATCCTGCAGGTCCTGAACAATGAAGAGCTGGCCGGCGTGCTGGGCCATGAACTGGGCCACATCAAGAACCGGGACATCCTGATCAGCTCCATTGCCGCGGTCATGGCCGGTGCCATATCCTACCTGGCCACCATGGCCCAGTGGGCCATGATCTTCGGCGGCGGCCGGGACGACGAGGACTCCAATCCCCTGGTCGCCATCGTCATGATGATCGTTGCGCCCCTGGCCGCCACCCTGATCCAGATGGCCATCTCCCGCAGCCGCGAGTACATCGCCGACCGGACCGGGGCCGAGATCTGCGGCAATCCCAAGGCCCTGGCCAGTGCCCTGAACAAGCTGGCCAACTACAACAAGCAGATGCCCATGAAGGTCAACCCGGCCACGGCCCAGATGTACATCGTCAACCCGCTCTCCGGCGGCGCCATTGCCAACCTCTTCTCCACCCATCCGCCCATGGAGGAACGGATCCGGCGCCTGCTGGCCATGTAGGCGCTGGCAAGGCTCAGGCCGCCAGGCTGCGGACCAGGGCGGCAAAGCCTGCCGGATCCAGGCAGGCGCGACCAGCCATGACGCCGCTGATGCCGGGCAGGGCCGCGATGGCGGCCGCATTGTCGCGGTCGACCCCGCCGCCGTAGAGAACCGGCCTACCGCCGGTCAGTTCGGCAAGAAGGTTCGCCATCTTGCCGATTTCGTCGAACTCCCGCACCTTTTCCAGGCTGACGGCCTCCTGCGGGGTATAGGCGAAGAGGCCCTGCTCGATATCACCACTGTCCAGGGCCGCGACCTGGGCCGCGGCACCGGCATGATCCACGCAGACAACGGGCCGCAGTCCGGCGGCCACGCTCTCCCGCACCTGGGCAGCCACGGTCTGCACATCCTCATGAAAGTAACGGCGCCGCTCCTGGTGCCCGACCAGGGCATACCCGGCCACGTCCCTGTACCATAACGCCGGGGTGGCGCCGGTATAGCTGCCGGGCGGGTAGGGAGAGACCGCCTGCGCGGCCAGCGAGATCCCCTCGATTCCCTGCAGCAGCGAATGGACCTGCTGCATGCAGAGATCGGGAACCGCCAGCACCACCTCCACGCCGGCAACCGGTTCATGGGTTGCAGTAAAGCGGGCCACCCAGTCTGCCGCCTGCCCGGGTCCAAGGTGCGCCTTCCAGTTGGCGAGGACGATCTTTTTCATCACGATTTCCTCCATGCTCCAGGATTGCCGAAAGGGTGCGGCAGCAGATGCCCGGCACCAACTTCCCGGGCCGCTGCCGACATGTGCTGCGCCGGTGGCACCAGGCCCTGCCGTGGTATGAGCGCGGCGTGCCCATGGTGCATCTGCCGCATGAGTTCAGGCCACTGCGGCGCCAGGGTAACCGCCGCGCCGACCAGGCCCAGGGCGGCCAGTACCATGCCAATGGCGGCAAGACCGCCCCAGAAAAACCGATTGCCCCGGGCAACGCCGTCGTCGCCACGCGCCTCTTTCAGGTCACGGTACAGGGACATCATGAACAGGAGGACAAAGGGGGTGAACAGGAAAGAGAGTACCTGGCCGACCAGGGGAACCATGCCGATCAGGAGCGAGAGCAGCCAGATAACAACCAGCCTGGCCAGGGTGTTCCAGAAATGACCGCGCACGCAACCGTGGCTGGCAAACAGGGCGTCAAGGCCGTGACGGTCCTCTGCATAGAGAATAAAGGCCGCAAAAACGAACCAGATCGAAAAGACCACGCCCGGCACGATCAGCAGGGAACCGGCCATGACGATTCCGCCGGTAAGGAGCAGGATCCACCCCAGGGACCACATCCGGCGCCAGCCCACGCCCAGGGCCCGGATGATCCCGATATCCCCGTCCACTGTCATGGCAAGGACCGCGCTCTGTCCCCAGAGCATGAAAAGGGAGAGCACGAGAAAAAGAACCGCCAGGACAGGCAGCAGGACCGGCAGGGGCAACTGGCCCCTCTCGAGTAGCGTCATCAGCGACGCCACTCCGCCCATGCCCAGGGCCAGGATCAGTCCGGCCAGGGTGATGGCCAGGAGCGCGAAAACAGAACTCAGCAGCAGGACGCCGAGCATCGGCAGGGCCCGGACCGTGTACGCTTCCCAGGTTTCGGCCAGGAGCGTGCCAATACTCTTCAACTGCGCAGCCATGCTCTTCGTCTCCCCCGGGGTGAAATCGCAAAATCGCGGTATTACGGATCAGGACGCGCGGGTCAGCAACCTGCGCGCGGTCTCTTCATCGATACCGCGCACAATCACCTGCTTGCTGCGGCCCTGCAGGCCGCTTTGTATCTCCAGGGCCGACTTGGGCAGGTGCAAGAGCTTTGCCAGAAAGGCGACCAGGGCCTTGTTGGCCCTGCCATCCACCGGTGGGGTGGTGAGGCAGAGCTTCAGGGCATCGCCGTGCAGGCCCGCCAGGCGATTGCGGCTGGCCCGGGGCTGGACATGGAGCCTGAGCAGCAGGCTACCGTCCGGGCGGGTCTGCAGAAATGGCATGGCACCTAGCGGATACTCATGGCGATCTGCTGCAGGGTGGGAACCAGGAAACTCTGCAGGAAGACGATAGCCAGGATCAGGATCACCGGGCTCAGGTCGAGTCCACCCATGGGGGGAATCACCCGCCGGATCCGCATGAGCAGGGGTTCCGTGGCCTGGACCAGGAAGCGGACAATGGCGTTGTAGGGATCCGCGTTGACCCAGGAGATCACTGCCCGGCCGATGACGATCCAGATATAGGCGCTGAGCGCAAAGTTGAGCAGTTTGGCTATGGCCAGTATGAAATTGCTGAGCATAAACATGATTCAGTAACAGACCTCGTAGGGATAAACCGGCATGGCTGGACCAGGTTTCCAGGTCACAGCCCAGGACGATCTGGGTTTTCAGTAATCAGTGTGGAGTTTTCAGTTCCTGACTCCTGAAAACTGGCAACAGGAGCATGACGCTAATGGCGCAGAGCGCCTGGTGAGGTGTTGCACCGCAGAGCGGTGCAACAAGAGCAACCACCAACCAGGTTTCCGGTCCCTCAGGCGACCTTGCTGCCCGGGGCGATATCGCCGTCCACCGTGGCCAGGACCAGCCGTTCGTTGCCGTCCGCGTCCGTCTCCTTGGCCGCCAGGACCATACCCTGCGATGTGACGCCCATGAGCTTGGCCGGCTTGAGATTGGCGACGATGAGCACCTTTTTTCCCACCAGCTCTTCGGGTGCATAGTACCTGGCGATACCGGCCACCACGGTCCGCTCCTCCGGTGCTGCGAGGGTCAGCTTGAGCAGCCTGTCCGCCCTGGCGATCTTTTCCGCGGCCACCACCTCGGCCACCCGCAGGTCCACCCTGCCAAACTGGTCAAAGGTGATCATGCCCTCGGGCAGTTCCTCTTTTTTGGCGGCCTTCTTTGTTTTTTTCCGCTTCTGCTGTTCCTGCTGCGCCGGCTGCTGTTTTTTCTTCTTTTTATCCAGCCGGGGAAAGAGCTGCGGCCCCCGGTCCACGGCCGTGCCGGCAACCATGCCGCCCCAGCGCCCGGCCGTCTCCAGGGTCGCGGTCCGCATCTCGTCGGCCATGCCCAGGGCCGTGGCCATCTTTTCCGCTGCCTGCGGCATCACCGGCCGCAGCACCAGGGCAATGAGCCTGAGCCCCTCGGCCAGGTGGTAGAGCACGGTGTGCAGGCGACCGGCCCGGGCCTTGTCCTTTGCCAACTCCCAGGGGGCGTTGGTGACGATGTAGCGGTTCAGCAGCCCGATCAGCTCCCACACCGCCTGCAGCCCCTGGTGAAAGGCAAAACCGTTCATGGCCTCCTGATACGAGGTAATCATCTTTTCCGCCGCGTCAACAAGTTCCTGCTCGGCAGCGGTCAGCGTCGAGGGGTCTGCCCCGGGCACCCTGCCCTGGCCATACTTGCCGATCATGGTCAGGACCCGCGAGAAGAGGTTGCCCAGGTCATTGGCCAGGTCCGAGTTCTGCCGGGCCACTATGGCCTCGCTGGAAAAGGAGGAATCCAGGCCAAAGCTCATCTCGCGCAGCAGGAAGTAGCGCACCGTGTCAACGCCATACTCGTCCACCAGTTCCCTGGGCCGGACCACGTTGCCCAGCGACTTGGACATCTTGGTCTCGTCCACGTTCCAGTAGCCGTGCACGTGCAGCCGCCGGTAGGGCGCAAGGCCCGCCGCCCTGAGCATGGTGGGCCAGTAGATGGCATGGGGCTTGAGGATATCCTTGGCAATGACATGCTCGGCCACGGACCAGTACTTTTCGAATTCCGGCCCATCCGGGTAGCCGATACCGGTGACGTAGTTGATCAGGGCGTCGAACCAGACATAGGTAACAAAGTTGTCATCAAAGGGCAGCGGAATACCCCAGGTCAGGCGGCTGGTGGGCCGGGAAATGCAGAGATCCTCCAGCGGCTCGGAGAGAAAGGAGAGCACCTCGTTGCGGTAGCGTTCCGGCGTGATGAACTCGGGATTCTTGCGGATGTGGTCGATGAGCCAGTCCTGGTAGCGGGACATGCGGAAGAAGTAGTTCTGCTCATTGATCTCCCTGGGCACGGTCAGGTGGTCGGGGCACTTGCCGTCCACCAGCTCCTTCTCGGTCAGGAACCGCTCGCAGCCCTGGCAGTAGTGGCCCGAGTACTCGCTGAAGTAGATATCACCGGCATCATGCACCTTCTGCAGGATCTCCTGCACCACGCGGATATGGTCCGGATCGGTGGTCCGGATGAAGTTGTCCGGCTCCACGGCAAGCAGGGGCCAGGTCTGCCGGAAGGCGTCCGAGATGCGGTCCACGTACTGCCGCGGTGTCTCGCCCTCCTTCTCCGCCGCCTGGACGATCTTTTCGCCGTGCTCGTCGGTGCCGGTCTGGAAACGGACCTCGTCCCCGGCCAGCCGCCGGAAGCGGGCATAGGTATCGGCGACAATGGTGGTATAGGCATGACCCAGGTGGGGCATGGCATTGACATAGTAGATGGGAGTGGTGATATAGGTCGTCATGGTGTCGGAAATTATCCCTGTTTTTTCTTCTTCGTCCTGCCCTTCTTGCCCTTGCCCCCGCCCTGCCTGCGCTTGCCCTGCTGCCGCGGCTGCTTGCGCTGCACGGGTTCGGCCGCCCGCCACTCGTCCTCCACGAGCAGCCGCTCCTCTCCCTCGGGAGAGACCACCAGGACCTCGCCCGAGAGCGGGATGAGCCGGATCACCCGGTAGACGGTGTCGTCGAGCCGGACCAGGCGGCCGACCCTGGGCATGCCCTGCTTCATGGTCCGGTAGTTGTCGTACTCGTAGGTCAGGCAGCAGAGCAGCCGGTTGCAGACCCCGGAGATCTTGGCCGGGTTGAGCGGCAGGTCCTGGGCCTTGGCCATCTTGATGGACACGGACTCGAACTTCTTGAGAAAGGAGCTGCAGCACAGCTCGCGGCCGCAGGCGCCGATGCCGCCGGTCATCTGGGTCTCGTGGCGGACGCCGATCTGGCGCATCTCCACCCGGGTCCGGAACTCCTGCACCAGCCGCTTGACCAGCTCCCGGAAATCGACCCGGTTCTCGGCGGTGAAATAGAAGATGATCTTGGAGCCATTGAAGAACCGCTCCACCCGGACCAGGTGCATGGACAACCCCAGGTCCCTGATCTGCTCCTGGCAGATATCGTAGGCCTCCTTCTCCAGGATGGGCAGGCGGGCGTACTTTTCCTCTTCCTCGCGCGTCGCCCGCCGCTTGACCACCGAGCTCACGCCGCGCTCCATGCCCGGTTCAGTGGCCGCGGCGGCCCGACCGGCCACCACCGCCGGTTCCGGGCCGTGATCGGTCCGGATCATGACCAGGTCGCCGTGCTCCAGGTCCGCAACCCGCGATGCAACGGTCAGCTCCTGGCCCTGCGGCCGGAAACGAACCCGGTAATAGTAGAGTTTCGATTCCCCCTGGTTGTCCTCGTCCCGGCCAACGGGGGGAACGGACGGCTGCTGTGGTTCGGTCATGTGGACAGTGGTGGACCTGGTGGTAAAGGTTTACGGCGGGCCCTGCGCCCGCACGCCAAAATGTACGCGCCGCCGGCAGGGGCGTCCCTGTCAGCCGGCATCCGGGAAGAGATCCAGAAGCAGGGTTTCGCAGACCAGGGCGCGGTTGCAGTTCCTGGCCAGCGCCCTGTGCGCGGAATCAATGGCCGCTATCTTATCAGAAAGGCGTTCCAAGTTCCAGCGTTCTCTTGCCAGGGCGACCTCCCTGGAGGACGCCGAGCCGGAGAGAGCGGCGATCATCACATCCTTGAAAAAGATCCGCAGCAGGTCAAGGAGCACATCGAGCTCCTGCTTGAGTTCCGCCATGCGCGCGGCCAGGGCCAGGGCGGTCTCCACCTGCGTGGCCTCGCCGGCGACAGGGGCCGCGAGCTCCGCCACCACCTGCCGGTACAGCTCCAGGGCGCCGCCGGCCTCGAGACGGCCTGCCTGGCCGGGACAGCCATTGGTCAGCGTTGCCAGGGCCAGGGCGCCTTCCCGGTCCAGCTCGCTGTTTTCCCGGGCAATGATCTCTGCCGCCAGCTCCAGGGGCAGGGGATAGAAAGGGATCACCTGGCAGCGCGAGAGGATGGTGGGCAGGATCGGTTCCGAGTCCGAGGCGACCAGGATCAGCAGGTTGTCGGGCGGCGGCTCCTCCAGCACCTTGAGCAGGGAGTTGCCCGCCTCGCGGCGCATGGTCTGCACCTCCTCCAGGACCACCACCCGCAGTCCGGTCTCAAAGGGGGCAAAGGCGAGGCTCTTTTTCAGTTCCCGCACCTGGTCGATCTTGATGGCGACGCCGTCCGGCCGGATAGCGAGAAAATCCGGGTGGTTGGCCGAGGCGAACTTGAGACAGCCCGGGCAGCGGCGGCAGGGCCTCCGATCCGGATCGGTACAGAGCAGGGCAGCGGCGACTTCCATGGCCGTCCTGGTCTTGCCCACGCCATCCGGCCCGGAAAAGAGATAGGCATGGGCAAGGCGACCGGAGGACAGGGCCCTGGTCAGGAGATTGATCGCCTTGGGCTGGCCAAGGATCCCGGAAAAATCATAGCTGGTCACGATGGCCCCGTCGGTACGATGCAGGTGGCTGCGGCACGATCAGAAGAGCGTCTGCTGCCGTTGTTCAAGCTCGTTTTTCTCCCGGCTGCCGCGCTGGCCCGGGCCGGCAGACCTCCTTTGCCCTGCCCGCGGCTGCAGCAGGCCGCCCGCCCCGGGCACGGCCTCGTCCCCGTCCGGCCGGCGCAGGTAGAGAAACCGTTCCAGGGGGCGCTGAAAATCGGTCCAGTGGCTGCCCGGTTCGGTGATCTTTTCCCTGAGCCGGCTGATGTAGTTCATCTTGGCGTCCATGTCGTCGAGATGGTGCAGGACCAGGGCCTCGGGGGTCATGGGCAGGACCGGCGCCCCGAAGTCGTGGCGGCCGTGGTGGCTGAGCACCAGGTGGATCAGCTCGTCGAGCCGTTCCGCGGTCAGCTCCGGTACCTGGGCCGCGGCCTGGCGCACCATGTCGGCGCCCAGGACCAGGTGGCCGATCAACCGGCCGCTGCTGGTATAATCAAAGGGCGGCCGTGAAAAGGAGAACTCGCGGATCTTGGCGATATCGTGGACCAGGGCGCCGGTGATCAGCAGGTCGCGATCCAGGCACTGGTAGTGGTCCGCGGTCCGGGCCGCCATGCCGGTGACCGACAGGGTATGCTCCAGCAG
>WFUT01000230.1 GCA_015484845.1 Desulfobulbaceae bacterium
ATATAAAGGACACATGGCGGCGAGGCGAAGAGGCTGTAATTTACTATTACAGCCTTTTTAAAAAAATTCTCCTCGGTAACGGCCCTGGTTCTCTTGGTCCCGGTTTTGGCGTGAAGATACCGGAAGGTGATCATCCCGTCTTTATTTCTGACAGACGGTGTCTCACTTACATTGACACAGAGGGGATGCCCGCGTAGAGTTTGGTAGGCACCTTAAAGAATTTGTAGAATTTGTCAGTCACGGTAAAAAAGCAAACGCAAGGGAAAAGTCGTCTTTTCACCTTGGGGGGAGAGTATTATTTCTTGACAAAGGGCCTTGAGTGACCCTTTTTCTCGCTTTTTTTTTCGAGGCGCCGGCCGTAACCGACATACAGGATCCCGGACCATATGCATTTTCCTTCCAGGCGATTCACCGTACGCGAGGAGAGGATGTACATCCTCAACTACCTCGGTTCGCTGCTCGTGCTGATCGGGCTTTTCATGTACCTGCCCCTGATCCCGTATCTCGTCTTTCACGACCAGGATCTGCACCACCTGAGTGCCGTCACCTTTGCCGGTCCGGCGACCTTCAACGTCCTGGTCGGCCTGCTGCTGCAGAACAGGATTGCCTTCCGGACACCATCCCTGCGCGGGGCCATGGTTATTACCGCGCTGGGCTGGATCCTTGCCGGGCTCGTTGGCGGCCTGCCCTTCATGATCGGTCTGCACAAATCGTTTTTCGACGCTTTTTTCGAGTCCGTAAGCGGCTTTACCACCACGGGCATCACCGTGTTCGAGGGGTTGGACACCATGCCGCGCAGTATCCTGTTCTGGCGTTCGTTCATGCAGTGGCTGGGTGGGCTTGGCATCCTCACCTTTTTCCTTGCCGTCAGTTTCCGTGGCGGCAGTACGGCAGCGGCCCTGTTCAGTGCCGAGGGCCACAAGATCGATATCTCCAGGCCGGTGCCGGGTATCTTCAACACCCTGAAGATCCTCTGGGCCATCTACACCTTTTTTACCGTTGTCTCCTTTTTTTTGTTCCTGGCCGGTGGCATGGATGTCTTTGATGCCATCAACCATGCCTGTACCTGCATCTCCACCGGCGGTTTCTCCACCCATGACGCGAGCCTGGCCTATTACAGCCAGCACCACTACCCTCATGCCGTTTTCCTCGAGTATGCCGTGATCCTCATTATGCTTGCGGGCGGTACCAACTTCCTGGTCCACTTCAAGGTCCTGACCGGCCATCCCGGCGCCCTTTTTTCCAGCTTTGAGATGAAGTGGTATTGGGCCATTCTCGGTGGCTCGGTCCTGTTGATCTGCCTCAACCACTTTTCCCATCTCACCGCCCAGAGTCCGCCCGGCGATCACCAGTTGCCGCGGGTCTTCAGGGAGGCGCTTTTCCAGGTCTCCACCATGCTGACCAGCACGGGTTACCTGACCGTGGATATCCGGTCCTCCTTTTTCCCGGCCCTGAGCAAACAGATTTTTATTATTCTCATGGTGATCGGCGGCTGTGTCGGGTCCACGGCCGGCGGCATCAAGGTCCTGCGTTTCGGTATCCTGGTACGCCTGTTCCGCACCCAGCTCCAGCGGATCAGTCTTCCCAGGCGGGCCGTGACCCCGGTGGTGGTATCGGGTAAGATCATACCGGAAGCGGAACTCGAGCGTATCGCCGCGCTCTGCTGGAGCTGGCTGCTCCTGATCGTCCTGGGTGCCATCCTGACGGCGGCCTATTCCGATCTCGATCCATGGCAGTCCTTTTCCGGCATGGCCTCTGCCGTGGGCAACATGGGGCCGTTTTACTTTTCGGTCCACAAGATGGCCTCCCTGCACTGGCTGATCAAGCTGACCTATACCTTCGGCATGCTGGCAGGCCGGCTGGAGATCATTCCCCTGGCCTGCCTGTTCGGCACGTGGAGGACCATGGCGCAGCAACACGGGATATAACGGCTAAGGGGGACCATGTCAGCGGTTACCACAGGAGAAGAACAATGTACATCATCATCGCCGGCGGTGGCATCGCCGGGTCAAGCATTGCCGAAGAACTGCTGGACCATAAACATGACGTGGTCATCATTGACCGGGAACGATCCGTCTGCGAGGCGCTGTACGCGCGCAATGGCGTAGTGACCATGCATGGTGACGCCCGCAATATCGATGTCCTGCGGGAAGCCGGCATGGAACGGGCCGATGTCGCCATGGGAGCCCTGTACAGGGATGCCGACAACCTCACCTTTGCCCTGCTCGCCAGGAGCATCGGCGTGGCCAAGATCATGGTCAACATGCGGGACCCGGCCTACGAGGATGCCTATCACCTGGCCGGTGTCACCCATATCTGTGATATCAACTCCATGATCCGGCACAAGGTGCTGATCGAACTCGAAAGCCCGGTGATCAGCGTCGTAACCAGCCTGCGGCACGGAGAGGCCCAGTTGATCATGTTCCAGGTGCCGCCAACCTGGGACCCGGACGGTGTCACGGTCCAGGACCTGGCCCGGAAGCCTGTCTTTTCCGGGAACTGTCTCTTTGCCGGTATTATCAACGAGGCCGAGGGTGACAGGATCAAGATGCCGCGCGGCAATGACAAGCTCTATCCCGGCAACACGGTCTTCATGGTCACGGACAAGAAGAGTCTCAAGGCCATCGAGCGATACCTGGAAAAGCACCTGTAACCGGCAGCCTGCACGCAGTGAGGGCTGCAAGAGACCAGGGCTGCCACCGCCTGGTGGCGCATCCGTCGTGGCGCATCCGGCCACTGTTGCCGACCGCCGGATGCGGCCGACCCGGCGGTCCGCCACGGGAGAGGTTGATTGACATGGCAATTGAACAGTTGATGGGCTGGGGGCTGACAACCCTGGCCGTGCTCGGGTTTGGCGCCATCGGCCTGGTCGCCATCTGGCCTCGCTGGCAGCTTTTGCGGGCCCTGCGCCAGGTGGCCCGGAAGGGCTTTCAACGCCTCTCCCTTCGGAGTGCCGAGGCACAGCGGCTGCAGGAACCCGTGCCTGCGGGGCTGCTCGGCCTGGGGCCGGGCTGCCGCCTGCGTGCCGTCTGGAAGACACCTCTCGCTGATACCTATCTCACCACCGTCCGTTGCCATTACACGGTGCCCCGGGCCGGGGGCACCTCCCACAAGTGGCGCACCTTCACCCGTTTTCTTGTCCTGCGGCCGCTGCCGTCCGATGTGGCTTTCACTGTGCAGAACCGGCCCCCGGACAATCCGCTGGCGCGCATGGTAACCGGCATGATAGAAAAGCATGCCGGCGCGTCCCCCCTGGCCGACGATGACCTGCTGCCGGCATTTCGTTCCCGGTTCATCGTCCGTGGATCGTCTCCTTTTTCCGGCGCCGTGGCCCGGCCCGGCGAGGCCTTTCAGCTCGCCTGCCTGGATCGCGAGCAGGGCGGTAAGGCACCTCTTGGTCTTGGCCGCCTGCTGGGTGAGGAAGGAGCGCTTGCCGTGTCACCCCGGGGCCTCGTGCTGGAGACGGGGCAGAACTATGCCCCGCGGGGCGCGGCCGAGCTGCTGGACATCGTGGCGCTGCTGAGGTCGCTGCTGCGCTGCGTGTGAGCCGTCCGGGCCATGCGCGTACCGGCACAGCGCAGCGGCTCCGGTGCCTGGTGCTCTTCAGCCGCCGCGCCCGGGATTTGACTTTGCCGTGAGCACCATGCCATAATGGAAGGAGGACGAAAGATGCAGTGATGTGTTGATCCGGTGCCGGGAACAGGAAGGGGAATGGCTGACAGGCAGGACAGGAAAACACTTCAGCAGGAACTGGAAAGTGCCCGCGAGGCCCTGAACCAGTTGCGGTACCAGAATGAGATGATGCTGCGCTGGGTGGAAGGCGCCGTTATCCTGGTCGACCGCCAGGGACGCATTATCCAGGCCAACAAGGCGGCGCTTTCCGCCCTGGGATGGGAGGAGGATGAACTTCTCGGCCGGCGTTGCCACGAGACCATCCATCACACCCTGGATGACGGCTCCGAGTATCCCCGGGAGTTCTGCCCGGTCTATGCCGCCCTGGAGGACGGTTCTTCCCATCACGTTGACGGCGATATCTTCTGGCGCCGGGATGGCACGAGTTTTTCAGTGGATTACATCGCCTGTTCCACCCGTGACGAACAGAACAGGATCAACGGCGCGGTACTGACCTTCCGCAACCTGACCGAGATGCGGTTGCAGGAGGCCAAGCGCATCCATGGCATGAAGCTGGAATCCATCGGCGAGCTTTCCGCCGGCATTGCCCACGAGATCAATACGCCCATGCAGTTCGTGGGCAGCAATCTCACCTTTCTCCGGGAAGGATTTACCGATCTCCTCGAGCTGATGCACCGGTACAGGAAGTTCCGGCAGACCGTCTGCCGTCACCAGGAGTTTGCCGCCCTGGGCGAGGACCTGGCCCGGTTCGAGGAGGAGATCGACGTGGAGTACCTGGAGGAAGAGGTGCCGGCCGCCTTTGACCAGACCCAGGACGGGGTGGACCGGGTGACGGGCCTGGTCCAGGGCCTGAAGGGATTTGCCCATGCCGACCGCAGCCAGGCCAAGCAGGACACGGACATCAATGCAATCATCGAGAATACCCTCGTCGTCAGCCGCAACGAGTACAAGTATGTTGCCGAGGTGGAGACCAGGCTCGGCGACCTGCCGATCATCCAGGCCCATCCCGGCGACATCGGCCAGGTGATCCTCAACCTGGTGGTCAACGCCGCCCACGCCATTGCCGATATCAGTGAAAAAAACGGGCAGGACAGGGGGCGGATTACCATTGAGACGCGACAGGTGGAAGACCAGGTCGTGGTCTCGGTGACAGATACCGGCAAGGGCATTCCCGATAACATAAAGAACAGGATCTTTGATCCCTTTTTCACCACCAAGGAGGTGGGGCTCGGCTCCGGCCAGGGGCTGGCCATCGCCCGCACCATCATCCATGACAAGCATGGCGGCACCATCTCCTTTACCTCCACTCCCGGCCAGGGAACCACCTTTTACCTCCACCTGCCCATCGAGGATCGCACCGGCGGCGCCTAGGGAAGGTCCCCGCCTCCTGCCCGCATCCCAGGGCCAGCGGTCCGCCGGAGCTGCGGGGCCCCGGGGCGCCGGCGTATGGATGCGGTCCCTAATCGACCCAGTGCAGGACGTTGCGGATCACCGACCAGCGGGGTTTCTTCTCCCGTGCGCCCTTGCCCAGGATCCAGCGATCATAGATCCGCTGCATGAGAACCGTCTTCCTGGCCATGGTGATCCAGCTGTTCAGGTAGTTGAGCAGTTGCTGGTTGCCCGGCGCCACCACGAAGCCAACGGGGTAGATGCGCGGATCCGGCCTGGGAACCACCACCGTGTAATCGGGGTAGAGCAGGGTCCAGGCCGATCCGGCCTCGGCGCTCATGACGATGCCGTCCCATGTGCCCATATTGCCGGCAAAGAACTGGTTGTAGGAGTGCACCGGCATGATCTCGGCCCTGGGCAGCGTCGTCTCCAGGGCCGAGATGAGAGACGGGTCGTTGAGCACGGCGATCTTCAGGCCCTCGGTTTCCGCCACCCGCTCGATACTGGTAAACTCCTTGCGCCGGTAATCGGGAACGACAAAGGCCCAGTTGAGGTCCAGGTAGGGGCGGGTGAACTCCATGCGGGTGAAGCGGGACGGTGTCATGCCGATGCCGCCGATGGCCATGTCGATGGCCCCGCTCTTCAGGAGATCGGGCAGCAGGGAATAGCTGTAGGGATAGAACTCGATCTCCAGGTCCATGTCCCTGCCCAGTTGGTACATCAGCTTGGTGTCAAAACCGACCAGGGCGCCGGCCTGGTTGAAAAAGGTGAAGGGCAGGGCGTCGGGATTGTAGCCGATCCGGAGTGTCCCCCGTTTCCTGATCCGGGCCAGGGTGGCGAACCTCCCGTCCTTCCTGATGGCCGGGATCCGGGTTGACACCCTGGCCGGCAGGGGTTCGTCCAGCAGGTACATGTGGGCCAGGACCTTGTCCTTGTCATACTTGTTGCTCACGGCCAGCGTGAAGTAGGCGCGCATCAGGCCCAGGGTGGCCGCGATGGCCGCCACCGAGATGATGGTCACCCGGACCAGTTTTTTCCGGTTCCAGCGGAGCACGCCGGTCATGGCGCTGGTGGCCAGGAGCGTGAAGACGATCAGGTGCATGGTGGCCAGCAGGGTGGAGGTGCGGCCGTTGATCACGCCGGTCATCATGTAGAGCTGGTACATGTCGGCGGGCAGGTGCAGCAGGTTGAGCATGAAGGGGAGCGCCACGTCGACGCCGCCGAAAAAGGAGAGCAGGCCGGCGGAAAGAAAGATGGGATACTGTTCGCTGCCCAGGGCGCTGCCGCTGAACCAGCAGGCAAAGAGGACGAACAGGAGCATGATCAGCTTGCCCGTGTTGGGGAAGTTGAACGAGACCGGGATCAGGACCTCGACATAGGAATCGGTCTGGGGCCTTTTCAGGTGGTGGCGGGCCATCAGTTCCTTGCAGTTCTCGGTCAGCATGGCCAGGACCACGAACAGGTTGCCGGTGGTGAAGGCGGTGAGCAGCACGCCCCTGAACGAGTAGACCACGTCCCGGTAACGAAACGGCGTCACCGGCTGCAGCATGAGCGGCAGGATGAGAAAGGTGAGCAGCAGGCAGATCACGTTGAAGCTGATCAGGTAGACCTGCAGCCGCCCGAACTCCTCGATGGACATGGTGCCGGCGGCCGAGGCGGCGATGGCAAAGACACCGATGGGGGTCAGTTGGACCACCATGCCGGTCACCTTGACCAGGGCGTCCGCGGCCGTCTGCATGCAGTCGAGGAAGCCCTGCTTGTTGCGGATGGAGATCAGGGCCACCCCGATCAGGATGGTGAAGAGCACCACGGCGGGCACGATGTTGTTGGCCAGGGAAAAGAAGGGATTGGCCGGGATGTAGAGCGACAGGAAGTCTGTCTTCGGGACCGGCTTCACCAGCGAGGTGGAAAAGAAGGCGGCCGATTCCCAGTGGGGAAAGGAGAGCGGCGTCAGCAGGATAACGGCAAAGGTGATGCCCCAGAACAGGAGCAGGAGCACGCCGGCCTTGAAGGCCAGCAGCCTGGCCTGTTCCATGTTCAGGCGGCCGAGGGCGGCGATGAGCGAGACAACGATGTAGGGCAGGATCGTCATCTGCATCAGCCGGATGAAGGCGTTGCCGACAATGGAGAGAAAAGCGCAGTATTCGCCGAAGAAGAGGCCGCAGCCGATCCCGGCGGCCACGCCGACGAGGATCATGGTGGAGAGGCTGGGCCGTTTCCTGCCGCGGCCGCTGGGGGTGTGCTCTGGCATGGTGGTCACTGGCGCGGCCGCATCGGCAGCGATCCGACGGCACTCCGGGGTGTTGTTGTCTTCCTGGCTGCGGCAGGCGAAAAAAAAGGACCTGCGAAATAATCCGCAGGTCCTTCTATCCTGGTGGGCCGTCAGGGATTCGAACCCCGGACCAATTGATTAAGAGTCAACTGCTCTGCCAGCTGAGCTAACGGCCCAGTACCTTGTGCTGTGCGCTGAAAGCGGTCTCTTACTTAGCACATGATACCGGGGGCGTCAAGGGGAAGCTGGGGAAAAAATCAAGATGCCGTGCGCCCGGCCGACCCGCGGGGCCACTCTACATCCGGGCCAGCCGTCCGCCGCACATCTGGTCAAAATTCCGGCATTCACGCTGGTTGATGAAGGGGCATGGCTCTTTCATGAACCAGCGCTGTTTCGGGCACCAGAAGCGGTTCTTGAACGGTTCGTTGCAACCGGTCCGGGTGACTTGCTGCCGCTGCCGGCTTCCATGCCGGACAACATTGCCTTTGACTGAAAAACGCCATATTGCCATGGTTGTCCCTCCTCTTCCCTGAGTGAAACAACACAGCCTGTTCTCTCTGTGTCCTGTCTTCTTCCTTCTCTTATCGGCACGGCAGGCGGAATTCTTTATACCACTTGGTGGGATTTTTCAGGACATGGGGAAAAAAGCGGCTGCCGGAGCGGCGTTGTGGCTGGTCACGAAGTATGCAGTTCCCTGGTGTTGCGTGTCTCCTCGTTGGAAGGGGTCCGTGGGCGGGCGGAGGGCGGCGCCCCTGCCTGTCAGCGATAGTACAGGCTCGGGCTGCCCATGGTCTGCAGGGCCTTGTACAGGTTGCGCCGGAAGTCGCGCCGGTCCCAGATGCCCTGGATGTGGCCGCGCTTGAGGGCGTTGCGCGCCTTGTGGTAATCCGGCGGGATGTCCTGGCCCGTGGTCTCGCGGATGACGCGTTCGCCGGCAAAACCGATGCGGCAGGAGCGGATGGCGAACTGGTAGGGCGAGCAGCCCAGGAAGCTGGCCACCGGCCCGGCATAGGAGTTGTTGTCGTAGACCACGATGTAGAGGCCGCCGGCGTCGATGTACTCGCGCACGGCCATGGTGCACTTGGGCATCTGGATGACGCCGAGGGTGCCCTCCTGGATGCGGATACCGCCGGTGGTGTGGACATAGGCGAGCAGGGGCCGCTTCTTGCGCTTGGCCAGCTCGCAGGCGAGCACGAACTTCTCCCCCTCGGCCGCGCCCACCGTGCCGTTGCGGAAGTCCGAGATCAGCATGGTGACCACCAGGTGGATGTCCATCACCCGGGCGTGGAAGGTCAGGTTGGCGCTGCCCAGCCCGGTCTTGCTGCGCGCCATCTGCAACCGTTCGTCGAATCCCTCGTACTGGAGCGGATTCTTGGAATAGATGTCCGTGTTGAACGAACGGACCGAGTCCGGGTCAAAGATATTCTTGATATACCACTGGTACTCCAGGGGAAAGTGGTGGCCGCAGTTTTCGCAGACACCACAGAATTCACCATACAGGTCCGGGACCCAGAGATCCTTGCAGCCGTATTTCTCGGCATTGGGACAGGTCACGGTGCGGTCCTCGTTGGCAAGCGGGCTGGTGTAGGTGTCGGTCAGTTCCAGGGGATCCTGTTCCTGGCCCGGGCTCGGCGCGGTGATCATGGGCGCGGCCTTGGCCGTCTTTTTCTTCTCCTTGCGCCGGACAAAGGCATAGGCCGAGACAAAGGGTTCGGTTACCCGCTTGATCAGGACCGAGCCCTCGCCGCTCACCTCCTTGATCGCCTTCTGCATCTGCTTTTGCTGGTTCTTGACCACGTCGTAGCGGAAGGTATAGTAGAGCTTCTCCGACGCCGCCAGCAGGGACTTGAAGACGTTTTCCGCGGGCATGGCCTCGCCGCCAAAACCGTTTAGGGCCATCTCCCGGTACTTCTTCGAGCGCAGGGCCAGCAGCCGCCGCTTTTCCTTCTGGTCGAGGTCCCAGGGGATGTCGATCTGCGGCGCCTCTTCCGGGTTGACCGCCTTTTTCCGCTTCACCTCGTAGGCCCGGAAGCCGCGCACGCTCTTGGTGCGCAGGACCACCTCGTCCGTGGCCCGGATGATCTCGGAGCGGATACGGGCGAAAAAGGCGAAGTCGTCGCTCTTCGCCCCCAGGGGCGGTTCCTGGATGATGCGGTCGATGGTGCCCAGGCGCAGGTTGTCCTCGGCGGTGATGTGGAGCTGGCGGGCGCATTTCTCGATCAGCGCCGCCGGGACCTTCTGGCCCTCGCGCACCTTGCCCTCGATGGCCGCCGCGCCCTCGGGCGAGATGACCGAGTAGTAGCCGTGCGAGAACATGATCCGGAAGTCGCTCAGGCCGATGGCCTCTGCCCCGCCCGAGCCGCCCTCGGAGATCACCGAGATGATGGGCACGGTGAGCTTGGTCATGGCGTAGAGGTTGCGGGCGATCTGCTGGGCCGCGCCGGGATACTCCTCCACGGGGTAGGAGCCGGGGGTGAAGATGTAGAAGTGGATGGGGATGCCCTCGGTCTCGGCAACCCGCATGTAGCGCAGGGCCTTCTCGTTGCCCCAGGGCTTGCAGGAGCCGCCGTTGCGGAACTCCTCGCCGTGGCCCACCTCCTGGCCGATGACCATGACCGGCGAGGTGTAGGGCTTTTTCTTTATCCGGCGCACGATGTTGGCCTTGGCCACCACCATGGCCGGGTCGATGTTGGCCTCGCCCTCGCCGCCCAGCTCGGTGTACTCCTCGTAGACGTTCTCCAGGATGTCCTTGAGCGAGAAACGCAAGGGGCTGCGCACGATGCGCACCCGCTCCATGGGCGTGAGCCCTTCCTCGCAGCGGACCTCCAGGAAGCGGATGGATTCCTCGAGCCTGCCGATCTGCTCGGCGAACTCGTCCTCCGCCATGTCGTAGACCGATTTCCTGAGCTTGGCGCACGCCTCCTTGAAGACCGAGAGGTTGCCCCACTCGGCCGCATCCTTGATGTGGATGAGGTAGTCGATGCGCTGCTCGATGTCGTGCAGTTGTTTGAGAAGATCGTTCATATCGTGTTATCGGGCTGCCCGGCCGCGCATGATCCGCCGGCCGGAACGGCTGGGCCGGATCAGAAGGTCAGCAGCCGGTCAAGGTTGTCGCGGAGATAGTCCAGGTTGGTGATGATGCCGCCGCCGGAGGAGTCGGTTCCCTCGATCCTGGTCTCCCTGATGAACTCGAGGGCCCGCTGCTTGGCCTGGTCCATGGATTCGCCCCAGACCAGGGCCAGGGCCAGGTTGGGATCGTACTCGCTGGGGATGGGGTAGGGCCGGTCCGAGGGGACATGGGTGTAGACCGCCGACCAGTCGTGCCGTGGCAGGTCGAAACGGGTGATGGTGCCGATCCAGGGGGCAAAGTCGCGCCTGGTGTCCTCGGCCACGATGCGCAGCTCGATGGAGGCGCCGCGGAACTCGATGTCTTCCTGGGTGTAGCCCAGGGGTTCGCCCAGGGCGAGCCGGATCTGCTCGCGGATCAGGTTGGGGTGGCTGCCGTTGAGGTAGCTGATCCTGGCCGAGACATCGTTCTCCACCTGGATGCGGGTGTTGACCTCCAGCAGGTAGGGCTTGCCGCTGCGGCTGACGATCCATTCCCAGGTGCCGACGTTGTCGTAGCCCACGTGGTCGGCCAGGCGCAGCGAGTATTCGACGATCCTCTCCAGTACCTCGCCGGCGTCAAAGGAATAGCTGTAGCAGGAGTCGTCAAAGCCGGGCGCGGCCTCGATGCGCTTCTGGCGGCCCGTGGACTGGATGGTGCAGTTGCGGGAGCTGAAGTGGACCCGCTCGTTGTGGCGGGAGCAGAGGAGCTGCACCTCCAGGTGGTTGAAGTCGCGCAGCCGCTGCTCGATGAGCACGCCGCCGTCCCCGAACTGGCGCTTGGCATAGTTCTGCACCTGGCGGTAGACCCGGCGGAACTGCTCGATGCGGTTGACCTCCTCGATGCCCATGCCGCCGCCGCCGGCCGCCGCCTTGATCAGGACGGCCGGCTGGTCGATCTCCTCGTCCTCCTGGACATCGAAGAGATGCTGGGCGATCTCCTCGGCCTCCATCTCGTTGTAGATGGGGGCGTCGGTCCCCGGGATGGTGGGGATGCCGAGCCGGTTGGCCACCCGCTTGGTGTTGATCTTGTCGCCCAGGTTCCTGATCACCTCCCAGCTCGGACCGATGAAGGTCAGGGGCCGGTCGCGGATCGTGACCCTGCGGGCAAACCGGAAGTCCTCGGAAAAGAAACCGTAGCCGGGGTGGATGGCGGTGCAGCCGGTATGGTCGGCCACGGCCAGGATATCGTTGGGATCGGTGTAGCTGACGACCCGCCAGGCATTCTGGTCCGGGCCCTGGAGCCGGTTCTGCTGCACATGCTCGGAGTCACGGTCAGCGTCGGTATAGACGACCACGTACTCCAGGCCAAGGCTCTGGCAGGCCCGCATGATCCGGATGGCGATCTCTCCGCGGTTGGCGATCAGTACTTTGCCCTGCACGCGAAAACCTCTTGTTATTGCATCGGCAGCAGGACCGACCCTGGCCGGAATTTTTTCCGGGCAAAGTGCTCACCTCCCGCTGCCGGGTGTTGTATTATTGTATAATTGACGGTAACGATCCTGTCCGGTCCGCCAGCGGGCGGCTGATCGCCGGCACGATGACGGGCCCGGGACGATTCAGGTGGAATCAGGGGGAATTCTGTTCACAGATGAAACGAACTACTGTACTCTACCTGGTACGACTTGCAAAGGCCGAAAGTGAAAAAAAGAGTAGATTCACCCGGGTATGATACATTCTGACCATGGATAACCAGGCGACACAGCAGAACGGCGCAGGGGAGGGCAGGGGCTTCTGGCAGCGGCTGCGTTCCCTGCTCCGTCTCCGGGCCATCCCGGACACCACCGAGGAGTTGGAACACGAGATCCAGGAGCTGCTCGAGGAGGGGGAGGAGCAGGGGCTGATAAGCCGGCACGAGGAGCGGCTGATCAACTCGATCTTCGATTTCCGCGAGACCGTGGCCTCGGAGATCATGACCCCCTCGGCCGAGATGGTCGGCGCCGACCGCATGGCCTCGGTCCGGGACCTGATCCGGCTGATCACCGAGGAGGGCTACACCAGGATCCCCATCTACCAGGACAACCAGGACCAGATCATCGGCATCCTCCATGCCAAGGACCTGCTCCGTTTCTGCGTCAACGACACGAAGCAGGACAAGGGACTGGAGGAATTCTTCAATCCCCCCTACTTCATCTCCGAGTCCAAGCCCATCACCGAGCTGCTGCGCGAGTTCCAGGCCAGGAAGACCCACATGGCCATTGTCACCGACGAGTTCGGCGGCGTGCGCGGCCTGGTGACCCTGGAGGACATCATCGAGGAGATCGTCGGCGAGATCGATGACGAGCACGACCAGGAGGAACGGGAGCTGCGGGTGGTGGATGATCGGACCATCATCGTGGACGCCAAGATCGACATCGAGGAGGTGGAGGACCATTTTGCCGTCTCCCTGCCCGACGGTCCCTACGAGTCCGTGGGCGGCTTCCTGCTCCACAGCCTGGGCCGGGTGCCGGAGAGCGGTACCGTGGTCAACGTGCCGCCGCTTTCCTTCCGGGTCATGACCGCCGATCCCCGGCGGATCAGGACCGTCAGGATCAGGAAGACCTGATGCGCTCCCCACGCCTGTCCCACCGCTACGGCCGGGGGTTTGCCGTCTCCATGGCCCTGGCCTCGGCCCTGCTCCTGTCCCTGGCCATGCCCGGCCTGGTCGGCTGGTGGCCCCTGCTCTTTGTCGCCCTGGTGCCGCTCCTCTACGGCGCCCTCCACCTGCCGCCCCTGCGTAGCTCCGGCATGGGGTTGCTCGCCGGCCTGCTCTACCACCTGGTCCTGCTCTACTGGATCCTTATCGTTCTTGGCCGCTACGGTGGACTGCCCGCCTGGATCTCGGTGCCGGCCCTGGTCCTGCTCGCCCTCTACATGGCCCTGTACACGGCCCTGTTCTGTTTCCTGCTCAGCCTGGTGGCCGGCCGCTCCTGGCACCGGGAGCGGTGGGTGGCGACCCTGGTCTGGACCGCACCCCTGTTCTGGGTGGGACTGGACACCCTGCGCGGCACGCTCCTGACCGGCTTTCCGTGGATGGACCTGGCCTATGGCCTCTATGCCCATCCCATGCTGATCCAGGCGGCCGACCTGGGCGGGCACCACCTGGTGAGTTTCTGGCTGGTCCTGATCAATGGCCTGGTCCTGGCCGTCATCGACCGGCAGCGGCGGGACGTGCGCTGGAACCAGCGCGCCGAGCGGCGCCTGCTCCTGGCCGCCGCCTGCCTGGTGGTCTTTGTCTTCGGCTATTCCATGCTCCGCTACCGGGTCATGCCGCCGCTCATGCGCCGCGCCCTGCAGGCCCGGGTCACCGTGGTCCAGGGCAACATCGACCAGGGCGTCAAGTGGACCCCGGCCAACCGCGAGGCCACGGTGGCCACCTATACCAGGCTGTCGGCGGCCGCCCTGCGGCGGCGGACCACCGAGCTGCTGGTCTGGCCGGAGACGGCCCTGCCCTTCTACCTGCAGAGCGATCCCCTGGCCGCGCGGGTGGCCGATTTCGTCCGCCGGCAGAATGTCTGGCTCCTCACCGGCGCCCCCACCTATGACCTCGGTCCGGCCGCGCCCGGCGAGAAGCCCCCGGTCAGCTACTTCAACTCGGCCCTGCTCCTCGATCCCTCGGCCCGGGTGGCGGGCCGCTACTCCAAGCAGCACCTGGTGCCCTTTGGCGAGTACGTGCCCCTGCGGAAGTTTCTGCCCTTTCTCGAGCCCCTGGTGGTGAGCGTCGGCGACTTCACCGCGGGCAGCTCGTCCGCGCCCCTGGTGGCGGGGAGGATGCGGCTGGGCGTGCTCATCTGTTTCGAGTCCATCTTCCCCGACATTGCCCGCCGCGAGGTGGCCCGGGGCGCCAACCTGCTGGTCAACCTGACCAACGACGCCTGGTACGGCCGTTCCAGCGCGCCGTACCAGTCCCTGGCCATGACCGTGTTCCGGGCCGTGGAGACCAAGCGGTCCCTGGTCCGGGCCGCCAACACCGGCATCTCGGGCCTGGTCGATCCGGCCGGCAACATCAGGCAGCAGTCACCCATCTTCCGTGCCATGGCCCTGACCGGCGACGTCCCCATGCTGGACCTGGAGACCCTCTTTGTCCGGGGCGGTTACCTGTTCGGCACGGCCTGCCTGGCCCTGATGGTGCCCCTGCTGCTCTTCCGCCGCCGGGCATAGCCGGTCGGCGGGCAAACCGCGGGAAGCCTCGGGACCGGTCACGGCGAGCGGGGATACCAAGGGGAGAGATGGCCCGGGCAGGGCCCGTAGCGGGGAAGGATGCGGAGGCGCGGCGATCAGGGATTGACCGTGGCCAGCCACCGGAACATGCCGTTTCTGACCGTGAGGATGACCACCGGCTTTATCATGTCGTGGTCCTTCATGGTCATCACGCCGGTCGCCCCCTGGAATTTTTTTGTGTTTTCCAGTTGTTGTCGGACCTTTTCCCGCTCCGTTGACCCGGCCCGGGCAATGGCGTCGAGCAGGATGTTGTAGGTGTCGTAGGAGAGGGCGGAGACCGAGTCCGGGGTGCTGTCCGGATAGGCGGCGCGGAATGCCCGGACAAACCGCCTGCCCGCCTCGGTGGTGACACCCTGCTCGTCGAAATGGGTGGTAAAGGAGAGCCCTTCCACGGCCCTGCCGCCGATCTTGATCAGTTGCTCGGCCTGGGCGGCATCACCGGCCAGGATCGGCGCCCTGATGCCGGTCTCGCGCGCCTGGCGGGCGATGAGGGCCAGCTCCTTGAAGTAGCCGGGGCAGTAGATCACGTCCGGGTGGCTGGCCCGGATGGCGGCGAGCTGGGCCGTGAAGTCCAGGTCACCGGTGTTGTAGGGCAGCCTGGCGACGATGCTTCCGCCCAGCTTTTTGAAGTTCGTGATGAAGAAGCTGGCAATGCCCACGCAGTAGTCCTGGGAGAGGTCGATGAGCACGGCGGCCGTTTTCGCCGCCAGGTTCTTGCGGGCGAACCTGGCGGCGACAGCGCCCTGGAAGGGGTCGGTGAAACAGGCGCGGAAGATCCATTTCCTGCCCCGGGTGACCGCCGGGTTGGTGGCCCAGGGCGAGATCATGGGCACGCCGGCCTCCTCGGCCACCGGCGCGCCGGCCAGGGTGTTGGAAGAGGTGAGACCGCCGATGATGGCGGTCACCCTGTTCTTCCGGACCAGGCGGGCGATCGCCCTGGCGCTCTCCACCCTGTCGGAGCGGTTGTCGGCAAGGGAGAGTTCCACCTTGCGGCCGAGTACCGAGGGCCGCTCCTTCCGCGCCAGCTCCAGGCCCTTGTAGCCCATCGCGCCATAGGCGGCGGAGGAACCGGTCATGGGGTAGCAGACGCCGATCCTGACCGGTTCCACCGCCATGACGCCGCCGGCACAGAGGGCCAGCAGGAGGAGGGCGACGAGCGCGGACATGGAAAGGCGTTCTGTCATGGCATGTTCCTCCCGGGAAAGGAAGTACCGGCAGCCCCGGCTGGATCGCGGACAGCAGCCGGGCGCGGTACGGGATACAGACCATTCTTATTGGTTTTTCCGGCCATGGTCAAGGGATAAGCGGTGTAAGGCGGCAAGTCTTCAGTGAAAACGGAAGATGCTCACCCCTTGAGCGCCGAGGCGATGACCTCCATGAGATCGTCCAGCCGGTAGGGCTTGGCAATGACGCCGGCAAAACCGTGCCCAGCGTGATTGGCCATGATCGGGTCGTTGGAATAGCCGCTGGAGACGATGGCCCTGACATCCGGGTCCATCTCCCTCAATTTCCCGATGGCCTCCAGGCCGCCCATGCCGCCGGGGATGGTCAGGTCCATGATGACCACGTCAAACCGCCTTCCCCGCTTCAGGAAGGATGCGTATTTATCCACCGCTTCCGCGCCGTCGGCCGCGGTCTCGACCAGGAATCCCTTTTCGCTCAGCATCTCGGCGGCCACGCGGCGCACCGGTTCCTCGTCGTCCATGATCAGGATCCGGCGCCTGGCAGCGGAAACCGGTTCCATGGTGTGCGGCTGTTCCTCTCTTTTCGCGCTGCCTGCCGGCAGGTAGATGTGGAAGCTGGTGCCCTTGCCCCGTTCCGATTCCACCTCCATGTAGCCGCCGTGCCTGGTGATGATGGAGGAGGCGGTGGCCAGGCCGAGGCCGCTGCCCTTCTGCTTGGTGGTGAAGTAGGGATCGAAGATCCTCTCCAGGTACTGCTCCGGGATGCCGATGCCATGATCCCGGACCGTGATCCGGACATGGGGGCCGGGAGTGAGCGGCAGGCCGGACTGCGCGTCGATGGAGACATTGCGGCATTCGATCTCGATGGTGCCGCCCCTGGGCATGGCCTGCATGGCATTGATCAGCAGGTTGTTGATCACCTGGCTCAACTGGCCCGGGTCGGCCTCGATGCGCTGCAGGTCGTCCGGGACGTCGAAACGGCAGCGGACATTGGAGCCGCTGAGGACAAAGGAGGCGGATTCCGAGAGCAGCGGCGGCAGGGAGACAGGCTTCTTGATGGGCTGGCCGCCCCTGGAAAAGGTCAGGAGCTGGCCGGTCAGGTCCCGGGCCCGGACCGCCGCCTTTTCAGCATCCTGCAGGTACTCGGTGACCGGATCATCCGCCGTGGCGTGCATGGAGGCCAGGGAGATGTTGCCGAGGATCGCGGTGAGCAGGTTGTTGAAATCATGGGCAATGCCTCCGGCGAGAATGCCCAGGGAATCGAGTCGGTCCAGGCGGCGCAGTATCTCCTCCTGCCGGTCACGTTCGGTGATGTCCCGGAAGATGATGATATGGCCGCTCAGTCCGTCGTCGTCCTCGACCCTGGATCCCAGGGCCTCGCCGGAAAAGGTTGTGCCGTTTTTGCGGCGGAACTGGATCTTCTGCACCCGGCCCTGTGGCGGCGTCCCGCCCTGTTCCAGGCACCGGCGCAGGAGCCGGGAACCGCCGGGATCGGCAAAGAGCTCGCTGACGTTCCTGCCGGAGAGTTCCTCCATGGTGTAGCCGCACTGCCGGCCGAGGGCGGGATTGATCTGCAGGATCCGGAAGTCGGGGTCGACAAAGACGACACAGTCGGAGATGGCGTTGAAGATGGCATCGAACTCGGCCTGTTGCCTGGCCAGCCGCAGCTCCGCCTTTTTCTGCTGCGCAAGCCGGTTCTTCCGTTCCACCTCCACGCCGATCCGCTGGGCAAAGATCCGCAGCAGGTCCTTGTCTTCCTCGGAAAAGGGGTGGTAGTGGTCATCGAGCAGGCACATGACGGCAACCACCTTGCCCTCGCTGTCCAGGGAGGGAAAGCCGCAGTAGGTGTAGGCGTTGTGCTTCTTGAGAAAGACGGCCTCCGGGAACTTGTTGACCACGTCGTGATATACCCGCAGGTCGCGGGTATCCTGCACCGTGGAACAGGGGGTGTTGGCCAGCACGCAGGTGCCGGCATCGGTCATGATATCGCCGGACCGGTAGACGCTGAGAAAGTTCAGGTCCCCGCCGTCGATCTCCGACAGGCAGACCACCTTGACATCGAGTAACTCGCCGATCATGCCGGCGATCCTGCGGAAGATATCCACCGGCTCGCCGGAGAGGGTCATGCTGAGCTCCGCGATCTTCTTCAGCCGCTCGATGGTGGCCGCGCCCTGCCTGTCCGGCGCTGTTGTTCCGTTGTCGGCCGCGTCCCGCGGCCCTTCTGCCTTGCTGTTCATGAAAGCATGCGTCCTTGGTGCCCGGGGGCGGGCACAGGGTATTGGTGAATGGTCGCGTCCGGCGACCGGCTTTGTCAACAGTCACTTTTTCCCGTCCCGTGACAGGGCGCGTCGGCGGTCAGGGTTCGGCGGCGCCAGGCGTGAAGCCGCCCTGGTGGCGTTGGAGAAATTCCAGGATGTCGGCGGCGGCCAGCGGCCGGCTGAACAGGAAACCCTGGACTCCCCTGCAGTAGAGCCTGCGCAGCAGCGCGAGCTGGTCCGTGGTTTCAACGCCCTCGGCAATAACCTCCAGGCCGAGGCTCTCGGCCATGGCCAGGATCGCCTCCAGGATCTTGGCGTCCTCCCTGCGCCGGGTAATGCCGGTGATGAAGTTGCGGTCCACCTTCAGGCAGTCCAGCGGCAGGATCTTGAGCCATTCAAAGGAGGAGCAGCCGGTGCCGAAGTCGTCCACCGCGATGCGGATGCCCAGCTCGCGAAGCTGCTGCAGCACGCAGACCGCCTTCTGCGGGTCCTGCATGACCGCGCTCTCGGTCAGCTCGATCTCGAGAAACCGCCCGTCCAGGCCGGTGGTGGCCAGGGTGGAGGTGATATGCTCCACCAGGTCGTCCCGGGAAAACTGCCGGTTGGAGAGATTGACCGCCACCCGCAGCCGCGGGTAGCCGGTGGCGTGGATCTCCCGGATCTGCCGGCAGGCGGTGCGCAGGACCCACTGGCCGATGAGGTGGATCAGCTCGCTCTGCTCGGCTATGGGGATGAAGTCCAGGGGCGGCACCAGGCCGCGCTGCGGGTGCTGCCAGCGGATGAGCGCCTCGAGGCCGATGATCTCCAGGGTGTCCAGGCTGACCTGCGGCTGGAAGTGGAGGACCAGTTCGTTGCGGGCCAGGGCGCGGCGCAGGTCATTCTCCACGGTCAGCCGTTCCCTGGCCGATTCGTTCATGCTCTCGGTATAGTACTGGTACTTGTTCTTGCCCAGGCTCTTGGCGTGGTACATGGCCAGGTCGGCGTTCTTGAACAGGGTGTCCGCATCGTCACCGTCCGCCGGAAAGACCGCGATGCCGATGCTGGCCGTGACCACCACCTCGTTGCCCTCGAGGAAGAAGGGCGCTGCCAGTTCGTTGAGCAGCCGGTCGGCCACCATGGCGGCGTCCTGGACCCTGGCCATCTCGTTGAGCAGGATGATGAACTCGTCGCCGCCCAGCCGGGAGATCGTGTTGCCGAGGTCCGAGCGGAACCTGGCCACGCAGTCACTGCTGCGCAGGGCGAACCGCAGCCGCTTGGCCACCGACTGGAGCAGCGAGTCGCCCACCGCGTGGCCCAGGGTGTCGTTGATGCGCTTGAAGGAGTCGAGGTCGATGATCATGGTCGCCATGATCCGGTTGTGGCGGCGGGCGTGCTCCAGGGAGCGGGACAGGAGTTTCTTGTAATAGGTCCGGTTGGGCAGGCCGGTGAGGGTGTCGTAGTAGGCCATGTGCCGGATGCGGAGCTCGTCCTGCTTGCGCTTGGTGATGTTGCGCGAGATATGCACCACCTGCCTGATACGGCCCTCCCTGTTCCTGACCGGGACGGTGTGGATCTCCACGTAGTGATGGCCGCCGCTTTCGGACCTGTGGCGGTGCTCGCACATGGCGGGCTCGCCGCTCTCCAGGGTGTGCGACATGGGGCATTCATCGTCGGGCGGCGTACAGGGCGCCTGGCGGCGGTGGGTCACGGCGAAGCAGGGCCTGCCGATGACCTCGTCCTCGGTGAGGCCGAATTCCTCCAGGAAGCTGGCATTGACATTGTCGATGGAAAAATCGTCCACGTTGATGATGGCAATGGAGTCCTGCAGGCTGTCGAGCACGGTCTTCAGGAATTGCGTGGAACGTTCCATGGCCCTGGTCCGCTGCTCGACCCGTTTTTCCAGGGTCTCGTTGAGGATGCGCAGCTTGCGGTCGGTCTGCCGGAACCAGTCCAGGGACCGGTGGCAGATGTTGATGACAATGAAGACAAAGATGGCGCCGCCGGCAAAGACCAGGCCGGTGACCAGTTCCAGGGGAAAGCCGATGCCGGTGAAGAGGATGAAATCGAAGAACAGGTATCCCAGGCAGAAAAACAGGAGCAGGGCCACCAGGATCCGCCACTGGAGCTGAAAGACGGCCGGGGCGAGAGCCATGGCCCGGCGCACCGTTCGCAGGGACAGCACGAGGAAGACGAACCCGGCCAGGACCAGGACGATGGCAAGGGTGTTGACAAGGCTCATACGGGTATTCCCGGCGTGGTGGCGGTCCTGCAGGACCATTGTTCTTCTCTTCCATTGTATGGGACAGGGCAACAGCAGGCAAGGTGAATCGGGAAGAAGGCCCTGTGCCGCAGGGGCTGCGGCCGGGGAGCGGCCGGCGGCTGCCCGGCTGCCTCTTTTCTCCCCTTGAGACTTCGCCGCGGAAAGATTATTATACAATGTTCAGGACAGTTCAGGACAGGAATCGGGCTTTATATGATCACCTGGCAGGGGCATCCGGCAGTTCCCGTCGCCGCCGGCGGCATCCGGAATGTCGCGTGTCCCTGTTTTCTCATAACCACGAGGACAACCATGGCTGAAGTAAGCGAGGCTGCCGAGGCGAAACAGAAACTCAACGCTCTCAAGGGTCGGATGCTGGCCCTGAAGGAGCATCTTTGACTTGGATGGCAAGAAGGAAGACATCGCCAGGCTGGAACACCAGACCCTGGCCCCGGAGTTCTGGAATGACCAGGCCACGGCCAAGAGGGTGCAGAAGGAGCTGGGCCAGCTCCAGGACCTGATCGGCAACTGGGAAAAGAACTTCGATGACCTGGAAGAGGCCGACATGCTGCTCGACATGGCCATCGAGGAGAAGGACGCCGAGACCTACCAGGAGGTGGTCGCCAGCCTGGACGAGCTGGGCCGGCGCATCGACATTGTCGAACTGGAGTGCATGTTCAGCGGCGAGCACGACGCCGGCAACGCCCTGGTCACCATCCATGCCGGGGCCGGCGGCACCGAGGCCCAGGACTGGGTGAGCATGCTGACCCGCATGTACCTGCGCTGGGCCGAGGACAAGGGGTTCAAGGCCGATATCCTGGACCTGCTGCCCGGCGACGAGGCCGGCACCAAGAGCGTCACCATCCGGGTCCGCGGCAAGTACGCCTACGGCTACCTCCGTTCCGAGGTCGGCATCCACCGGCTGGTGCGGATCTCGCCCTTTGACACCTCGGGGCGCCGCCACACCTCCTTTGCCTCGGTGATGGTCCTGCCCGAGCTCGATGACACCATCGAGATCGATATCAATGAAAAGGACCTGCGCATCGACACCTACCGGGCCAGCGGCGCCGGCGGCCAGCATGTCAACAAGACCGACTCGGCCATCCGCATCACCCACCTGCCCACCGGCATCGTGGTCCAGTGCCAGAACGAGCGCTCGCAGCACCGGAACAAGGACATGGCCATGAAGATGCTCATGGCCCGGCTGTACGAGAAGGAGAAGGAGGAGCAGGCCCGCGAGCAGGAGAACCTGCACGGCGACAAGAAGGAGATAGCCTGGGGCAGCCAGATCCGTTCCTATGTCCTGCAGCCCTACCGGATGATCAAGGATCACCGGACCGGGCTCGAGGAGGGCAACGTGGACGCGGTCCTGGACGGCCGCCTCGATCCCTTTATCAAGGCCTTTCTGCTCTGGCAGCCCGGGGACTGAATGAAGGCGGCCGCGCGGACCGGCGGACGGCATGCGCCGCGCACCCTGAAGGAACATCCTTCCTGCGCCTGGTGCGGCGCCTGCAGCGTGGTCTGCCCCGTGTACCGGGTCGATGTGCGCGAATCGCTGACGGCCCGCGGCAAGATGCACCTTCTGGCCTCGCCCCTGGCCAGGCGTCCCTCTGCCACCTTCCAGGATATCTTCTCCCGCTGCCTGCTCTGCGGGGCCTGCGAGAACACCTGTCCCCGGCAGCTGCCGATCCGGGAGCTGGTCGTGGCGGCCCGCAGCGGCTTCTCCGCCTTCTACGGCCGGCACGGCGTGCGCAAGACCCTGGCCCGGCTGGCCCTGTCCCGGCCGCCCTTGCTGGATGGACTGGTGCGGGCCGGCGTTCTCCTGGAGGACCGTCTCCGTTCCCTGCCCGCTGACAGCGGCCTGCGCCTGAAGCTGGGCCTGCTGGAGGATCGTCCCGTTCTTGCCCGCTCCGGGATCCCCTCCGGCTGCCGGCAGGAGCGCCCGGGTGCGGTGGGCTACTTCACCGGCTGCCTTGCCCGCCACCTGCAACCGGCCGTGGGCCGGGCCACAGTCCGTCTCCTCGGGGACCTGGCCGGCCGCCGGGCCTTCGTGCCCGCCGGCCAGTGCTGCTGCGGCCTGGCCGCGCTCTCGGCCGGCAGGAGCGACGAGGCCCGCCGCCTGGCCCGGCGCAACATGGAGGCCTTTGCCGGCAGCCAGGGGCCGATCCTGACCTCCTGCGCCTCCTGCTCGGCGCACCTGGCCGCATATCCCGATCTCTTTCGTGACGATCCGGCCCTGTACAGGCAGGCGCAGGCCTTTGCCGGCCGGGTGCGGGAGTTCGGCGACTTTTTCCTGGAACCGGCCAGGGCGGCGGGCCTTCGGGCGCGGGCCCCGGTCAGGGTCCATTACCATGATCCGTGCCACCTGCGTTTCTCGGCCCGGGGCGGGGCCGCGCCCCGGCGCCTGCTGGACAGTATCGGCCGGGCGCGGCGGACCGAGCCGGAACAGGGCCCGCTCTGCTGCGGCCAGGGCGGCCTCTTTCACCTCGGATACCCGGAGCTGTCCATGGCCGTGTTCAGAAAATGCCTGGAGGGCGCCATGGCAGAGAGGCCCGGCCTGGTGGTGACCACCTGTTCCGGCTGTCTCATGCAGTGGCAGGAGGGCGCCGCCCGGGAGCGGGCAGGGGTGCGGGTTCTCCATCTCGCCGTTTTCCTGGATGAATGCCTGTCTCCGGCCGGGGAGGGATCCGGCGGGTCCTGACGGCCGGCCGCTGTCGTGGCCCCGTGGCCGTGGATGACGGTGAACGGCGCCCTGCCGGGAAGTTGCAGAAAATCCTTGTTTCACCGGCCTCTTACTGCTAAAAAGAGCCGGATTGACAAGGAAATCAGGTGGCCGCCGGCAGGATGGGCGCGGTCCCCGGCCGGCGGGGGCAGGGACCGTTGGCCGGCAGTGGCGCAGGCCGCGCCTGCCGGGGGAGTGTGATGAGCAAGAGTATTCGACAACAGCTCGAGGAACAGGAGCGGCAGATCCTCTCTGCCCATGCCTGCCTGAGCTGCGAGTCCCGGGGGCGGCTGCGCGAGGAACCGGATTTCTGCGACCTGCGCACGGTCTTTCAGCGCGACAGGGACCGGATCATCCATTCCAAGACCTTTCGCCGTCTCAAGCACAAGACCCAGGTCTTCCTGGCCCCGGCCGGCGACCACTACCGGACCCGGTTGACCCACGTGCTGGAGGTGGCGCAGATCGCCCGGACCATCGCGGTCTGCCTGCGCCTGAACGAGTACCTGACCGAGGCCATCGCCCTGGGCCATGACCTGGGCCACACCCCCTTTGGTCATGCCGGCGAGTTCAGTCTCAACCAGCTGCACCCGGGCGGGTTCAAGCACTACCGGCAGAGCCTCAGGATCGTGGATTTCCTGGAAAACCACGGCCGCGGCCTGAACCTGACCTGGGAGGTGCGCAACGGGATCCTCAAGCATTCCAAGGGATACCGCGATATCCTGCCCGATGATTCCGTGGAGCTGCCGGCCACCCTGGAGGGGCAGGTGGTGCGGGTGGCCGATATCATGGCCTATGTCAACCATGACATGGACGATGCCCTGCGCGCCGGCATGATCCGGGAGAGCGACCTGCCCGCCCACCTGCGGGCCGTGGTGGGCGACAACTCCTCGCTGCGCATCGACGCCATGGTACGGGACCTGGTCTTCAACACCCTCAGGCAGGATGACGGCCGCCTGCACCTGAGCCCCCTGATGACCGAGACCATCACCGAGCTCCGCGCCTTTCTCTATGACCATGTCTACCGCAACTGGCGGGTGCATGCCGAGTTCGAGAAGGCGCAGCGGGTGATCAGGGACCTGTACGGGTTTTTCCTGGAGCACGAGTTTCCCGACGGCTCCGTCTCCACCTGCACCAGGAGAGAGCCGGTCAGCTCCGGGGAGGAGGAGAGGAAACGGCACCGCCGGGTCTGCGATTTCATCGCCGGCATGACCGACCGCTATGCCCTGGACCTCTACGAGCTGATCTTCATGCCCAAGCCGTGGTCCGTGCTGTAGCGCGGTTGCCGGCCGGGCACCACCTCAACCTCGTGACGCCGCTCTTTCAACCTCGTGAGACGGCTCTGCGGTGTCAGGTAAGCAAGTGCAGGATTGAGGTCATACTGTGCGGCTGTGACCCGGAAGCCCGGTCCAGCCACGCTGGTTGTGCACGTCTGCGCCCTTGATGCCTTGCATCTCCGGCGTAATCGCCAATTGCAGGATGGAGGGGACAGTGGCCCGCTGCGGGTCATCTCCGTATCCTGCCAACATCTTAACCGTTTTTTTATCGCATAATGTCTGAGAAATACGATCTTCCCAAGGGATACGAATTCAAGGAGGTGGAGGGCCGCTGGTACCGCCGCTGGCTGGAACACAAGACCTTTGCCGCCACCATGGAGGAGGGCCGCGAGTCCTTTTCCATCGTCATCCCGCCGCCCAATGTCACCGGCGTGCTCCACATCGGCCATGCCCTCAACAACACCCTGCAGGACATCCTGGTCCGCTACCACCGGATGAAGGGCGACAACACCCTCTGGGTGCCCGGCACCGACCATGCCGGCATCGCCACCCAGAACGTGGTCGAGCGGCAGCTCGCCACCGAGAACCTGAGCCGGCACGACCTGGGCCGGGAGAAGTTCATAGAGCGGGTCTGGCAGTGGCGCACGGAAAAGGGCGGCACCATCATCAACCAGCTCAAGCGCATGGGCGCCTCCTGCGACTGGGACCGGGAGCGGTTCACCATGGACGAGGGCCTGTCGCGGGCCGTGCGCGAGGTCTTTGTCCGGCTCTACAACGACGGCCTGATCTACAAGGGCGACTATATCGTCAACTGGTGTCCCCGCTGCCACACCGCCCTTGCCGACGACGAGGTGGAGCATGATCCCACCGAGGGCAGGCTCTACCATATCCGCTATCCCTATGCCGACGGCTCGGGGCACGTGGTGGTGGCCACCACCCGGCCCGAGACCATGCTCGGCGATACCGCCGTGGCCGTGCATCCCGATGACGAGCGCTACCAGGGGCTCAGGGACATCGGCATCAGCCTGCCGCTCACCGGCCGCACCATCCCGGTGGTCTATGACCACCACGTGCAGCGGGAATTCGGTACCGGCGCCCTCAAGGTCACCCCGGCCCATGACCGCGACGACTACGAGATCGGCCTGCGCCACGACCTGGAGCGGATCAAGGTCATGGACGACCACGGCGTCATGAACGAGGCCGCGGGCCCCTATGCCGGCCTGGACCGGTTCGAGTGCCGGCGGCGCATCGTCGCCGACCTGGAGGAACAGGGATTTCTCGAGAAGATCGAGGACTACCAGCACGCGGTGGGCAAGTGCTACCGTTGCGGCACCGTGGTGGAGCCCACCACCTCCAGGCAGTGGTTCGTCTCGGTGCGGCCCCTGGCCGACAAGGCGGTGCAGGCGGTGCGCGAGGGCAGGATCCGCATCTTCCCCAACACCTGGTACAACACCTTCTATGCCTGGATGGACAACATCCGCGACTGGTGCATCTCGCGCCAGATCTGGTGGGGGCACCGGATCCCGGCCTGGACCTGCCAGGCCTGCGGCGGCCTGACCGTGGCGGTCACGGACCCCGATGCCTGCTCCCACTGCGGCAGCAGCGAGATCGTCCAGGAAGAGGACGTGCTCGACACCTGGTTCTCGTCCGCGCTCTGGCCCTTCTCCACCCTGGGCTGGCCCGAGAAGACCCGGGAACTCGAGCTGTTCTACCCCACCTCGGTGCTGATCACCAGTTTCGACATCCTCTTCTTCTGGGTGGCCCGCATGATGATGATGGGGCTGCACATCATGGAGGAGGTGCCCTTTCACGATGTCTACCTCCATGCCCTGGTCCGGGACAAGCATGGCAAGAAGATGTCCAAGTCCACGGGCAACGTGATCGACCCCCTGGACATGATCAAGACGTTCGGCACCGATGCCTTCCGTTTCACCCTGACCGCCTTTGCCGCCCAGGGCCGGGAGATCCGCATGGACGAGGAGCGGGTGGAGGGATACCGCCGCTTCATCAACAAGCTGTGGAACGCGGCCCGTTTCGCGCAGATGCACCTCAAGGACGAGGATCCCGGCATCACGGCCGTCACCGCCGATCCCGGCAGCCTGCCCCTGCCGCACCGCTGGATCCTCAGCCGTACCGACGCCACCATCCGCAAGGTGCTGGCGGCCATCGAGGGGTACAACTTCAACGAGATCGCCTCGGCCATCTACCAGTTCACCTGGCACGAGTTCTGCGACTGGTACCTGGAGTGGATCAAGGCCGATCTCTACGGGGATGACGAGCAGGCCCGGCGTAATGCCCGCGGCGTGCTCCTGGCGGTGCTGGAGAATATTCTGAAATTACAGCACCCGGTGACCCCGTTTGTCACCGAGGAGATCTGGAGCCAGCTGCCCGGCGAGCGCTCCTTCATCATGACCGAGCCCTATCCCGTGCCCGTGCCGGCCTGGCAGGACGCGGAGGCGGAGCAGGACATGGAACTGCTCATGGGCGTGATCTCCGGCCTGCGCACCATCCGCAGCGAGGCCGAGCTGCATCCCACTGCCAGGATCGAGGCCACCCTCATCTGTGCCGATGCGGCCAGGAGGGCCCTGCTCGAATCCTTTGCCACGGCCATCGGCGCCATGACCCGGGCCGGGCGGCTCGAGATCGTTGCCCGGGGCGAGGTGCCCGACGATGCCGGCCACGCCCTGTTCCAGGACGTGGAGATGGTGGTGCCCCTCAAGGGCCTCATCGACGTGGCCGGGGAACTGGACAGGCTGGCCCGGGAACGGAAGAAGCTGGAAAAGGAGCTGGCCCGGGTCAGGGGCAAGCTGGCCAACGAGAAGTTCCTCGCCAAGGCGCCCGCCGCCGTGGTGGACAAGGAGCGGGCCAGGGAGGAGGAGCTGAAGACCCGGCTGGAGAAGAACGCCGAGTCCACTGCCAGGCTGAACAGGCTCAACTAGCGGCAGTCTCCCGCCGCCAGGGCCGGGACACTGCAGGAGCGTGCACACCCGTGCACGAGGGGGACCATGGAACTCGATACCTTTCTGCTCGACGAACAGTTACGCGCTTTTCTGAAAGAGGACCTGGAGCATGGTGATATCACCACCGAGGCCCTCTTCACCGGGGACGAGACTGCGCTCGTGACCATGATCGCCCGCCAGGACCTGGTGGCGGCCGGCATGGAGCGGGTCGCGGCCCGGGTCTTCTGCCTGCTCGGCGACGGCACCATCACCTTCGGCCAGATGGCCGCGGACGGCGAGCGGAAGAAAAAAGGCGAGGTGCTGATGACCATCAACGGCCCGGTCCGCACCCTGCTCCGGGGCGAGCGGGTGGCGCTCAACCTGGTGCAGCGGCTGTG
Organism: Desulfobulbaceae bacterium; assembly: GCA_015484845.1. Taxonomy (GTDB): domain Bacteria; phylum Desulfobacterota; class Desulfobulbia; order Desulfobulbales; family Desulfobulbaceae; genus DRKI01. Next base: position 27,611 of record WFUT01000230.1, read on the forward strand.
CGGCATTGCCACCCTCACTGCCGCGTTCGTGGAGCGGCTGGCCGGACTGGACGTGCAGATCGTCGACACCCGCAAGACCACGCCGGGCCTGCGCATGCTGGAGAAGTACGCGGTACGGGCCGGCGGCGGTGGCAACCACCGCTACAGCCTGGCCGACGGCGTGCTGATCAAGGACAACCACATCGCGGCCTGCGGCTCCATCAGCGAGGCGGTGCGCCGGGTGCGGGCGCGGGTTCCCCATACCATGGCCATCGAGGTGGAGTGCGATGACCTTGACCAGGTGCGGGAGTGCCTGGACAGCGGCGTGCCGGTGATCATGCTTGACAACATGGACCCGGCCGCCATGCGGGAGGCCGTGGCCATGGCGGCTGGCAGGGCCCTGCTCGAGGCCTCGGGTGGCGTCACCCTGGACACGGTGCGGGAGATCGCCGAGACCGGGGTGGACATCATCTCCGTCGGCAGCCTCACCCATTCGGCGCCGGCCAGCGATATCGGCCTGGACTGGATGAGCCGGGGGTGATCCTGCCGTGTTGCCGGGCGCGGCCGGCCGTTGTCGGCCGGCCCTGGTTCACTTGCCGGGCCCGCGGACCAGTGTGAGCCGCGGCCGTGGCGCAGGCACCTCTCCCGGTCCCGCTGCCGCCTTCTTTATGCAACCGGACGTCCCGTCCAGGGCGGGCAGGAACCTGTTCACCACCTGGTCCCAGAACAGGGCCCTGATGAGGGCCAACCGGTTCTCGGCCGAACCGCTGCCGCGAAGGGCCCGGTCAAGCAGTTGTTGCTGCCGCTCCAGGCCGGCACGGATCTTCTCGTCCTCGTAGCTGTCAATGGCCTCCCTGATAAGCCGTCGCCGTTCCCTCTCAAAGGCGAGCCGGTCCTCCCGGAACAGGGTGGCAAGGTGTTCGAGTTCGCCATTGGGCCGATGTTGTCCTGTCTGAACAGTCATATTCCGATCTCATGAAGAGGTTTGGGTGGCAGGGAAGGGACGCAGCACGCATCTTTCCCCGTGGCGCTGCGCCTTTTCCCTGCACACGGGATTGCCGCAGCGGTACCCCTTGAGCAGCTTCTCCGATGGCATCTGCAGCAGCTCGGTCATCCTCGTCGCCGGTACGGGCGGACTGACCAGGAATCCCTGGATGAGGTGGCAGCCGTGCTCGCACATGAAGTGGGCCTGCTCGTGCGTCTCCACGCCTTCGGCGATCACGCCCAGGCCGAGGCTGGCCGCCATGTTGATGATGGTCGAGGCCAGGATGGCGTCGTCCTGGTCCCGGGGCAGGTTGCGGACGAATGAGCGGTCGATCTTGAGAATATCGATGGGCAGCTGCTTGAGATAGGCGAGCGAGGAATAGCCGGTGCCGAAATCGTCCACCGAGATCCTGATCCCCATCTTCTTCAGTTCCCAGAGCAGGCCGATGGCCAGGTCCTCCCGTTCCATCATCAGGGTCTCGGTGATCTCCATCTCCAGCGCGTCCGCCGGCAGGCCGCTTTCAAGCAGGGCCGCCCGCACCGAGTAGAGAAAGTTCTCCTGGCAGAACTGCCTGGGCGACAGGTTGACCGAGACGGTGAGGGCGAAACCCTGCGTCAGCCAGCGCGCCGTCTGCCTGCAGGCGGTGAGCAGGACCTGTTCCGCCAGGGGAATGATGAGCCCCGTGCTCTCGGCCAGGGGAATGAACTCGGCCGGCGAGACCAGCTCGCCCGGCTCCGGCTCCCAGCGGACAAGGGCCTCGACCCCGACGATCCGCCGCCGGACCAGGTCGACCTTGGGCTGGTAATAGACAAGGAATTCATTGTCCACCAGGGCCTGCCGCAGCCGGGTGCTCAGGGAGAAACGCCGGGTCATCCGTTCGTTGAGCTCCAGGGTGAACAGGTGGTGGGTGTTCTTGCCGTCTTCCTTGGCCCGGTACATTGCCAGGTCCGCGTTGGAGATCAGGGTCTCTTCGTCCTCGCCGTCGTCGGGGGCCACGGCAACACCGGCGCTGATGGTGATGAAGAGCTGCCGGCTTTCGATGTTGAACGGCGCCTGAAAGCTCTCCCCGATCCGCCGGGCCATGTCGGCCGCAGCCTGGACATCGGTGATGTTCTCCAGCAGGACAATGAAATCGTCACTGCCCTGGCGGGCCACGGTATCGTTCTCGCGCACGCACTGTCGTATCCGCATGGCGGCCTGCTGGAGGAGCAGGTCGCCCACGGTATGGCCCAGGGCATCGTTGATCTGTTTGAAGTCATCCAGGTCCACCATGATCACGGCCAGTTTCCTGCCCATCTGCCGGGCATGCCGCAGGGCGACCTTGAGGCGGTCCAGGAGCAGGGTTCGGTTGGGCAGGCCGGTGAGGGCGTCGTGGTAGGTCTGGAAGTGGAGCTCTTTTTCCTGGCTCCTGATCTCGGTCATGTCGTGAAAGACGAAGATCACGCTGCCGACCTCGCCGCGCTGGTCATTGAGCGAGGTGACGTGCATCCGGATGGGATAGATCTCGCCGTTCTTTCGCCGGCTCCATATGTCTCCCTGCCAGAAACCCTGTTCCCGCACGGCCTCCCACATCTCCTCGTAAAGCCCCTCGGGATGACGGTCCGACTTGAAGACCGAGGTGTCCCTGCCGACCACGTCCACCGGCTCGTAGCCTGTCATCCGCCGGGCGGCCGGGTTCATCTCCCTGATGATGCCGTTGGCGTCGGTGACCACGATGCCCTCGATGGTGTGGGTGAAGATCTTGTCAAAGAGCCTGAGCTGTGATTCCGTCTTCCTGATGAGGCTGATATCCTGGAAGCTGCCATGCTTGCCGACCGGCCTGCCGTCCGTGTCAAGGGCGTCTTCGTATTCGACCCGCATGGTGATGAAGTGATCGCCGCCACCGTGCCGGATCCGGAATTCAATGGCATCTGTTCCGCTGCTCTCTTCCATGCGGGAAAAAAAGGCGCTCACCTGGCGACGGTCGTCGGGATGCACCAGGTGCAGGAGGCTGGAGCGGCTGGGATGAAAGGTGCCCGGGTCCAGGCCGAGGATGGAGTAGATGGCCTCGGAGATGTTGAGACGGTTGCTGCGGCGGTCCCACTGCCAGTATCCCAGCCTGGCGATCTTCTGGGCGTTTTCCAGTTGCCTCTCGATGAGGCGCAGGGACTGCTCGGTCTGTTTCTGCCGGCTGATGTCGACGAGGTAGCCGTGGTAGTGGGTGATACGGCCATGGTCGTCGCGCAGGACAGTGGTGGTGTCGTAGACCCAGCATGTCCGGCCCCCACGGTCGATGAGCCTGTATTCCTGGACAAAGGTATCCTCTCCTGCCCTGCCGTGGGCCTCCACCTCCTCGCTGACCCGCTGCAGGTCGTCCGGGTGGATGATATCCGGGTAGCTGATCCGGTTTTGGAGGAGATCCTCGCGAGAGTAGCCAAAGACCTTTTCCACGTTGGCCGAGACATACTCCACCGGCCACCCCCGGGTCGCCTTCCACTTGAAGACCACGGTGGGGCCGGCGTCAAAGAGGCGTTTTTCCCGGCGCAGTTCCCTCTCTGTCTCCTTGAGCCGGGTGACATCCCGGTTCGTCGCCCGCCGCCCCAGCCAGCGCCCGTCTGCCGAGAAGACAGACTGGCACTGGTGCCAGATCCAGCGCGTCCGGCCGTCCCTGTCCCTGATGCGGAATTCCATTTCCGCGGTCTGGTCCAGGTGGTCGAGGTGTTTGCAGTGATGGTCAATGAGTCGCTGCCGGTCCTCGGGGTGGACGATCTCCATGAGCAGGTCCGGGTTGCGGAGGAACTCGTCGCTGCCATAGCCGGTGATCCGCTCGCAGGCCGGGGAGATGTAACCACAGGTACCGTCGGGCAGTATCCAGGCCTCCCAGTCAAAGGAACCGTCGGCTATGATGCGGAAACGTTCGTCCTGGTCCTGCGGTTGCAGGGGAGAGTGCTGCTTGTCTATCTGTCTGCCCATAATTTAGTTTCCTGGTCAGTTGAAATCAGACCTTGAACCTGCCTGCCATGGTCCGGAGCTGTTCCGCCAGTTCGGACAGCTCGCGAACGCTGGCCATGACCTGGCCGCTGGAACCATTCATCTCGGCGGCCGCCCTGTTGACCGCGGCAATGTCGCTGGCGATCTCGTTGGACACGGTCGAGCCCTGTGCCACGTGTTCACTTACCTCCTGCAGTCCCTGCGTGGCCTGGCTCATGTTGTCCGCGATCTCCCGGGTGGTGGCGGTCTGCTCCTCCACCGCGGCGGCAATGGTGGCGACAATGGTGTTGATCTCGTCGATCACGGTGGAGATGCGGCCTATCTGGGTCACCGTGCCCTGGCTGGAGTGCTGGATGCTCTCGATCCTGGTCCGGATCTCGCCGGTCGCTTCGACGGTCTGCTTGGCCAGTTCCTTGATCTCGTTGGCGACCACGGCAAACCCCTTGCCCGCATCGCCGGCCCTTGCTGCCTCGATGGTGGCGTTCAGGGCCAGCAGGTTGGTCTGGTCCGAGATCTCGGTGATGGTCTCGGTTACCTTGCCGATCTCGTTGGCGGCATGCCCCAGTTCGCCGATCTTTTCCGATGCCGCCCGCACGTCGGCAACCGCCGAGGAGGTGATGGCCGAGGCCTTGGCGGTATTGCCGGATATCTCGCTGATGGCACTCGAGAGCTCCCCGGCCGTGGCGGCGACAATGCTGACGTTGGTGGCGGCCTGTTCCACCGTGGCGGCGACACTGCCC
>WFUT01000231.1 GCA_015484845.1 Desulfobulbaceae bacterium
GGTAATCTTTGCTCCGGGAAATCAATCCATAGAGCCTTATTTTCTTGTATACTTTTCCATGACCAAGTTCCAGGAAAAAGCACAGATTCTCGACCGGCAGGAACTGGCGGCCGGGATCTATCGTCTCACCCTGCACGCGCCCCTGGTTGCCGGCGGCGCCCATCCGGGCCAGTTTGTCATGGTCCGCACGGACGATTCCTACGATCCCCTTTTGCGCAGGCCCTTTTCCATTCACCAGGTCTCTGCCGGCGGTGACCTGCAGCTCCTGTTCAAGGTGGTGGGGCAGGGAACAGGTTGCCTTGCCCGTCTCGGGCCCGGCAGCCGGGTCGACCTGCTGGGGCCCCTTGGCCGGGGCTTCCGGCTGCAACGGGAGGACCCGGTCTGCCTGGTCGGCGGCGGCATGGGCATTGCGCCGCTTTACTTTCTCGGCAAGAGGCTCCTTCAGCACGCCCGGCTGCCGGAATTCGACCCGGTCCTTCTTGGCGCTGCAAGCCAGCAGGAACTGGCCCTGCTGGCCGATGACTTCTTCGGCCTCGGCTATGACGTGCGCACGGCCACGGACGACGGCTCCCTTGGCCACCACGGTTTTGTCACCGACCTGCTCGACCAGGTCCTGCCCAGGGTGAGCAGGGTCTATGTCTGTGGTCCCTATCCCATGATGCGTATTGCCGCGGCCAAGTGCCTTGCCGCCGGCGTCGAGTGCGAGGTCTCCCTGGAGACCCACATGGCCTGTGGCCTGGGTGCCTGCCTTGGTTGCACGGTGCAGGCGCCGGACGGCTATGCCCATGTCTGTGTCCAGGGCCCGGTCTTCGAGGCCGGGGAGGTGGCCTGGCAATGACAGGGCAGTACGACGACATCGATCTCCGGGTTCGTATCGGACCACTCAGGCTGCGCAACCCGGTCCTGACCGCCTCGGGCACCTTTGGCTATGGCCGCGAGTTTGCCGACCTGGTCAACCTGCACCGGCTGGGCGGGGTGGTGACCAAGGGAATCTCCCTGGCGCCGCGTCCGGGCAATCCGCCGCCGCGTATCGTCGAGACCGCCTGCGGGATGCTGAACGCCATTGGCCTGGAGAACGTGGGCGTGGAGGAGTTCATCCGCCGCAAGATGGTCTTCCTCCGCACCGCCGGCACCAGGGTGATTGTCAATATCCTCGGCGACAGCGTTGACGACTATGCCCGCCTGGCCGAACGGCTGACCGGGGTGGAGGGGATCGACGCCCTGGAGGTCAACATCTCCTGTCCCAACGTCAGAAAGGGCGGGGTCGCCTTTGGCACGGTGCCCGAGATGGCGGCGGCCGTGACCGGCGCGGTCCGCGCGGCCACCGACCTGCCGCTGATCGTCAAGCTGTCGCCCAACGTGACCGACATCGGCCGCATGGCTGCCGTGGTGGAGGAGGCCGGCGCGGACGCGGTTTCCCTCATCAACACCCTGATCGGCATGGCCATCGACTGCAGGACCCGGAGACCGCGGCTGGCCAACGTGATCGGCGGCCTTTCCGGGCCGGCCATCAAGCCCGTGGCCCTGCGCATGGTCTGGCAGGTCGCCCGCACGGTCTCCATCCCGGTGATCGGCATCGGCGGCATCTCCCGGGCCGAGGATGCCCTGGAGTTCCTCATCGCCGGCGCCAGCGCCATCCAGGTCGGCACCGCCAACTTTTACCAGCCCGCTGCCGCGGAAGAGATCATTACCGGCATTGCCGCCTTTCTCCACGAGCAGGGGGAACACTCGGTGCGGGATATCATCGGCAGCCTGCAGGTGGAGGCCGGCTGATGGCAGGGCGGGGAAGGATCTGCGTCGCCGTGGGCGCAGGGGATGCGGAAAGCGCGGCCAGCCTCGTGGCGCCGGTCCTGCCGCTGGTGGACGTGGTCGAGGTGCGCCTCGACGCCATGGCCCGGCCCCAGGTGGCGGAGTGCTGCCGCCTCATCGACCGGCCCCTGCTCTTTACCAACCGGGCGGCGTGGGAGGGCGGCGCCGCCGGCGGCGATGACCTCGCCCGGATTGAGCCCCTCCTGCTGGCCGTGGAACAGGGAGCGGCCTTTGTCGACCTGGAACTGCGGGCCGACAGCCGGGCCCGCGGCAGGCTCCTGGACGCCATCCAGGGCACGGCCACCCGCCTGATCCTGTCCAGCCACGATTTCTCGGCCACGCCGCCGGCAGGGAGTCTGCGCGATACCCTGCGCAGGATGGCCGACAGCGGCGCCCACATCGGCAAGATCATCACCACGGCCAGGCAGGCCACGGATGTGCCCCGGGTCCTGGCCCTGCAGGAGGAGGCCCGGGAGCTCGGTATGCCGCTCATCGCCTTCTGCATGGGGGAGGTCGGCCGGATCAGCCGCCTGGCGACCCTGTACCTGGGCGGCTTCATGACCTATGTTGCCGTGGACGAGGAGCAGGGCACGGCGCCGGGCCAGCTGTCGGCGGCCCGGTTGCACGGACTCATTGAACTCTTTGCGGATGGCCATGGAAATTGACGGGAAGACGAGGCTGTACGGGATAATCGGCCACCCGGTGGGCCACTCCATGAGCCCGGCCATGCACAATGCCGCCTTTGCAGCCACCGGCATCAACGGCGTCTACGTGGCCATGGACGTGGCGGATGCGGGCCGGGCGGTCACGGCCCTGCGCGAGCTCGGCTTTGTCGGCGTCTCGGTCACCGTGCCGCACAAGGAGGCGGTCATGGCCCATGTCGACGAGATCGATCCCGTGGCCCGCCGCATCGGCGCCGTCAATACCCTGCTCTTCTACCGCCGCCCCGAAGGCCACGAGGTGGTGGTGCGCGGCTTCAACACCGACTGGCAGGGCTCCAACCTTGCCCTGGCCGGGAAGATCCGCCTGGCCGGCAGCCGGGTCCTGGTGCTGGGGGCCGGCGGCGCGGCCAGGGCCGTGGGGTTTGGCCTGGTCGAGGCCGGCGCCGAGGTCATTATCAGCAACCGGAGCGAGGACCGGGGTATTGCCCTGGCCCGGTCCCTGGGTTGCCGGTTCGCGGCCCCGGGGCAACTGGCGGAGGTCCGGGCCGATGTCCTGGTCAACACCACCCCGGTGGGAATGGCGCCCCATGTCGATGGCCTGCCCATTGACCCGGCCCTGCTCCCCGGCTTTCGCCTGGTCATGGATATCGTCTACGCGCCCCTCGAGACCCGGCTGCTGCGCGAGGCGGCCGCTGCCGGCTGCCAGGTCATCGACGGCCTGGCCATGCTCCAGTACCAGGCAGCGGTCCAGTTCAAGATCTGGACCGGCAGGCAGCCACCGGTTGACGTGATGCGCAGGGCCCTGCTGGAGCGGCTGGGCGCCTGATGGCCGGATGGCCGGCTGCGCATTGTCCCGAGACTTTCAGCAAGCGTGATACAATAATGATCGAGATATCTCCTGTTTCCAGCCTGGATGCCATTGTCGAGGTTCCGGGTTCCAAGAGCCTGACCCAGCGCGCCCTGATCGCCGCGGCCCTGGCCGACTCTCCCTCTGTTCTTGTCGGGCCCCTGGCGTCCGAGGATACCGGCTACACCATCGGCGCCCTGCGGGCCATGGGGGTTCGGATCGATGATACCGACCCTGCCCGGTGGCGGGTCGAGGGATGCGGCGGCAGGATAAGTCCCCCTGCCGACGACATCTACCTGGGCAACAACGGTACCGCCACCCGGTTTTTGACCTCGGTGGCCGCCCTGGGCCATGGCCGTTTCCGGATCACCGGCTCCAGCCGCATGGCCGAGCGGCCCATAGAGCCCCTGGTCGCCGCCCTGCGCGGCTGGGGCGTGGACATCAGGAGCGAGGCCGGCACCGGCTGCCCGCCCCTGCTGATCGAGGCGCACGGCCTGCGCGGCGGCCGGACCGTGCTGCCGGAAGGCAAGTCCAGCCAGTATCTCTCCTCCCTGCTCCTGGTCGCCCCCTACGCGGCCAGCGAGGCGGAGCTGGAGGTCCGGGGCGAGGTGCTGTCGCGGCCCTACGTGGAGATGACCCTGGAGGTAATGGCCGACTTCGGCATCCAGGCCGCGGCAACCCCGTCCCTTGCCTTTTTCAGGATCCCGCAGGGCTGTTACCGTGGCCGCGAGTACCGCATCGAGGGTGATGCCTCGGGGGCCTCCTATTTCTGGGCCGCGGCCGCGGTCACCGGCGGCAGGGTGACGGTGGCCAATGTGCCGGTCCCCTCGCTGCAGGGAGATTCCGGCCTGGTGCCGCTGCTGGCGCGGATGGGCTGCGAGGTGACCACCCTCCGCGGCGGCATCACGGTCAGCGGGCCGGAACGTCTTGCCGGCATCGAGGTGGACATGGGCAATATGCCCGATGTGGTCCCCACCCTTGCCGTGGTGGCCGCCTTTGCCGAGGGAACCACGGTGATCGACAATATCGCCCACCTGCGGATCAAGGAGTGTGATCGGCTGGCGGTCATGGTCAGGGAGCTGCGCCGGATGGGCGCCGAGGTGGAGGAGGAGCCGGCGCGGATGATCATCCACGGCCGGGCCGGTGGCACCAACCTCCACGGTGCCGAGATCAGGACCTACGACGACCACCGGATCGCCATGTGTTTTGCCGTGGCCGGACTGAAGGTGCCCGGGGTCAGGATCCGGGACGAGGGGTGTGTAAAGAAGTCCTTTCCCGATTTCTGGGAGCGGTTCGGCCAGATGGCGGCAACCGGCAAGGAGTGAAGGGCATCGCCGTCGAGACAAGGGAAAGATGGCGATGTCTCAACCGGTTGCTCCGGGCGGGGGCCCGTGCCGGCGGGTGATCGGTGGCAAAAAGATCAACCTGGTGGATTGTTATCGCCCAAAGGGCAGGATCGAGGTTCAAGCATTATTCACTTGGGTATGGTGAAGCGCGGGGTCAGGTCTTGCACGGCAACAATGCGTGATGGCAGGACCTGACCCCGTGGTGATCCACCGGTGGAAAGCGGCAACCGCTGCGGAGGGGTGACCATCGTTCCATGGTCTTCCACATGCCGGAGGCTGACCTTGATCGTTGTGGCAGGAAGGCCTCCTCTCCCCGGTCGTCGCAGGGTCAGTTGACCTTGAGCTTGCCGCCGGTGCCCATGCCGTGTGGCCCGGTGGCTTTCTGTGGCCGGTAATTCCTGACCGCGCGGACCAGGTTGTTGAAGGCATCGGTCAGGGAGGCCACGATGACCTTGCCCTCGGGGGTCTTCTGGTAGGCTCTCAGGCCGCCGCCCAGGCCGGTGGAGGCCTCGAACATTCCCATCAGGCCGCCGATGTCCATGGAACGGGCACTGCCCTCGGCCGCGGCGACCTGCACCCCGGACCGGTTGTCGACCAGGGTCAGCATGCTCTCCGCGTCCTTGGTCTGCAGGGAGCTGCCGATCAGTGCTCCCACCGACCCGAACAGTCCGCCCAGGGCTCCTCCCACGCCACCGGTATCGTTGTCATGGAAGATCAGGGTGGGGGTGACCGTGTAGTCGGCGGCCACCATCTGCCCCTTGCCAAAGTTGCTGTGACTGCGCAGCTCGCCCGCTGCCTGCAGCTGCCGTTCCCTGGTCATGCTCCTGAAGCCGGCCCCCCGTTCCACCACCACGAAGCAGTTGCTCTCCTGGGCCAGCAGGCGCAGGACCGGGACCGTGGACTGGAGGCCGTAGCGGCCCAGCCACGAGTACCAGTTTGCCGTGTGGTCTTCGTTGACGGCAAGGGTGCCGAAGGGTTCGGCACACCGCTCGAGCTGCGAGTTGACGTTGGTTGCCGCCGCGCCGCCGGCGCTGCCGGTGGCAACGCTCTTGGCGCCCTGGCTGCCCAGCTCCATCTTGCTGCATCCGAAGAGCAGCAGGGCCGCGGCAAGGACAATGGCCTGTTTCTTCATTTTTCCTTCTCCTGGCAGGTTAAAGTGGTTTTTCGCCTCAATCCCGCATTGCCAATTGCAGGATTGAGGTCCTATGCTTTCATGTGCACGATCACCGGATCGCCGGGTCGGCAGCCGGTGACCTCGGCCGCGCTGCCCTTGTTGACGGCCAGCTCCAGGTAGCCGGAGGAGTCGATCAGCGCGATCAGGTCGCCGGGAGGGCACTGGGAATAGGTGGTGGCGATGGTGTTGATCCGTTCCCGGCCGATCTCGATGCCAGCGAAGCTGCCGGGCTGAAAACGGCTCAGGGCGGCCGTGCCGATGGTGGTGCGGATATTGCCGAAATGGTCCACGTGCAGGACCTGGCCCTCGATGCCCCTGTCGGTGATGCGGGGTTGGGGCAGGTCCAGGCGGACGCAGTCCGCAAAGTCGACGGTCGGCCCCACCTTGTCCAGCGGCATGCCCGCGGCCAGGGCCGCGGCCACCGGCGCCATGATGTCGCGGCCGTGAAAGGTGCAGCTCACCTCGGAGGGGAAGAGGGCCCTGTTCTCCACCCGGTGGACCTCCTGCAGCCTGTTGTCCGCGGCCAAAAGGGACAGGATGCCATTGTCAGGCGTGATGAAGAGATGGCCGTCGCCGGTGGCGGCCAGGATGGAACGCTGGCTGCCAACGCCGGGGTCAACCACCACCAGGTGGATGGAGCCCTCCGGGAAGTAGGAGTAGCTGGTGCGCAGGGTAATGGCGGCGGTCAGCACGTCGTGGGGCGGGATGCCGTGGGTCAGGTCGATGATCCTGGCCGTGACGTTACGCCTGAGAATCGCCCCTTTCATCTGGCCGACATAAGGGTCCTGGAGGCCGAAATCGGTGGTCAGTGTGATCAGGTTGGCAAAGTTCATGGGGCGGTCTCCTTGACGCGGGCCACGAGGACGCAGAACCCGGCCCGTTCATCGGTGCCGTGGCGCGGCTTTTCATGGCGCTGCAGTTTTTCGGGGGCCTGGAACAGGGTCGAGCGGGCATCGGTCACCTCCAGGCCGCACTCGGCCAGCATCTCCGTCCACCGGGCAATGGTCCGGAATTCGGCGTACCGGTAGTAGGGATTGCCCTGGTGTTTCTTCCGGGTCAGCAGTTCCCCCCATGCCGAAAGGCCGGGAACCAGGCCGGTGACCAGGCGGCCGCCGGGCCCGAGAACCCGGGCACACTCCCGGAAGACCTGCCGCGGATCGGCAAGAAAGCAGAGGGTGAAGAGCAGAAAGACCGTGCCAATTTGCCGGCTGCGGATTGGCAGCTCTTCGCCGATACCGACTACTGCCATCATACCGCGTTGCCTGGCCAGTTGCAAGGCGGCGGGTGCCGGATCCAGGGCCACGTCCACGCCGAGGCGGGCGCCGAAGCGGCCCGGCCCGGCGCCGATCTCCAGCCGCGGCCGGGGCAGCTCCTCCCCGATGGCGAGCAGGGCCTCCAGCTCGATGGCAAAGAGCAGGGAGTCCTCGTACCAGGCATCGTATTGCCGGGCCCGTTCCTGGTAGACGCGGGCCACCTGCCGCCAGTCGCGGCCGGCCTGCGGCCGGGTCGCGGCTTCCCTGTCCGTAGGTTCAGTCTTCATGTTCCTGTCGCAGGAGGAGAAAGTAAAGGGTGCCGCCCTCCTTCATCCGGCCGGCCGCGGCGCCGGCCTGCCTGCCCGTACCCCAGAACAGGTCGACCCGGCCCGGCCCGCGGATGGCCGAACCCCGGTCCTGGACAAGGACAAAGCGTCGCAGGGGCCGCCAGCCGCTGGTCCTGCCGCCGCGGTCCCGCACCGGCTGCCGCGAGGAGAGAAAGGCCAGGCCGCCGGCCGGGAAGCACCGCTGGTCCACGGCAATGGAACGGCCGGGGGTCAGGCGGACGCCCAGGTTGCCCACGGCATTGCCGCCGTGGCCCCAGTTGAAGAAGATAAAGGATTCGTTGTGGTGCAGGATCTCGTCCCGCTCCCCGGGATGGCCGGCGATATAGGCGCGAATGGTCGCCATGCTGACCTCGGCCGGGGCCATCCTGCCCGTGCGCACCAGGTACCTGCCGATACTCCTGTAGGGGCGGCCGTTGCTGATGGCGTAGTGGATGCGGCGCAGGGAGCCGTCCGTGAGGCGGATAAGCCCGGATCCCTGGACATGGAGGACAAAGGCGTCCATGGGGTCCCGGAGCCATACCAGCTCGGCGCCCCGCGCCACTCCCAGTTTCTCTATCTCGCCGCGGCTCCAGTAGGGGACAAAGGCGCCGTCCTGCAGGCGGCCGATGGCCCTGGCGGCGCCATGGCGACCCTGGCGGACGGCAAGGTCGCCGGGAATGGTGTAGAGGGGATACAGGTAGGGCGCTTTCCTGGTCAGGGAGCCCGGGAACACGGGCTGGTAGTAGCCGGTGACCAGCATGCGGCGGCCCGGGTTGAAGCCTGCCCTGCCCGTGGCCTGCAGGACCTCGAACCGGCGCCGTATCTCGCGGTTCAGGGTCTCCGGCGAGGGGCGGGCGGCGATGAGGGCGGCAAAGGCGAGCAGGGATGCCCTGAGACGTTTTACCCGCACCCGGACGTCGCCAACCGGCAGCAGGGCGTGGTCGGGCAGGGTGCGCAGGTAGCGGAGACTGGCATCCAGGGCCTGCTGCAGGTTGGCGTACTCCTGGTCATCGCTGAAGCGGGGATAATGATCCGGTGCCAGGGAAACGGCCGGTTTCCTGGCACAGCTGCCGCAGAGCAGCAGGAGCAGGGCGAGGAGCAGCAGGGGCCCGGCTGGCCGCCGTCTCCTGCCGCCGGTCTGTGCGGGCAGTCCCTGGCACATGCTAGGAGGGGACCTACTTTTTCCGGGCCGGCCCGGCCTTGAAGGCCTCGGCCAGCTCGGTGACCGCCATGGCATAGCGGCTGGAGTGGTTCCACGCGGTGATGGCCTGGAAGTTCGGGTAGGCCGCGATGTAGCGCATGGTGTACCTGCCGCCCGGGGCCAGCTCGAGGCCGACGATGGCAACAGGACGGTTGCCCGGCGAGGGCGGGATATCGACACCCTGCACCCTGCGGACCAGGTCGACCGGGACCCTCCCCTTCCTGCCCTTGAGCCGGGCCGCCAGCAGGCGGCGGTCCTTGAGCTCGTGGCCGATGTCGGCGTATATCGGCCCGTTCAGGGTCCAGCCGAACCGCTTGAGGTAGTTGGCGATGGAGGCCAGGATATCGGGAACCGAGTTCCAGACATCGCGGCGGGCGTCGCCGTCAAAGCTGACCGCGTAGGCCCGGAAGGAGGAGGGGATGAACTGGGTCTGGCCAAAGGCGCCGGCATAGGAGCCCGTCACGCTGCGGGGATCGACCTGGTTTTCCCGGCACAGGACCAGGAAGTGGACAAGCTGGTTGCGGAAAAATTTCGATCGCCTGGGATAGGCGTCAAAGAGGGTGTTCAGGGTGCGCAGGACGTTGAACTTGCCCTGGTGCGTGCCGTAGCGGGTCTCGATCCCCCAGATGGCGACCACGATCTCCCGGTCGACGCCGAAACGCTGCTCGATCCGGTCGAGCAGGCCACGGTACCGCCGGAGCTTCTCCCGCCCCTGCCTGATGTTCTCCGGGGTCAGAAACAGGGGCGCGTACCTGTAGTAGGGCCTGGCCTCCCACTGCCGGTCCATCAGCTCCAGGACCCGCCTGGAGATGGTCTGGCCGGCAAAGATGGCCTGCAGCTCCGTGGGGCTGAAGTGGTGTTTCTCTTCAAGCTCGCGGAAAAGTTGCCGGTATTTTTTCTGGTGCAGGTCAATGGGCTGGCCGTCGGTGACCAGGTCGGCGGCCTTTTTCCCTGCCCGGGCCGGGAGCAATGCCGGGCCGGCAAGCAGCAGGGCCAGCAGGAGCAGGCAGGCGGGAAGCGCGCCGGCGACGCGGCGGGCCGGGGCGGTGCGCCGGCTGCTGCGGCCGGCAGGGGAGGTCCGGGTGGTCATGGTGTGGCGGAATGGGCGGCGCATGGTGGTTCTTTGGCATACTGCCGGCTGAATGCGGCCAGGAACGTATCGAGCATCTCCGGCGGCAGTTCGTTGATGCCTGCGGCGGCGGCGCGGCCGCCACCGGTGGGAAAGCTGCGGCAAAGGAGGTCGGCGCCGGTCCGGCTGGCCAGGGGGGCCCGGACGCTGATCCGCCAGGAACCGTCGGCATTGGGCATCAGCAGGGCATGGGCCTTGCCGGGCTCCTGCCGGGCCAGGATGTTGGAGTAGACGCCGCTCACCCGGCGGGCCCACGGTTCGCCCGGCAGCCGGAAGACGCGGCAGCCGGGCTCCTCGCGCAGGGGGCCGTGCGCGCCGGCCCGGGCCATGTCGCGCTGGTAGCCGTCGCGCAACCTCGCCAGGGCGCTGGACCGGGCATGGAACTCCAGGGGGTCGGCAAATTCGTGTACGGCCCGGTAGAGGACATCGGGCGGAAAAAAGAGATCGTCCAGGGCGGCCCCGTAACCGTTGTAGTTGAGCAGGATGCCGGTCTCGCGGAGGGCGTCGGTCTCCTCCGGGCCGAGCTCCAGGCTTTGCGCCGCCTGCAGGGCGGTCTCGTCGAGATTGTCGCCAAAGGCCCCGACCACGGCCCATGGCCGGTATTTTCCATGGACCAGGCCGTCAACGATCATGGAGGTGCAGGTCTGCGGCGAGGGATCGATGTGGGCGGTGAGCAGCGGCGAGGCAGGGATATCGCCGCTGAAGTGGTGATCCACGTACAGGACCCTGTTACCCTGCTCCAGGAGCCTGGCCAGGGCATCGCGGTTGCGGTCCATGGAGATGTCCAGGACCGTGATTTCGCTGTCGCGGACCTCGCCCAGCCTGGCCAGCAGGCGGATGTCACGCTTGACGCCGGTGACCAGGCGGGCGTCGGGCCGGGGCGTCTGCAGCCGCAGCTGGTGCAGGGCACAGATACCGTCGGCATCGCCGTTGAAGACATCGATGTATTCCATGGCAGGTGTGGGAAGTGTTCCGTGGTCGGGCACGGCTGATGCGGTACCTGGCGGCTGTGTCTGCCCGATCGCCGCGGGTGATCGGGTTAGAGACCAGGTACCTGGATCCCCAGGGGATTGCCGATGTTGGCCAGGCGGAACATGATGGTAAACTTCTGGTTGCCGGGTGTGTAGTTGGATGCCAGCTCCACCGACCAGCAGGCCGGCTGGTAGGTCAGGCTGAAGTTCTCCTCCACGGTCTTGCTGTCCTCGATGGACCGTTCAATGCTGTAACCGGCGGACAGGTAGTGGAACAGGTTGACCCGGGCATTGCCCTTGATCGAGTTGGTGTTGTTGACGCTGTCGTAGCGATAGTCGGCCGAGAGGATATCGCCGCGGTTGTTTTTGAAATAGGCCTCCAGGCCATGGTAGGTGAAGCCGTCGCCATAGACGTCCAGGTCGGTCCGGTAGATGATCCGGAAGTCCGGCAGCGGGTAGTAGTCGGCCCTGACACTGATCGGGGTGAGCGGGGTGTCGCTCTCGGAGCTGCGCAGGTCGTATCCCTGCTTGATCTTTATGTAGCCGTACTTGCGGTCGTATTTTCTTCCGTTCCGCTCGCCGTAGACCGAGAAGAAGTTGTCGATGCCGTAGAAGACGATGTTCTGGTCGGCGATGGTGTCCACCCGGTCGAACTGGGGCAGGTCATCCTGGTTGGCATAGGAGACGTAGCGGTAGGAGACATAGGGCCGGAAGGTGTGGTCCCAGGCGGTGACGCTGCCGGCGTTGATGGCGAACTTCCGGACCATGGTGGTGCCGATCTCGCCGCCCAGGTCGACCAGGAAGCGGTTCTTGCTGTTGGTGCCGGCCCAGTCCGGGTCCCCGTTGTCCTGGATCAGGTAGGTGGTGTTGCGGATGCCGGCATCCACGGTGGTCTCCAGGTAGGGGCTGAGGGGGACCGCCATGGTGAGGCGGGGGAAGAGGTCGAGCCGGTGGGCGCCCACCCCCTCCTTGCGCCAGAAGTTGACATAGTCGGCATCCCAGGAAAAGTCGACGCCCGTGCCGTAGAAGGGGACCAGGCCGGTGAAGTTGACCGAGGGCAGCTTCCAGACGGGCGTGGGGCTGCTCTTGTCGAGCCGCTGGTCGTTGACCCCCATGAGCTCGGCCTGCAGGGCCATGCCATTGCTCCAGGACCGGAGCAGGCGGAGCGAGGACTGCCGCTGGTCCTCGGTCTTGGCCTGGAAACCGCGGCCAAAGGTCTTGAGGAACCTGTTCTGGGTCATGTGGAAGCCGGTCAGGCCGGAGTTGAACTCGGTGAGGTAGTCGCGGTCCGAGACGATGTCCAGGTCAAGCCGCGTGATCCATTTGCCGAAGTCCTGGTCCGCCTTGCCGCGCAGCCAGTAGCGGTCCTTGTTGGTGTGGGTGTAGTTGCCGTCCTCGTAATAGGAGACCTCGGAGGGGTCGCTGAGATCGTCGTGCAGGTAGTTGGCCATCATCATGCCCTTGGAGGTCCGGTCCAGGATGTAGCGGAACTCGGCGCCGGACATCAGGCCGCGTTTGGCCAGGTACTGGGGATAGAGGGTGATATCGCTGCTTGGCGAGAGATTGATGAAGAAGGGGGTCTCGATGCCGAATCCGTCCCTGTCCGAGCTGGAGACGGTGGGAAAGAGAAAGCCGGTCTGGCGGGTGCGCTTGGCCGGCAGCAGCATGACCGGCGCGTACAGGACCGGGACGCCCTTGATGCGGAAGGTGGTGTGCTTGAGAAAGGCGTAGCCGTTGTCGGTGATCTCGGCGTCGGCGGCGGCAAAGCTCCAGGGCGGGGTCTCGCCCTTCTTGAGCTTGCAGGTCACGATCCAGCCGTCCTTGATGTGGTAGGTGAGGTCGCCGGTCTTCTCGATCACCCGGCCCTCGAAGTGCATGTCCTTGTACTGGCGGATGATGGTGGCGTTGTAGAAGGTGCCGGTCTCCCGGTTCAGGTCCACGACGCCGCGCTCGGCGCTCAGCTGGTCCGGCCCCACGTCGATGACCAGGTGGCCCCTGGCCTTGACCGTGCCCAGGTCCATGTCATAGACCAGCCAGTCGGCCTTGATGGTGGTGAGGGTCTTGGTCTCGGTGACCGTTTTCACGGCCGCCTTCTTTGCCGCCTGGCCGGTCTCCTCCTCGAGCAGTTCGCTCCAGCCGGAGCCGCCGGCGGCCTTCTTCTGGCGGGTGATGGTCTCGGTCTTCTCCAGGACCACGTTGCCCTCGGCGATGACAGCGGGCGGGTTCTCGTAGCGGGTGATCTTGTCGGCGGTTATCTGCCACTGGCTTGCCTTGACCACCGCGGCCCGGCCGCTGGCGGCGGCAAGGAGACTCCAGGAAAAAAAAAGGATGAAAAGCGCGGTGATCGGGAAGGATGGGATGGTGTGCTTCACCTCGACCTGCTCCTGTGATTGTTGGAATAGCGGAATTTCCTGAAGAAAAATAGACAAGTCCAGTCTGTTGGAATGTACGCGCCGGCGCAGGCGGTGTCAAGGAAAAAGCTCCAGTTTAGGCTTGCGTATCCCTTGAATTTGGTTTATGTATCGCCCAGTTTATGCTCTGCCTAATATACTGATTTTCCACCCTTGTAAGTCCCCTCCCTCGAGCAGGTGGCGTGACGCAGGCGGCAACGCCAGGCGATCCTCATGAAGCACATCTTCGGCCCGGTGAATTCACGGCGACTCGGCCGTTCCCTCGGTGTGGACCTGTTTTCGGAAAAGGTTTGCAATCTCAATTGCATATACTGCGAGGTCGGGCCGACCGTCCACCTGAGCTGCCAGCGGGCGGAGTATGTGCCCACCCGGGAGATCATCGCCGAGATCGATACCTTCTGCCGGGACCGGCAGCGGCTGCAGACAGTGGACGTGGTCACTGTCACCGCCAGTGGCGAGCCGACCCTGCATGCCGGTTTCGGCACCATCCTGGCCCACCTGGGGGAGGTGGCCGGCCGGCCCATCGCCGTGCTGACCAACGGCACCACGCTTGGTGACGCCGTGGTCCGGCAGGAGCTGCAACTGGCCGATATTGTCATTCCGTCGCTGGATTCGGCCCTGGCAGAGAGTTTCAGGAAGGTTGACCGCCCGGCCGCCTGCCTCGACCTGGCAGAGATCATCGAGGGACTGGTCAGGTTTTCCCACGAGTACCGCGGACAGCTGTGGCTGGAGATCCTCTTTGTTCGCGGTCTCAACGAGGGCGAGGAGGATGTTGCGGCCCTGGCCGGGGTCATCGGCCGGATGCGGCTGGACCGGGTGCAGCTGAACACGGTGGCCCGGCCGCCGCTGGAGTCGTTTGCCCGGCCGGTGGATCAGCGGCGGCTGCAGGAGATCGCGGCCCGCTTCAGGGCCATACGGCCCGGGCTGGTCGTCGACCTGCTGGCCGACGCACCGCGGCAGAGCAAGGAACAGCAACAACAGGCCGGTGACGGGCAGGAGAACCGCCCGGACCGGCTTGTCGAAATCGTGCACATGGTACAGAGGCGGCCCTGCACGGCCGCCGATATCAACCGGACCTTCCAGATCGGCGGTCCGGAAAAGGTTGAGCAGCTGCTCGAGCCGCTTGTTCGCGCCGGCAGGATCAGCAAACGGCGCCATGGCGACAGAATCTACTACCACTGAGGCTTTTGCCGCGGCACGGGCAAGGATCCCGTGCCGGCTGGGGCGTCGTGGTCCCTGGAGTGTCGCCCGTCCGGGTGATCCGGGTGTTTTCGCGGCCGTCGCGGCTCTCCGAGGCAAGGAGAATTGATGACTGAAGAAAAGAGTACGAAAAAGGAACCGAAAAAGACCCTGCCCAAGGTATCCACCGGCGCCTGGTGGAAGAACGTCCCCTCCCTGATGAAAAAGAAGAAGCAGGAAGAGGGCGCGGCCGGGGAGGAGGCAGCGGCACCGGCCCGGGAGCCGGCGGAGACCGCGGCGGAGACGACAGAGACAGCGGAGAAAAAGGCAAAAAGGGGCCGGGCCGGAAAGGACACCGCTGCACGGTCCGCCGCGGGCGGCGAACCCGAATCACCGGCAGAAGAGGGGAAAGAGGCCCCCGAGGACGGCCCGCAGGAGAAGGAAAAAGAGGCAAAACCGGCCCGGGGCCGTGGCTCGCGGCGCTCCCGCTCCCAGTCCGGCAGGGGCCGGAAGGGCAAGAACGGCGGCAAGGCCGCGGCGGGCGGCCAGGAGAAGGCAGGGGAAGAAAAGAGCGAGCCTGCGCAGGGGAGCGCAGAGGAACAGAAGAAGAAAAAGAAGGGCCAGGCCATCAAGCTGCTGATCAATGCCGAGGAGCCCGAGGAGTGCCGGATCGCGCTGGTGGAGGGGGGACGGCTGGAGTCGTTCCACGTCACCACCGTGGTCCGGGAGCGCACCAAGAACAACATCTACAAGGGGCGGATCGTCTCGGTGGAGGCCAACCTGCAGGCCGCCTTTGTCGATATCGGCACCGGCCGCAACGGCTTTCTGCCCTTCAACGAGATCCATCCCGAGTACTACCGCCAGGACGTCGA
The DNA here is from genome assembly GCA_015484845.1 of Desulfobulbaceae bacterium. Lineage (GTDB taxonomy): Bacteria > Desulfobacterota > Desulfobulbia > Desulfobulbales > Desulfobulbaceae > DRKI01. The sequence continues at coordinate 15,181 of WFUT01000231.1, forward strand.
CGAGCGCAGCCGCGAGCTCATCGCCCGTCACCAGTGGAAGAAGCTGAAGATCGAGAACGTGGTCAGGAAGGGCCAGGAGGTCCTGGTGCAGGTGGTGAAGGAGGTCACGGGCAACAAGGGGGCCAACATGACCACCTACCTCTCCCTGCCCGGCCACTGCCTGGTGCTCATGCCCGGCAGCGACTCGGCCGGCATCTCGCGCAAGATCACGGGCGAGGAGCGGCGCGCCCACCTGCGGGAGATCATGAGCGGCTTCAATATCCCGGAGGGCATCGGCTACATCATCCGCACCGCCAGTGCCGATATCACCAAGACCGCCCTGCAGAAGGATCTCTCCTACCTGCTGCGCCTCTGGAAGGAGATCAAGAACCGCGGCCAGACCATGGCCGCGCCGGCCCTGATCTACGAGGACCAGGACACGGTCATCCGTTTCCTGCGCGACCACTTCACTCCTGATATCCAGGAGATCCTGGTCGATACCCAGGAGTCGCTTGACCAGGTCAACTCCTTTGTCGAGCTGCTGCCGGCCAAGCAGCGCAAGGTGCGGGTGAAACTGCACCGGGGCGCCAAGCCGATCTTCAACCAGCACAACATTGAGGAGCAGATCGAGTCCATCTACCGGCCGCAGGTGCCGCTGCCATCCGGCGGCTCCATTGTCATCAATCCCACCGAGGCCCTGGTGGCCATTGACGTCAACTCCGGCCGGACCTCGAAGAATGCGGATTTCGAGGACACCATCTTCCTGGCCAACATGGAGGCGGCCGAGGAGCTGGCCCGCCAGCTCCGGCTGCGCGACCTGGGCGGCCTGATCGTGGTCGATTTCATCGACATGCGCAACAAGAAGCATATCCGCGAGGTGGAAAAGCAGGTCAAGGCCAGCATGAAACGGGACAAGGCCAAGGTGGATATCAGCCGGATCTCGCGCTTCGGCCTGATGCAGATCTCGCGGCAGAAGATGGGCGCGCCCATCGAAAAGGGCAGCTACCGCACCTGCGAGTACTGCAAGGGACGCGGCGTGATCCGGTCGGTGGAGACCCAGGCCCTCTACTACCTGCGCCGGATCCAGACCGGCATCACCCGCAAGAAGGTCAACCGGGTGGAGTGCCGCCTGCCGCTGGAGGTGGCCCACTACCTGCTGAACAAGAAGCGGCAGGAGCTCTCCGAGCTGGAGGCAAGGCACGACGCCGTGGTGGACATCATTCCGCGGCCGGAGATGAAGCCGGGAGAGAACGAGATAAAGTTTCTGCACGTCAACGCGCAGGGCAAGGCCTGATACTCCTGCCGGGGCGGCCGTTTTTTCCGGCCTGTACAAATATCTTGTGCAGCCGACTGTTTTGGTGTATAGTCGCCCCGACATACGCGCCAGTAGCTCAGCTGGATAGAGTGCCGGACTACGAATCCGTAGGTCGGGGGTTCGAATCCTCCCTGGCGCGCCAGAATGCAAAATAAATCCGGCCGGTATCAACCGGCCGGATTTATTTTTTTTCCGTTCCTGCCCGGGGGCGGGGCTTTTTTACCCGCGCCTTCCTGATCCTTTCCCTTTCCCTTAGCTTTTCGTCATACTCCGCAAAGGGGTCCGGCGGCACGGTCATCACCTCCTGCCAGGTGTCGAGGAGATCGAGGTGGCGCGCCGCCTCGAGCCACGTCTCCAAGGGGATGCGGCCTGCCTCGGGGCCACCTTTTTCCATCTTCATCACCGTCAGCCGGGAGACGCCCATGCGGGCGGCCAGGTCCTTTTGCCGGTCCTTTTTGAGCTGCCGGGCCTTGCGCATCTGCAATCCCATGCTGGCGATGATCTCCCTGATATTCATGGAGTGGTCCCCCGGGATGCGATGGCGGCCAGGTTCTCTCGCACCTGCTCCAGGAGCCGTCGGCAGAGGGCGTGGTCCGCGGCCAGCCGCGCCAGTCGCTGCCGGTTCTCTGCCAGGGCGGCGGCCACGCCGGTGGCGGCCTCGTCGATGAGCCGCCTGGTCCGTTGCCCGGAGAGCGCGAACCGCCGGCCCTCCTGCACCAGGTCGTCCCGGCCGATGTCGCTGATCTTGCCGGCCACGGAGAGGACGTGCTGCCTCTGCCAGAGGTTGGGCACCAGGTCATAGGCCGGGGTCAGGCGGAAGCCCCGGCTGGCCGGGTCGAGGAGCATGGAGAAGTTCTTCAGGTGGTCGTCACGGTTGCAGATGATGATGTTGACCACCATCTGTTTGAACAGGGCATGGATGTCACGCTCCGGGTCAGCCGAGACCAGGCGGACCATCTCCGCCATCCGGGCATAGGGCAGGCCGAGCTGTTCCTCGCTGTCCACCAGGGACTGGAGGCTCAGGAAGTGGACCCTGCCCTGGTCGCCGCTGGTGTCAAAGCGCCGGACCGCCAGGGCCACCCGGCCGGAGGCGGCACGGACGGTGAAGAATTCCGGCACCGGGATGCCCGCCTCCCTGGCGCAGGACAGGCCAAAGGCCTCCAGGTTGGCCATGATGTCGGGCGCCGGATCGTTGATGCTCGGAAACTTGACCAGGTAGAGGGCTGTGCCGGAACGGGCCAGGACCTTGGGCCGGGCGCCGCCGGCAGAGGAGCCGCCGGAGATGAAGAAGTCGGGCAGGCTGATGGTGTCGGCATCCTTTTCAAAGCTCTCGGAGGCAAGGATGGCCTGTTCCGTCCGGTCCATGTCCATGGGGACCACGGTATGGCCGGGCATGGCGGCGCTCTCCGCAAACCCGGTCGCGCCGGGTTCGGCCCAGCCGGTGAGCAGGAGGAGCTCGATGTTGTTGCTGCGCGAGACATCCATGCTGTGCCGGGCCTGCAGCAGCCGCCTGCCCCAGGCATCGGGCAGGGCATCCTCCATGACCCCCCAGAGCCCGGTCCGTGACCGGCGCCGGAAGACCCGGCTCTCCAGGGGCAGGTTGACCGGGTCCAGGGGAAAGGCGGTCGCGTCCGCCAGCCAGCCGGGTTCGTAGCGGAAATAGCTGAGGATGGTGCCGTCGGCCTGTCGCTCGTGGAGCAGCCTGCCGACCACTGACCGCTGACCGTCCGGTCGGCGCATGAAGATGTGGAGGTTTTTTTGCATCGCTTGATCCAGGGGCCAGCGACCGGCACGTCCCGTGCTCTCCGGCCCGGGCCGGAACAGTGCCGCGCCGGTCGCTTCCTGTTGCGCGGCGGACCCGTACCTTGACTCGCCTCTGTGGCGAGCATGCCGGTCGCAGGATTGGTGCCGCATGGTCTTGTGGCGACCCGTGCATGTTTTTTTATGTCTATAATATAC
>WFUT01000232.1 GCA_015484845.1 Desulfobulbaceae bacterium
CGCCTCAGCAGGTTTCGCTAAGCGTTCGCCTCCCCGGCCCTCTGGCCATGGCTTCCCGGCAGTGCTCCGAGGCTACCGGGATATCCCTCAACGCCCTCGTCTGCGTCGCTCTCTCCCGGTACCTGCAGGATCTCGGATACCGTATCCATCCGGCAACTCCCGGAAGATAACAGCGTTAATAAGTGGAAAATTTCCATCATATTGGTGACAATAGATGTCTCTATTTTCCACTTATTTATATATTAAGCAGTCCATGGGGGAAAATATGGGGTCTCCTGGTCCACTCATTACCTTTTTCTTGTTCTTTTCCGTCTATTGTGATATTAAGTGAATAATATGGAAAATGAAACCGGCTTCCGGCCCAATCCAAAGTTGAAACTGATGGATCAGGTGCGGGAGGTGCTGCGGTACTATCACTATTCCTATCGTACCGAAAGTACCTACTGCCAGTGGATCCTTCGCTATATCAAGTTCTATGGCGGCAAGACACATCCGCGTGAGCTCGGGGCCGGGCACGTGGAGCGTTTTCTCTCCCACCTTGTTGTCAAGGGCAGGGTCTCTGCCTCTACCCAGCGCCAGGCGCTCAATGCCCTGGTTTTTCTTTACCGCCGCGTTCTGTTCATTCCCCTGGAGGGCATCGCACCGGTCAGATCGAAAAAGGCCAAGCGCCCGCCCGTGGTCCTTACCGGTGAAGAGGTTCAGCGCCTGTTCCTGCACATGGACGGCACCCATCTCCTCATGGCAAAGCTGATTTACGGGTCAGGTTTGCGACTCATGGAGTGCATCCGTCTCCGGATCCAGGACCTGGATTTTGGCCAGAAGAAACTGTATGTCAGGGGAGGGAAGGGCGGCAAAGACAGGGTGACCGTTCTTCCTCCCAATATTATTGATGAGCTGCAACAGCATATTGCCAGGGTGACGGCCCTGCATCACCGGGACCTGGAAGAAGGGTTTGGCGAGGTCTATCTGCCCGAGGCCCTGGCCCGGAAATATCCGAACGCGGCCAGGGAAATCGGCTGGCAGTACGTTTTTCCGGCAAAAAAACGGTCTGTCGACCCACGTTCCGGTGTTGAACGGCGTCACCACGTTCTGGAATCAGGGCTGCAGAAGGCGGTCAAAAGGGCGGCCGGCCGCGCCGGGATCAGCAAGAGGGTGGGGTGCCATACCCTGCGACACAGCTTTGCCACCCACATGCTGGAAAAAGGGGTCAATATCCGGCGCCTGCAGGAACTCCTCGGTCATGCCGATGTCAAGACCACCGAGATCTACACCCATGTAATGAAGAAGGATCTCGATTCCCTGCCAAACCTGCTTGATGATGTGGCGCCTTGACACTGTCGCTGTCAAGCAACTGGTTCCGGCAACGACGTTACCACCTATTGTGTCGTGGTTCAAGCATGTTATCCGGCACTGGCCCGAAACCGTTGTGCCGCAACGAAACTTTTTTGTCCGATCCTGTCGCTGGAATGCAACTTCAGGGGATGAGAGGTGAATATCGTGCGGATCGTTGTTTTTGAGCAGAATGGCTCCGGCAGCCACAAGATCTCCGGCATTCAGCGTTATGGCAGGGGGCTGGAGATCAGCCGCCGCATCGCCATTGACCAGGCCCTGCCCGAGTTTGTCGATGATCCGGAAGAGTATATTCCTGCGGATTTCGAGGCCGACCTGGTGCTCGATTACCTGCGCCATCCCGATCTTTCTCATTACCTGGCCCGGGTCTGCGCCGACCGGGGCATCCCCCTTGTCGCCTCGGGCAAAAAGAGCGAAACCGCGCTGACGCCGTTTACCTGCTGCGGCCTGGGCCACCACCGGCGGCTGGGTATCTATGGCGAACAGTTCGGATTTCCAGAGTTCCGCGTCACCCTGGACGGCGACAGGATCGCCGACCTGGAGGTGCTGCGCGGCGCCCCCTGCGGCGAGACCTGGGAGGTGGCGCCCCTGGTGATCGGGATGGAGGTGGAGGAGGCGTTGAGTTTTCTGCCCCGGGAGATCCAGTACCGTTGCTCGGCCGATCCCAGCGGCTTTGACCCGGTCACCGGCAAGAGCCCCCTGCATTATGCGGGATACGTACACAGGGCCGCGCTGCGCAAGGCCGTGGACCTGGCCCGGCAGGAGCAGGGGTGAGTGGAAGCAAAATGTTTCATCCTGCTTGACACTTTGGCGGCTATATGCTAAAAAATAAGGAAAAATTTATGACATCAGGCTGCGCGGCACACTCTGCGCTTTCGGGCGTAATCTGCGCCTGATCTTTCTCCTGCCCCCACGGTTCTTCCGTTCTTTCGCCAGTTCAATGATTAAAGACGAAAAGCTCACCCAGGTCCTGGATACTCTTCACAAGCTGACCTCTGGCGTCTTTTCCGATGCCATCCAGCGCAAGCTGATCCTGGACAACCTCGGCGAGGGAGTGATCACGGTCGATACCGATCTCAAGATCGTCACCTTTAACAAGGCCGCCGAAAAGATCACCTCCATTGCCGAACAGGACGCCGTGGGCAGGTACTGTCCCGAGATCTTCAGGTCTCCGGCAGAGGGGGGCGACTTCTGCCTGCTTGGCCAGGTACTGGAACAGCGCAAACCCGTCCGCCAGGTGACCCGTCACCTCCTGGTGGACGACCACACCATCCCGCTCCTGGTCAGCGCCTCGCCCCTGGTGGACTCCTCGGGCACCCTGATCGGCGGTATCCAGTCTTTCCAGGAGATCACGGAGATCTTCCACCGCCAGTTGATCCTGGATTCGATCTTTGACGGGGTCTTCACCGTTGACCTGGACCGGCGCATCACCTTCTTCAACAAGGCCGCGGTGGCACTCACCGGCTTCAGGCCGGAGGAGGTCCTGGGACGTCATTTTGCCGAGGTCCTCAGGATGGCGGGCAGTGATCCTGAGCAGTCGGCCCTGGTCCGGGCCATGGAGACCGGCCGGCCGGCGAGCCAGGAGAATGTCTATCTCGAGGTCAGGGAGGGGCGGATCCTGCCGGTCAGCGTCAGCGCCGCGCCGCTCATCGACGCCAGGGGCCATTTTTTCGGCGGCGTGCAGAGTTTCCGCGACAACACCGACCGCATCCAGACCGACCTGATCCTCGATCACGTGGTGGACGGCGTGTTCACCGTTGATCCGCGGGGCAGGATCACCTCCTTCAACCGTGCCGCGTCGCGGATCACCGGCTATGACCCGGACGAGGTCCTGGGCCTGCCCTGTACCCACCTCTTTGCCAACAGCGAGTGCGAGCAGCGCGAACGCGAGCTGCTCTCGCCCGGCACCGGCCTGGAGGAGTGGACCGACAAGACCATCTACATCCGGGGCAAGGACGACCGTATCGTGCCGGTGGCCATGTCCAGCGTGGCCATGACCGGCCGCGACCGCCAGCTCCTGGGCATGGTCCAGACCTTCCGTGACATCACTGACCGGCTCGAGCAGCAGTACATCCTCGATTCCGTGGCAGACGGCGTCTTCACGGTGGACAGGAACTATATCATCACCTCCTTCAACCGGGCAGCGGCAACGATCACCGGGTATTCGGCGGACCAGGTCATAGGCCGGCCCTGCCGCGAGATCTTTGCCACCGGCATCTGCACATCGGGCTGCCCCCTGGCCCGCGCCATCGAGTCCCGCTCCCGGGTCACGGTGGCCGAGCAGGTAATCCATGGCCGGGACGGCGACGAGATCCCGGTCCAGGTCAGTGCCACCGCCCTGATCGACGATGCCGGCAACGTCATCGGCGGCGTCGAGACCTTCAAGGATCTCACCGAGGTTACCCGCCTGCGGCGCCGCCTCTCCGAGGAAAGCAGGAAGACCGGCATCATCAGCCGCAGCCCGAGGATGCAGAAGATCCTCGCGGTCCTGCCCGAGTTCGCCCGCAGCGAGAGCACCATCCTTATCCTGGGCGAGAGCGGCACCGGCAAGGAGCTCATCGCCCAGGTGATCCACAAGCTGAGCCCGCGCAAGGACAAGCCCTTTGTGGCGGTCAATTCCGGCGCCCTGCCCGACACCCTCCTGGAATCCGAGCTGTTCGGCTACAAGGCCGGCGCCTTCACCGACGCCCGCAAGGACCGCAAGGGCCGCTTCGCCGCCGCCGAGGGCGGCTCCCTGTTCCTGGACGAGATCGGCGACATCTCCCAGGCCATGCAGGTCAAGCTGCTGCGGGTCATCCAGAGCCGGACCTACGAGCCCCTGGGCTCCAGCACGCCGGTCAAGACCGATGTCCGCATCATCACGGCCACCAACCGCAGGCTCGACGAGATGGTCAGGAACAAGGAGTTCCGGGAGGACCTCTACTACCGGCTCAACGTGGTCAAGATCGAGCTGCCGCCGCTGCGGGAGCGCATGGAGGACCTGCCCATCCTCATCGATCATTTCATCCAGCGGTTCAACCGCCAGCGCAACAAGAAGATCAGCGGTATCTCGGACGAGGCCCTGGCCATACTCAAGCGTTATGATTTTCCCGGCAATATCCGGGAACTGGAGAACATCATCGAGTATGCCTTCATCATGTGCCACGACGCCACCATCCTGCCCCGCCACCTGCCCGAGGATTTTCTCGACCGGGACGGCGGGCGGGAGACCGCTGTTGTGCAGCGGCCCATGACCCTGGCCGAGGTGGAGAAACAGGCCATCCTGGAGGCCCTGAAACGCAACGAATACAAAAAGATGAAGACCTGCCGCGAACTGGGGATCTCCAAGGATACCCTGCGCCGCAAGCTCAAGGCCTATGGCGTGGACGGAAAAAAGACATGAAAACCGCGCCAGCCCACCCGGCACCTGTCCCCTGTCTTCTGTTGTACGACAAGGCCCCGGACAGGCCGACAGACGAGACCTGACCCATGGAATGCCCGGCCAAGAAGCTCAAGATTCCCATCTACATCATTATTGTCCTGGCTGCGGCCAACATCAATCCCCTTGTTGATATCCTGCTGCACCCGCACATCCCCTACTTCGACCCGGAGCACCTGATCATCGGCGGCTTCATGGCCCTGTTCACCATCGGCCTCATCGTCCTGTTCGAGAGCCGCCGCTGCGACGACATCGGCATGGACCTGCCATCGTCCGAGGGCATGGGCAAGTATGGCATCATCACGGGCCTGATCTGGACCGCGGTGATCGCCAGCTCGCTCTTCTGGAACATCAACCTCCAGCTGACCCAGACCCACCAGATCGCCCTCAACGAGGCCAAGACCGTCTACGAGAAGGATCACCTCTACTATCGCTGGGCCACCGAGCACCACGGCGTCTTCGTGCCCATCACCGAGAAGACCCGGCCCAACCCCTACCTCAGGCACCTGCCGGAATACAAGATCATGACCACCGACGGCCTGGCCCTGACCCTGGTCAACCCGGAATACATGATCCGGCAGGTCTACGAGATGCAGACCCGCAGCCACGGCACCCTGGGGCATATCACCAGCCTCGATCCCATCCGGCCGGAGAACGCCGCCGACCCGTGGGAGACCAAGGCGCTCAAGGCCTTCGAGAAGGGGATCACCGAGGTGAGCTCGGTGCAGGATATCAACGGCGAGCCCTACCTGCGCCTGATGCGGCCCCTGATCACCGAGGTGGGCTGCCTGCGCTGCCATGCCCAGCAGGGCTACCGGATCGGCGATATCCGCGGCGGTGTCTCGGTCTCCATCCCGCTGACGCCGCTGCTTGCCATCTCCCAGAAGAACATCGCCACCTATGCCATGGTCCACGGCCTGCTCTGGCTGCTGGGCATCGTGGCCATCTTCTTTGGCACCAACTCCATGTCCCGCTCCATCCGGCGGGTGGAGATGGCCGAGGCCCGGACCCGGATGGTGATCGAGAACATGCTCGACGGCGTCATCACCCTCAACGAGGAGGGCAGGATCGAATCGCTCAACTCGGCGGCCTCCAGGATGTTCGGCTACGAGCCCGCCGACGTGGTCGGCCTGCGCCTGGACAGCCTGCTTGAGACAACCGATGACGGCAAGGGCAGCGGGGCGCGCTGGGACGGCGATGCCCTCTCCGTGGCCCGGGGCAGCCTGCGCGAGCTGACCGGCAAGCGCAAGGACGGCTCCTCCTTTCCGCTGGAGATCAGTGTCAGCGAGATGTCCCTGGGCCGGAAGAAGGTCTATATCGTCATGGTCCGGGACAACACCCAGCGCAAGAAGGCGGAGAACGCCCTGCTCAACAGCCAGAAGCAGATCATCAAGCAGGAAAAGCTGGTCTCCCTCGGCACCATGGTGGCCGGCATCGCCCACGAGATCAACAATCCGGCCCAGGCCATCAGCTTTTCCATGGAGGGCCTGAAGATGAACATCGGTTATGTCCGGGAGCTGCTCGATGCCCTGCAGCCCTGCCTGGAGACCGATGACGCCGAATTGCCGCCCGCCTGCAGGCAGCTCAAGGAAAAGGCGGCCGAGCTGCGGCTTGACCTGGTCCTGCGCGGCATAAACGACATCGCCGAGCGCAACATCGAGTCCATCGAGCGCATCGAGCACATCATCAATTCCACCAAGCGCATGGCCCACAGCGACGAGCAGTTCGCGCCCTGCGATATCAACACCATTGTCAACGACGCCATCACGCTGACCCACAACCAGATCAAGTACTGCATGAACCTGGAGACCGACCTGGCCCCGGACCTGCCCAGGATAAAGGGGCTGGCCCAGGAGCTGGGCCAGGTCTTCATCAACATGATCATCAATGCGCGCGACGCGGTGCAGGCCAGGGGACTGTCCAAGAAGGAGGCCCTGATACGGGTCTCCACGGCCTACCATCCCGAGCGGCAGGAGATCGAGGTCCGTTTCGAGGACAATGGCATCGGCATCTCCCAGGACATCCTGGACAATATCTTTGACCCGTTCTTCACCACCAAGGGCGTGGGCAAGGGCATGGGGCTCGGCCTCAACCTCTGCCACCGGATCGTGGAGGCCCATGGCGGCGAGATCCGGGTCGAGTCGGTTGTCGGCGAGGGCACGACATTTATCCTGATTCTGAAGGCGGGGGAGAACCAGAGAGCATGAAGACACTGCAGAAGGAAAAGGCAAGCCTGGTCATCGTGGACGATGAACAGACCATTCTCACCGAGCTCGAGATCCTGCTCTGTCGCAGCTACGAGGTCCATACCTTTCTCAATCCCGAGGAGGTGGAGGCCTTTGTCGACAGTCACCACGTGGACCTGATCGTCTGCGACGAGATGATGCCCGAGATGCGGGGCAGCGAACTGCTGGAACGGCTGCACAGGAAGCATCCCGACATCTGCAAGATCGTGCTCTCCGGCCAGGCCGAGAAGAACGACATCGTCAAGGCCATCAACGAGGGCCATATCTACAGCTTTCTCTTCAAGCCGGTCAACCGGGAACAGCTCCTGAATGTCATCGAAAACGGCCTGGAAAACCGGAAGATGAAGCTCCTGCTCAAGGAACAGAACATCCTGCTCGAGAAGCAGAACCGGCAGCTCAAGGACCTGAACGAGAACCTGGAGGAGAAGGTCAGGGAACGGACCGCCCAGCTTGTCAAGGCCTACAAGCGGCTGGAGCAGATCGATGACAACAAGATGGCCTTTCTCATCTATCTCTCCAACGAGATCGGCTCGCCCCTGGACCGGCTCAAGAAACTGGCCGAGGTCCTGATCACCTACTTCGGCCTGGCCGGCAGCGACCTGTCACCCGCGCTGCAGCCGGTGGAGGCGGGACAACTGGTGGAGCGCATCCTGGCCGACCGGCAGCAGGTGATCGGGGAAAAGGAGCTGCACGTGGACAACAGGGTGCCCGGCGACCTGGTCATGCAGGCTGATCCCGACTACCTGGAGTTTCTGCTCACCACCCTGATCGACAATGGTCTGGTCTTCTGCGATAAGGGCGGCAGGGTGAGCATCGAGTCGCGCCGCGACGGCGACAGGGTAAGCATCCTGGTCAGTGATACGGGCCGCGGCTTTGCGCCGGAAGACCGTGAGCTCCTCTTCAGGCCCTTTGTCCTGCCGCCGGAAAAACGCAACCCGGACGGGTTTGGACTCAACCTGCCCCAGGCCCGGATCATCGTCGACGCGCATGACGGTGAACTGGAGGCCGAGAGCCCGGGACCGGGCAAGGGGGCGACCTTCACCCTGACCCTGCGGGGGTGATGCATGGAAGCAAGCGAGCGGATTGACGCCCTGCGCCGGGAGAACGGGGAGCTGCGGCAGCTCAACGAGGAACTGCGGCAGCGGATCGCGGGCCTGGAGGAGCACGGGCTCCACCTGCACCGGGCCCTGGAGCAGGTCCTGGCCTTTTCCAGCCGCCTGGTCCGGACCAGCGATACCGACAGCCTCTACCGCGAGTGCACCGCCATCGGCAGGAGCCTGCTCGAGCTGGACTTCTTCTCTCTCATGACCCTGGAGGAGGACCGGCGGGCCCTGGTGATCCGCGACGCCCGCGGTTTCCCGGACTCCATGATCGACACCTACAGCCTGGTCCAGGGCCAGGGCCTCGCCACCTGGGTGGTGACCCACAGGGCCGCCTCCACGGTGCTCGATTTTGCCGACGAGGACCGTTTCGAGATCCCCGATGTCGTGCCCGGTCACGGCATCACCTCGGCCATCTGCGTGCCCATGATGATCGGCGAGGAGGTCTTCGGCGTTCTCATCGGCCACAGCCGCCGCCGGCGCCGTTTCAGCGACGAGGATGTCGCCCTTCTGCAGAGCTTTGCCAACCAGGCGGCGGTGGCGATCAGGAACAGCATGCAGATGGAGGCCATCCGCCACCGGGAGATCCTCCTGGAGACCATCATCGAGACCATTCCCCATCCCGTGTTCCACAAGAGCCCGGACGGTGTCTACCTGGACTGCAACCGGGCCTTTGCCGAGTTCCTGGGCCTGGAGAAGGAGCAGATCATCGGCGCCACGGCCCACGACATCGCGCCGGCCGAGCTGGCCGATGTCTACCAGGAGGCGGACCAGCAGCTCCTGGGCGGCCGGGTGAGGCAGCAGAGCTATGAGACCAGGGTGCGCTATGCCGACGGCACCCTGCGCGAGGTGATCTTTTCCAAGGCCGTCTACTGCGAGGCCGGCAGCACTACGCCCGCCGGCATGGTGGGCACCATGCTCGACATCACCGAGCTGCGCATGGCCGAAAAACGGCTGGCCAGGCGCAAGGCCGAGTTCGAGGCCATCTTCAACGCCATCAAGGACGCCATCGTCTTCGTGGACATGGAGCGGCGCATCATTGCCGTCAACCCGGCCTTCCGGGCCATGTTCGGCTACAACCTGGACGAGATCGCCGGCAGGACCACCAAGATCTTCTACGCCAACCCCGACGAGTACCACCACCAGGGCAAGGTGCGCTACAACCCCGATGCCAGGCCGGAGAGCATGGTCTACGAGATGCACTACCGGCGCAAGAACGGCGAGATCTTTCCTGCCGAGACCATGGGCGGCCAGGTCCGCGACGATACGGGCCGGATCATCGGCTACCTGGGCGTAATCCGTGACATCACCGAGCGGAAGAAGGCCGAGGAAGAGCACCTGCGGCTGCAGCAGCAGATGCAGCATGTGCAGAAACTCGAGAGCCTGGGCGTGCTGGCCGGCGGCATTGCCCATGACTTCAACAACCTGCTCATGGCCATCCTCGGCAACGCCGACCTTGCCCTGGTCAGGATGTCGCCCGCCTCCCCGGCCCGGCCCAATCTCCTGGCCATCGAGGAGGCGTCGCGGCGGGCCGCCGACCTCTGCCGGCAGATGCTGGCCTATTCCGGCAAGGGCCGCTTTCTCATCGAGGCCCTGGACCTCAACGTCCTGGTGGAGGAGATGGCCAACATGCTGCAGATATCCATCTCCAAGAAGGCGGTGCTCAAGTTCAACCTGAGCGACATGGTACCGCCCATCGAGGGGGACGCCACCCAGATCCGGCAGGTGATCATGAACCTGATTATC
>WFUT01000233.1 GCA_015484845.1 Desulfobulbaceae bacterium
ATCCCGGCGCTCGCCGACCTGCGCCTGACACCGGACATCAGGCTGGGCGACGTGGCGGAGATCAGCTTCAGTCATTACGAAAACACGTCCGCCTACTACGGCAACGGCCACCAGGCCATTGCCCTTGCCGTGCAGCGGGGCCTGGATGCCGACGTGGTACGGACCATCGAGGCCGTGGAAAAGGATCTTGTCCTTCTCCGGGCCCGCTATCCCGGCCTGCGCTTCGAGATCACCGACACCCAGAAGGACACCATTGTCCAGTCCACCGACAACATGTTCGAGTCCCTGCGGGACGCCATTCTCATGTCCACCCTGGTGGTCTTCCTCTTCCTGGCCAGTTTCCGGCAGGTGCTGGTGGTCCTGATCACCATTCCCCTGGTCTACGCCTCCACCGTGGCCCTGATGTGGCTGATCGGCCTGGAGTTCAACGTGGTGACCCTGACCGGCATCATCCTGGCCCTGGGCCTGCTGCTTGACGATGCGGTGGTGGTGATGGAAAACATCGAGCGCCACTACCGGGAACTTGGCACCGGGATCCGGCGGGCCGTCCTGGAGGGCACCAGGGAGATCATGTTCGCCGACCTGTCGGGTACGGTCACCACCATGATCGCCCTGGCGCCGATCCTCTTTGTCGGCGGCTACCCGCAGACCGTGTTCCGGCCCCTGACCTCCACCCTGCTCCTGGCCCTGGCCGCCTCCTATGTCATCTCCATTACCGCGGTGCCGCTGCTGTCGCTGAGGATCCTGGCCATGGACCATCCCCTCCTGTTACGGGCCGAGGGGTTCTTTCACCGCATCACCAGCCGCGGCAACGAGGCCATCCAGGGATTCTTCGCCTTCCTGGTGCGGGCGGCCCTGGAACGGAAGCTGGTGGCGGTTCTCTACTTTGTTGTCCTCTTTGTCTCCTTTGCCGTCAGCATGCGCGGGGTGATGCCGACCGTGGGCCGGGAACTCATGCCGCCCATGGATACGGGCGGAGTCCTGGTCAAGATCACCACGGACCCCAACCTGCCCATCGAGGCCAGCCAGGCCGTTGTCAACCAGGTCAACAGGGTCCTGGCCAGGGCCGACAGGCTCGACTACCTCTCCACAGCCATCGGCAGCGAGCCAGGCGTGCTCAGCATCGGTTCCGGGTCCGGGAGCGACCACGTCGCCATAACCGCCACCTATGTCAACCGTTACGAGCGCAGTGATTCCATCTGGGATATCGAGCACCGGTTACGACCGCAGCTTGCGCAGATCGAACACATCAAGCGGCTCGACGTGGTGGACTACGGCGCCACGGCACTTTCCTCCATACGCGCCAACATCGATGTCATGCTCTCCGGTCCCGACTTCGACGACCTGGTCCGGGCCGGTGACATGGTGGAAAAGGCCCTCTACCGGACGCGGGGCGTTGTCTCGGTGAACCGGACCTGGGACATCGACAAGACCGTCTACAACCTGGCCATCAATCCTGAGCGGGCAGCCTTCTACGGCCTGAGCTACTCCGATATCACCGACCAGCTCCAGGCCCTGCTCCGTGGCGCCATGGTGGCCACGTTTCCGGCCGCCAACGCCATCGACTTCGGGGTCCGTGTCTGGCTGCCGGCGGAGCAGCGGGACCGGCCCGGGCTGCTCTCCACCCTCCTGATCGACACCCCGGCCCAGGGCAGGATTCCGCTCTCGGCCCTGGCCACGGTCAGCCGGGAGCTGGAACCCGGGATCATCAGCAGGGAGGGCCTCAACTATACCCTCAACGTCTATGGCTACCGGGAAAAGGCCGCCATCTCGCACATCATGGACGACTTTGCAGAGAACTTCCAGGGCACGGTGCTGCCACAGTCCGTGACCATGGAACAGGTGGGCGATGTCAAGGAGTTCGCCAACTCCGCAGGCCGCATGGCCCGGGCCATCGGGTATTCCGTCATCCTGATCTTCCTCACCCTGATCATCTTCTTCGACTCCATCCGGGTCTCGCTGATCATCATCCTCTCCATTCCACTCACCATCGTCGGCGCGTCCTGGACCCTGCTCTTGCTGAACTACCACGTCTCCATGCCGGCCATGATGGGATTCATCCTCCTCTCCGGCATCATCGTCAACAACGCCATCCTCCTGATCCACTTTGCCCAGGAGAAGATGGCAGAGGGCATGGACAAGCGGAGCGCCATGATCGAATCCATCCGCATACGGACCCGGCCGGTACTCATGACGGCCTTTGCCGTGGCCGCAGGCATGCTGCCCGTGGCCCTGGGCAACGCCATCGGCCTGGAACGGCTGGCGCCCCTGGGCGCCGTGGCCATCGGCGGCCTGCTGGTGGGCACCTTCCTGACCCTGCTCTTCATTCCCCTGCTCTTCATCTGGACCACCAGGGCCCCTGTGCCTGCCCGGATCGCTGAGCAAGAACCCCAACCGGAGAACATCAGATGACGATCAACAACATCGTTCCGCTCAGCCTTGTCATGGCCCTGTTGCTGGCACTGCCCGCTGGCGCGGCCGCTGCGGGACCGCATCCGGACCGGGCAACCCGACCCGCTGCAAAGAACCCGCCTTTTCTCATCACGGCCAGGCTGCCGCACCTCACCCTGCTGCTGAAGCAGCACTGGAACAACCCGCAACTCGCCCTGACCGGGCAGCAGAAAAAACAGCTTCTGCGTATCCGCAGGGAGACCATCGGTGCGGTGACCAAAATCAAAGGGGAGATCGCGCCCCTGGAAGACAGGGTGATCCAGGGAATCAGGACCGGGAAGACCCCGGAGGAACTCCGGCCCCTGGTCCGGTCCATCGCCGACCTCAAGACCAGGGCCACCATGATCCACCTGGCCTGTATTCAGAAGACCCGCGCCATCCTGAGCAGGGACCAGCTCGCCTTCCTGCGGCAAACCGCGGCCAGGTGAAGGGAGGAGCACCCCTGCCATCCGGGGCCGGACGGCACCACCTGGTGGTTGGAGCCCACCCGGCCCCTCTCTCCGGATCCTGACCCTTTTCCTCCTGATTTCCCCCAAAAAAAACCTTGACAGCCACCGTATTCGGGATCATCTGTAATCAATAGATGGTGGCAGGGGGCATACTCTTCCTGGTCCATGCCCCGGCATCCACTGCCGCCAGCGTTCTCTTCCCATCTTGTCCAGGAGCCGGATCATGTCCAAGCACAACAGGAAAGACAAGTATCTGCGATCCGCACGGCTGGTGCTCGAACATATCGCCGAGATCGCCGATGTCGCGTTCTGCGTCGAGCTCTGGGACGGCTGCATCGTGCCGCTCGGCCGCAGCGCCGATTCCCACTTCTGTATCTGTATCAGGGACCCGGGCGTGCTGGGCTGCCTGCTGCGGCGGCCCACCCTCGAGACCCTACTCCTGCTCTATGCCACCGGTGGCATTACCTACCGTGGCGGCGACCTGATCAGCTTCTACGAAAAGGCGCTCAAGCTTGATCACCCCACCGAGGGCATTACCTCGAAGAAGCTGCGCAGGCGGCTCAACCGTACACTCATTCTCCGTGGTGGGCTGCCCCTCTTTCTCGCTGCCAGGGAAAAGCCGCGGATCTGCTGCTGGCAGGGCGACGAGGTGGGCCGCAAACCGGCAAAACGGGACGAGAAGGCCTTTATCCAGTTCCACTACGACCTGTCCAACGAGTTTTACCAGCTCTTCCTCGATCCCGAGATGCAGTACTCCTGCGCCTACTTCACCGACTGGAACAACACCCTGGAACAGGCCCAGCAGGACAAGATGGAGATGATCTGCCGCAAGCTGCGGCTGCAGCCCGGCGACCGTTTCCTGGACATCGGCTGCGGCTGGGGCGGCCTGCTCTGCCACGCGGCCCGGAAGTACAAGGTCCGGGGACACGGCGTCACCCTGTCGGAGAAACAGTACGAATTTGCGCGGGAGAAGGTAAAGCGGCTGGGCCTGGAAGACCAGGTGAAGATCGAGCTGCGCGACTACCGGGAACTGGACGGTGAATACGACAAGATCGCCAGCATCGGCATGTACGAGCACGTCGGCATACCCAACTACCCGGCCTACTTCGGCAAGATGCGCGACCTGCTCCGGGACCGCGGCATCTTCCTCAACCACGGCATCACCAAGCCGGCCCATCGCAGCAAGCGGGAATTCAAGCGCATTTCGCCCGGCCGCCGCATCATCCTCAAGTACGTCTTTCCGGGCTCCGACCTGGACCACATCGGCCACACCGTGGAGGTCATGGAGGCCCATGGCTTCGAGATCCACGACGTGGAGTCCTGGCGGGAGCACTACGGCCTCACCACCAGGATGTGGTGCCAGCGGCTGGAGGCGGAAAAGGAAAAGGGTGTCAAGCTGGTCGGCGAGGAGCGGTTCAAGATGTGGCTGGCCTACCTGGCCGGGGTCTCGTTCTCCTTCTATGACGGGTCGCTGGGCATCTTCCAGACCGTGGCCACGAAACGTGACGGCAAACCCGCATCGCGGATGCCGCCCACCAGGGCCGACCTCTACCGCGACTGGCCCGGGGAAGAAAAACAGTGAGACAGCCGCCGACTCCCCTCAGGAGGACGGCGCGGGCCGGCTGTCTGTCCGGCGCAGGGTGGACATGGCCGTGGCCACCATGGAGGCGACATCGGTGAGGTCGCCGGGCAGGATCATGGTATTGTTCTCGCGGGCCAGCTTGCCGAACTGGTCCAGGTACTTCTTGGCCACGTCCAGGTTGGCGGCGTCGTGACCGCCGGGCGCGGCCAGGGACGCCGCCACCTTGCGCAGTCCCTCGGCCGTGGCCTCGGCCACCTTGAGGATCTCCTGGGCCCGGCCCTCGGCCTCGTTGATCCGCTTCATCTTTTCGCCCTCGGACAGGGCTATTCCCGCCCGCTGCCGGCGGCCGCGCCGCCATCCCCGGCCTCCTGGCGCAGGAAGAGCCGCCACCGCTTTCGCAG